>JACPSF010000036.1 GCA_016193385.1 Deltaproteobacteria bacterium
AGGCAGTCAGTAACGGCCTTCAGGCCCTGCGCGATCCTAAAGTCGAAACCGGCAAGAAAACGATGCGCTATATGGCAGTCTCGCTGGCATTCACCGCCAGCGGCGTTCTTCTTTCCTATTTGCTGAATCAAGTCTCCCACGAGCCCGGCAGGACGCTTAACGCAAGCCTCTTTGCGAAAGTCTATGGAAGTTTTTTCCCGGCCCCAATCGATTATGTCATGATCGTCGCGACCCTGCTGGCCGAAGCCGCCATTCTTCTGGTCGCAGCCCAGGCCGGGTTTATTGACGGCCCCAGAGTCTTATCCAATATGGCGGTCGACTCCTGGATGCCTCATCGTTTTTCACACTTGAGCGATCACCTCGTCACGCGCTACGGTATATGGTTTATGGGCTTCTCCTCCTTGGTGTTCCTGCTCTACGCCGAAGGGGCGGTGAAGCTTCTGGTCGTGATGTACAGCATCAATGTCTTCCTCACCTTTTCGCTCTCGCAACTAGGCATGTGCCGGCATTGGTGGCAAGAAAAAAAAGAGCACCGGTTTTGGCGGCGCAAGTTCCTTCTCAATGGTCTTGGACTCACGCTGACCGGAACCATCCTCATCATCACTGTAACCATGAAATTTGCCGAAGGCGGATGGGTTACAGCGGCGGTCACATCGGGATTTATCCTTCTCTGTCATCAAGTCCGATCCCACTACGACCGGGTGCGACGAGCCCTGCGCAGCCTGGATGAGACTTTGATGCAAATCCCCTTTCAACCCGATCTCAACCCCGTGCCTCCCAAGAGCCCAGATTCCCCGACGGGGGTTCTCATCGTCAGAGACTTTGACGGCATGGCGGTCCACTCGCTGCTATCGATCCAACGTCTTTTCCCGAACTATTTCAAAAACCTCGTCTTTGTCTCGATCGGCGTCATCGATACCAGCCAATTTAAAGGCGTGAAGGAGATCGAAAATCTGCGCCGCAACAAGGAAGAGAACCTAAAAAGCTTTGTCGACTATGCGAATTGCCTGGGATGGTACGCGGAGTATCGGTTTTCCCTGGGAATCGACCTCATGGCTGAATTGGAGACGCTCTGTAAATCTGTTGCGCAGGAGTTTCCCCGCTCGGTCTTTTTTGCCGGAAAGCTGGTTTTTCAGAAAGAAAGCCTTTTTAGCCGCTTGCTTCACAACCATACGCCTTTTACCTTGCAGCAGCGGCTCCAATTCGAAGGCTTACAAATGATCATCCTGCCGATAAGGGTTTTGCAGTCAGACATGCAACGGGGTAAATTGGCGGGCGAGGCCAGGATAGATGTCTGAGGGATGGGATCGCGCCACTAAACTCAAGTCTCCGACCAGATCGAGGAGGTTGTCCGCCATGGCTCCGCACAGAGTTCCGTCCGTTTTTCTTTTGAGTCTCTTTTTGATTTCTCCTTCTCCGGCGTCGCCACAAACCAAAGTCTTGAAAAAAATCCGTGTCGGTGTCCCCGCGGTCAGCATGAGCAATATCATCATCTTCGTGACCAAGGAGGCTGGGCTCTTCGAAAAGCACGGGCTCGACGCGGAGGTCATCACGGTGCAGGGCTCAGGAATAGCGTCCAAGGCCGTCATCGGCGGCAGCATGCAGATCGCGCCCATCGCCACGCCGACCGTCATCAACGCCGATCTTGCCGGCTCGGACCTCGCGATTCTCGCTCATACTATGCCTGGCGTCATCCACGCCCTCGTGGTGAAGCCCGAGATCAAAAGGCCCGAAGAGCTCAAAGGTAAAAAGATTGCGGTGTCGACTTTTGGCTCCCTCACGGATTTTCTGGTGCGCTACGTAGCCAAGAAGAAGGGGCTCAACCCCGATCGGGACCTGGTCCTGCTCCAGATCGGCGGCGATCCCGAGCGAATCGCGGCGCTGAAACAGGGATCGGTGGATGCCGCGGCGATGTCCTATCCCGCCTATGGGAGGGCACAGAGAATGGGATTCAAGATGCTGTGGGATTCCTCGAAAGAGGTCGATTATCCCTGGATGGAGATCGTCACGCGCCGGGCCACGATCCAGCGAGACCGCGAGCTGGTGATGAATTACATGAAGGCCCACATCGAAGGGATCTCGCTCTTCAAGAAAGACCGCGAGTTCGGCAAAAAGGTGATCCGGAAAATGCTAAGATTGGATGATGAGGAGCTCGTCAACGAGTCTTACGAGATCTTCTCCAAGGCTTTCCTGCCGGTTCCCTATCCGAACATCCCGGGAATGAAGACGAGCTTCGAATATGTCGCGATGGCTCGACCGGAGGTGTGGAAGCACAAAGCCGAAGAGTTTGCCGATCCGAGCTTTGTCGAGGAACTCGACAAATCCGGCTTTATCAAAAAGCTCTACGAGAAATAAAAGCCGCCCGTCGACGCCCCGCTACCGGCTGGTGATAATCACGACGCCGGTCACCATCAGGCCTGCTCCGAGAACGATCCGGGAAGTGACCTTTTCCACTTCTCTCAAGAATAGGCTGCTGAAAAGCACCGTGAAGAGCGGCGTGGTGTTCAGGAGTGGGACCATCGCGGAAACTTCCCCACGGCTTAGTGCCATAAAGTTCAGGAGCTGCGCCAAAGCGGAGACGAAGGCGGCGCTGCCAAAAAAAGGTAAGCTTTCCCGCTCAATTCGAACGAGGCTCATCCTTCCAGTCGCCAGCAAGAAGATGAAAAAGAGCATCAGAGAAGTCAAAGTGCTGACGGCCGTTCCCACAAACGGATCAGGAAGGATAAGCAAACCTCCCTTGCGCAGGTTCTGCGAAACAGCGGAGACCAGGGCGGCTCCCACGGGAAAGACGATGTCGAAAAGCCGCCACCTGGCTTCACCACTCCGCCGCCAGGAGATGAGCCAGATGCTTGCGACGATCAGAACCGTTCCGCCATAGACCAAAAAACCCGGCCGCTCGTGCAAGAAGACCACGGCGATCGCAGCGGAAAACAGAGGCTCCACCCCCCGCAAAGGCCCGGCGCGCGACGCTCCGAGGCGCATTAGACCGATATAAAAGAGGACCCGTGCCATCAGCGGCTGCAAGCAGCCGCTCAATAAGAAATAAATCGTAGCCCGTGACCAGAGGAGGTCGAGGGAGGAAAAGAGAAGGAGGTACAACCACAGGCAAAGGACCGACACCGAAAAGCTCAAAAACGCCGCAGCGAGGACGTTAGACCTCCGTGCTCCGAGGCGTACCAAAACGGCATCGGATGCCCATCCCATAGCTGAAAGGACGGCAATAACGTCAGGCCACATCTAGCTCGCTCTGGAAGTAACAAGGCGGAAGCAAAGAGATAAACCCGATTCATGCTGACTCGCCATTACCACACCACCTTTTCGGTCGACTCGAGGGCGGCGGCGTTAAGACCTCCTGGTTTTCTTGCTCTCAATTGCTAGGAAACAATCCCCTAGACGCGAGGGACTCAGCGCAGGCCTCCAGGTGAGCGAATTGGTCTCGAGCGGCAAATCGGATGATCATGGTGCGCGCGCCGGCGTCACGGTAAGCCTCTATGCGGTCGACCACTTCTTCCCAACTGCCCACGATACAGACCATGGACCTTGCAACCGACTCGTAGGGCTTTTTGTAGTACTCCTCCAAGAACGCCTTTCCTTCCCTCACCTTTTCCGCCGCGCCGGCGGCGACCGTGAGGTAAAGCCCGGGCTCGATGTCATCCTGGCCGCGTCCAGCTTCCGCCGCATAGCCCCGTATCTTATCCAGGCATTCACGGTAGATTGCGGGACTGTTTATATTGTTCAGCCATCCATCTCCCAATCGCGCCACCCGCTTTAAGCCAGGCTCCACATTATTCGAAGCAAGCCATACCGGCACCCCGCCGGGTTGGATCGGCCTAGGCTCCAGGGTGACGTGCTCAAAGTTAAAGAAGGTACCCGAGTGCGACACATCCTCTTCCCGCCAGAGCCTTCGGATCACTCGGACGATTTCCTCGCTCATCTTGATACGTTGGTTAACGGAGAGCCCCAGGATGGCAAATTCATGTTCCTGAGCCGGGTCATTGGGCCGGCTATAACCGATTCCGAGATCGACTCGCCCGCCGGAGAGCCAATCCAGATTGGCGATGGAATGGGCCAGGAGTATCGGGTGCCTGAGCGCCGCTAGGAGAACTGCCGTTCCCAAACGGACACGGCGGGTTCGGGCCGCCACCGCAGCCAGCGTCGTCACGGCCTCCAGCCGCGGCTTCGCGGTTATGCTATCGCCGACCCATAAGGAACAAAAGCCCAAGGCCTCGGCCCTCTCGGCGAGCGGATAGATGGTCGTGGCCGGGTCGCGCAGGCGCGACATGACGACCTCCCGGGTCGGAAGGAGAATGCCGAACTTGACGCTCATCTGTTCTCTCGGGCTTTTCACTGGCTTCTTCCTTCCTTCTCTTCCTGCCTCGCTCCTCGAATCATGCGCGAGACATCATATTCCATAACGGCACCCCTTTGCTGGTTGCGGACAACCTGACGAAAGACAACAATGCCTCCCCCGCGGGACTTAACTTCCTTGGCATCCAGCACCTCGATCTCGACTTGAATCGTGTCGCCCACCTTTACTGGAGCGTAAAGCCGCATCCGCTCGAGCCCGACAAATGCCATTGCCGTGCCGTGGATAATTCCCGTCTGAACTGTTAGCCCTTCGGCCATGCCGAAGGTGAGGGAGCCCGGCGCGATCCGCTCGCCGAACAAGCTCTCGTTGCGGATATACTCGGCGTCGATAAAAAGCGGCTCAAACAGACCCACGAGGCAGACAAACTGCATGACGTCGGTCTCGGTGACCGTGCGCCGGCCGGTCGTGAAGCGGTCGCCGCGATGAAATCCCTCAAAGGTAATGCCTTTCTGCATGTGTCAGATCACTCCTTGATTCTTGAGATCGGCAATCCTTGTCTCGTCCAAATTTAGCCAGCTCGTTAAAACCTCTTCCGAATGCTGACCGAGAAGCGGCGGCGCCAGCCGGATCGAGGCCGGGGTCCTTGATAGCTTCACGGGGATGCCGGCCATGCGAACGTTACCCGCTGTGGGATGCTGGACTTCTACGACCATTCCGCGATGTAATACTTGCGGCGAGCTTAGGACCTGATCGACCGTCTGAACCGGGGAACAGGGGATGCCGGCAGCGCTTAGAAGTTTCATCCACGCGGCTGTGTCTCGGGCCAGGAACATCGGCTCAAGGATTTCGAGCAGCTCCTCTCTGTGCTCGACCCGCTGCGGGTTTCTGGCAAAGCGCTCATCATCAGCCAATTCCGGTTTTGTGATGGCCTGACAGAAACGCTGCCAGATCGCCTCGCCGGCAACCCCGACCACTAGATACCCGTCCCGCGTCCTGAAGCTCTGGTATGGCACGATACTGGGGTGGGCATTTCCGAACCGACCAGAGATCTTCCCGCCAACGAGATAGTTGCTGGCCCAATTAACCAAGCAGGCCACTTCGGCTTCGAGGAGGGATGTTTCCACCTTCTGCCCAACGCCTAAGCTCTCCCTGGCAAAAAGCGCCGCCAGGATCGCTTGCCCCAGGATTAGACCGGCCAAGACATCAACAATGGCGACCCCAACCTTTGTGGGCTCACCGTCGGGCATTCCGGTAATGCTCATGAAACCGCCCCAGGCCTGGATAATGAGATCGTAACCAGGCCAGTCTTTCATGGGACCATCCGAGCCAAAGCCGGAGACAGACGCATAAATGAGCCTCGGGTTAAGCGCCCTTAGCTCTTTTTCCCCCAACCCCAGCCTCTCCATCGTCCCAGGCCGAAAGTTCTCAACCAGAACGTCCGCCTGCTTGGCAAGCTCGCGCAGAATCTCAATGCCTTGATCGGACTTGAGATTGAGTCCCAGGCTTTTCTTGTTGCGGTTAATGCAGAGAAAGTAGGCGCTTTCACCTCCGGCAAACGGCGGCCCCCAGAGACGGGAATCATCGCCGATTTCCGGTTCTTCCACCTTTACCACCTCGGCGCCCAGATCGCCGAGAAACATCGTGCAGTAAGGACCGGCCAATAACCGCGTCAGATCCAGGACACGAATCCCCGCCAGCGGCCCATCCTGACCGTCGGTCATTTAAATTCCTGCCCCCTGCGCTTTAGGATTTCCTGGAGCGTGTCGACCCCGAGCCACAAGCCGGGCATCCCGCCTGGAATCGCCGCCACCTCCGCGGCTTCGAGAACCTCTCTCGGGGTAGCGCCTACGTTCAGAGCTCTCTCAATATGGACCCGCACGCCTCGAGGACGCGATAGCGCGCAGGTGATTCCCACCATGATGAGTTCCTTGGTTTTTCGCGGCAGCGCGCCTTCCCGGCCGAAAGTAGCATCAACAAAAATTCCCTTCAGATGCCGAAAATACTCCGGATCCAGCTTCGCGATGACCTCGTAAGCGCTGTTCTCCGCTCCAAGCGACGCTTTTTGAAACTCTTCCCAAGTATCTGTCTTCATGTTTTCCCCCTTTAATCCTTTCTCGTCTTCTGACTGATGATTACGTCGATAACCGCCGGCCCAGGCTCTTGCAGGGCCCGTTCTAATGCGGGCGCGATCTCCTCTGGTTGTTCCACTCTCTGGCCGAATATGCCAAAGCACTGCGCGAGCCGAGAGAAGTTCAGTTCAGGATCGACCAGAGGCGCTCGCCAGAGGCAAGCCTGGCCCCCATAGCGGCACCTAAACCCCAGCCCAGATAGCCGCCGGAGGAGTTGGAAAAATAGGATCGTCCGGCGGCGAAGCTGAAGTTGGACATAAGGATGTCCTTCGCCGTCGGACTTTCATTGACGATCAAAACATCGCGGTCCAAAAGTCTGTCCATCTCCCGAATTAAACGAGCAGGATTGACCGGAGTGGAATCCCACCCCTCGCGCGCCCGCTCCTCCAGTTCCCGCTGCGCCCTTTCCCTGGCCTTCGTGAGACAGGCGAGGCGTTCGGCCTTGCGGCCGCCGTCGATCTTACTCAACTGATCGCGACAGATCTGCACCAGCGAGCTCAAGGCGCTTTTGGCGTCGGCGACGATGCCCAGGTCCACGGGGAAAACCTTGCCGATTTCCCACGGATCCTCTTCGATATGGACGCAGCGAGTTCCAGGCTTGATCGCCGGCTCCGGAAGATAGCGGTATTCGCGGATCAGCCGGCAGCCGACGGCAAGAATGAGATCGGGCTCTCCCCATTCCGGAAGCTTGAAGGTCACCTGGCGCTCAGGGATCTGAAAGCTATAGGGGTGGCTTGTGGAAAAGCTGAGAAAGGAGTAGCGCGGCTCCATGACCACGGGCAAAACCACCATCTCCGCTAGCTGTATCAACGTGTCCACCGCGCCCGCTGCGGCCACGCCGCTTCCCACCACAATCAAAGGCCTTTTGGCCTCTAATAGAAAGCGGGCCGCTTCCCGAAGCGCCTCCGGGTCAGCCGCCATTCGCGGAACGATGCGGTAACGTTCTGCGTCCGGAACCTCACCCGCCACCGGCTCGGATAAAAGATTGCTTGGCAAAGAGAGGTAGACCGGACCTTTAGGCGGGGTCGAGGCCACTTTGAAGGCCCGGTTCAAAGCTTCAGCGATCCGATCCGATCTGTGGACTTCGCAGCTCCACTTGGTAAATTGCCGCGTCAGCTCTACTAGATCCCGCCCTTCCGTGTGACTATCACGGCCCATAATCCGCATGTCCACATGGGTCGAGGTCACCACCACCGGAGACCTGTCCCGATAGGCGTCGTAGAGAACTCCCACGGCATTCGCAGTGCCCGGAAGCGTGCTCACCTGGGCCAGCGTCGGACGACCGCTCACCCGGGCGTAGCCGTCGGCCATGGAAACCGCGCAGGTCTCATGAAGGGCCAGAATAAATCGAATCCGTTCCTGTTCGGCGATGGTCCCGAGAAATTCCTGCCCGCTCGTGCCCGGCAGGCCGAAAATATATTCGACGCCGTGCGCCGCAGCTACTTCGAGATACGCCTGCGCGGCTGTTCGTTCTCCGCTTCCCAGCTCCGCCATTTCAGGAACTCTCCTCTCCTGCTCTCAAAGTGCCGTTTTCAATGGATGAGCAGACCTTATCAGAAAGCGGCGATTCGATCTAGGTTTCGTTCCGGATCACGTTCCCGATCCTAACTGGCGCGGGAAGGACGGGCCGGGATGAGCGGATCTCAGATCCGAGGTTTAAAACGATACCGGCAAGAAAAGAGCATGAGGAGGAAGTCGATAAAGAAGTTGGCTTGACGCAACCGCGCCCTATCGGATACGCTCCCGTCAATGCGACCTATGCTCCTTAAACTAAACCCCTATCATCGTGATTTTTTCACCTTTCGGTTCTAAAGGAGGAACGCTATGGGACCGGTAACAACTCGCGTGATGAGTGCAAAGGATGTGGGCGGGATTGCGGACATCGACAATCGAGTGCTGGGTAAGCGGCGGCGCGATTACTGGGAAATGAAAGTCGAATCTGCAGTGGCGCGCTCGCCGCTCCCGCCCCTGGTCGCGGAGGTGGACGGACGCGTCGTCGGCTTTATCATGGGCGACGCAAGCGGCTGGGAGTACGGCGTGCCGGAGACAGTCGGGTGGATTGATACGATCGGCGTCCACCCGGAATACCAGCATCACGGCGTTGCCCGCGCGCTGATGGACGAGTTGATCGCGCACATGAAGAAGGTCGGCGTGACGAAAATCTACACGCTGGTCAACTGGCGCGACTGGGATATGCTCCGCTTTTTCGACAAGTTGGGATTCACGCGGGGCGATATGATTAACCTGGAAATGAAGGTGTGAAGGCAGCGTAAAGGGGTCTAGACTTCTACAACTCAACAATCTGAAAGAAAGTCGAGAAATAGAAGTCAGAACCCCGCGGCTTTCCGTATCTTGTTAAATGGGAAACCTCTACCATAAGATTATTTCACGTAACGACTCTCTTCCTCTTTGTCAAGAATGGATGGCCATTTGGTAAGCGATGGCTAATGCCTCCAGGGGTGTGGTAAAAAGACCCGCAGGTATAAAGATGGGAGAATGGGTATGCCCCGAAGAGGCATCCGGGAGATCAGGGAGAGGATACGGACAAAGAACTACGAGTTGACCGGCCATGCGGAAGAAGAGCGGGAAGATGACGATTTGGCAATCGCAGATCTGGAAAAGGCCATGCTTGCCGGGAGGGTGGAAAAGACCCTGACGGGCGACCCGCGGGGAAACCGCTATGTGGTGCGGGGAAAAACGCCAGATGGTAGGGATGTTGGGGTCGTCTGCCGGTTTCTGGTTTCAGGGAAGCTGCGGATTATCACTGTTTATCTTCTAACGGAGGACTAATATGAAATACGAGAGCTGTGAGTACTGCGATGGGAAGGTGCACGCAAAAAAAGTAACCGTCCAGTACCGCCACAAGGGCAGGCTCGTTATCATTGAGAATGTCCCTGCCGGGGTGTGCCGGCGCTGTGGGGAGAGATATTATGATGCGACGACATTGGAAAAGATGGAGGCCGTCGTCCGCTTGAAAAAAGCCCCGAAGAGAAAGGTCCTGGTACCCATCCGGGATTTTGCCGAAGCAGCGGCTTAACGCTCTCCCGCGTCACACGAGCCACCCTTCGACTTTGCTTGGGTGGTGCAGCTTGTCGAACCACGGACACGAGTAACGATAGCTGCCCGCCTTGCATCCGGGACCTTTTTGATCGGCCTGAAATCAAAGTCTTGCAGCCCTCTGGGATACTTCTACCACAAGGTGATCTTCATCTAAGTGCTCCCCTGTTTCTTGTCCAGAATACTGGGTGCCGACCCAAATGATGGCCGTTGACGCTTAGCCGCTAATTGGAATAGAAATGACCATGAATGGTAAAGGGCAGAGGCTACTTTTTGCGAGCTCTACAGCCCATGGAAAACCAGCCTGTCCCTTTTCTCACGACAAGTTGAGATTCACGCGGGGCGATATGATTAACCTGGAATTGAAGGTCTGAAGGCAGCCTAAAGACGTCTAGATTTCTACGATTTAAATCTGAAAGAAAGTCGAGAAATAGAAGTCAGAACCCCGCCCTTTGGGACAGGAACAGCCGGGAAGAATATTAAGGGATGAGCCAAAAGCGGACCCCTCACCTGAGAATCGCAAAGGTAGCGGAAGAGGGAGCCGGATGCCCAAAGGGTCTCAGAAGACGCCCATACTCCTTCGCTGGAGCCAGCACGTTCCGGCCACTGATGTCCAAGACCCGCTGGGCCTTGGGCTTCGAGGATCGGCTCGTCTCGCCAGCAGCCTGCTCTACTGCGTCACGTCCATCACGCCAAGAGCGAGATACTTCTCCTTCATCCCTTGGTGCGTCTACGACTTCCAACAGCGTGAAAAGGGCACGCCCTTTGCCTTGGGGTTGCGAGAGGCAATCGTTCTTCGAGAGCAAGCTCTGACCTTGGCTTGTGTCGCTCATCACGAGGGCGAGCCTTGCCGAGGAGGGGCCTTGGTCGGTTCGAGAGATGCAAAGGAATGGTACAATAAAGGAGATAAACAGGCCAACTTCCGAAAGCTAAAGAAGTTCGCCAAGATACCGGCCCTATCAGCCTGTCTCAACTCCATTGTGAATCTCGGGTTCTTCGTCACCGAACAGGACTTGCCGGACACCGACGAGCAGACTGAAGGCCGGGAGGTTACGTTCGAGGACATCCAGCTTTCGGAACTCGGTCTTGATCTTGCGAAGCGTTACAACTCTGCGGTCGATACCCTTTCGGCAACCAGACAGCTTGCTTCCAAAGACCGCTTATGTTCCATCAGTGGATTGTCTGAGTTTGGTAGGCATGGCGGGCTTTGCGAGCTAACAAATGGGACATCCAACGACCGTGACCTATTGCGGGACATCTTCTTCGCCGAGCCGGAGTTCCTGGCGTTCGTGGAAAAGTCAGGGCATAAGAAGGAGTCGCACGTCGTCCGAAGGAAGTCTCTCCTGCTGATTCTCGAAACCTGCCAACAACTGAGTGCTGGGGATTGGATTCTAAATGAGCTGGGTTTTGCCGGGGCGGTCTACTTCGGCGAGATCGCAAACGACAAGGATCGCCTGAACGTCCGACTTCCCGCCAAACTGACTGACATTGCCACACGCTGGCGAATGTTCTACTTCCACCATTACATGGCGGTTGCCCTCGAAGGTCTTTTCTCCTGGCTCGTCTCCCAACTCCGTAACTGTGGTCTTGCTGGAGCAACGCTGGAATCGCTTGTCACTCGGCTCGACGAGGCGGCTGTTCGGAAGAACCTCTCAGAAGCCCTGCGAATTGATGTGAAAGGCTCGTTCGGAACATCGAGTCCGTCGAGCCTATTCACTGCTTTGGGCTTGAAAGGCGACCTGAGTGCGGATGTTAGCATGGCACTCGACGACGCCGTGCGAAGCATGAATCCGTTTGCCGAAGACACGCTGGAGAATCTGCTTCGGAGCAAGGAACATCTGTATTCCTCCACTGGTTTGGCGCTTCCGCTGATCCTGTTGGCGACAACCCTTGCCCGTTACACGCATTGGGAGACAACGAAGTACGGCAATTGGCTTGCTGGTGTGGCGGACCCCCAATACGGGCATGATCCGTATCTCGACCTTGTGCCTCCAATCCTCATGACGGGTCTTTCACGTCGTTTCGGCAAGTGGTGGAACTGCACCTGGAAGGAGTTGGCCGGATTCGTCCTGTCACGGTACGTCGTGCAGCAGCATCAGTCTATGTCCTACGAGAAAAGCTGGGCTGGCGACCGGTGTCTTCTTCAAGTGGATGGGCATAAAGTGTTCTCTACAGGCGGATTTGACAAGATCGGCATGGGCAACCCTCGTCTGAGCAGTGCGACCCAGATCCTGATAGACATCGGGCTTCTTGATGATGACGAGAAAGGTGTCATTCGCCTGACGACCGAGGGCAAGCACTTCCTGAAGCGGGAATTGGCAAAGGAAATCGTGAATGAAGTTTCTTGACTTCACCAGTCTCTTTGACGGGGGTCCTGCTAGTCTTGCGATCCTGTCAACCTTTCAACTGGACGCGGATTTCTTTGAGCGGCGTTTGCTCCGTTGTCCTGCTCTTGTTAAGGCGCGACGTATTCTGGTGTTCATGGACGCTGGGCAATGGTTCAAGCTACTTCGCCAGGACATACCGGCTCGTTTTCTCAACCGGCGATACTTGGTCGTGCCCGTGAGACTCACCCATGGCGTGTTCCATCCAAAGCTGAACCTTTTGCTCACCGAACATGGCGGACAGGTCCAGTGCGGGAGCAACAACCTGACACGATCAGGATGTTCAAGCAATCTTGAACTGCTGAACGCTTTTACTATTGACCTCGCAGAAGAGACCGACGAGGCCATCAGACTCGCTCAGGAATCATTGGCGTTCTTTAAGCGTGCGTGTGATGACGCTGATAAAGAGACAGGCCGAATTGCTCGTGAGTGGCTTGAAGAATCATCAGAAGCCGCGCCCTGGTTAACCGCCTCGCTGCCACCGAGAAACAACCGTAAGGTCCGACTTATCCATACTTACCAGGGTAGTCTTTGGGACCTTATCGCTAACCTTGTTGACAAATCCCCTCCGGAGAAGCTGATTGTCATTTCACCCTTTCACGACCTCGATGGTGGGATGGTCCGACGAGTCCGCCAAAGATGGCCAAAATGCCGCATAGAGATAGTCGTCCAACAAAAGACCACCAACCTTCCTGTTTCACCCCTGAAGAAGCTCCAGGGTAAGGTGAGTTTGTCCGAGCTTCGCAATTCGTCCCGCCGTCTGCACGCGAAGCTTCTGGCTTGGGAGTCGGCGAAGGGCACGGGTTGTCTTGTTGGAAGTGCGAATTTTACCACTGCTGCATTTGATGCTCGAAACGTCGAGACATGCCTTCTCGTCACCAGGGCCGAGGACATTGTGCATGCATTGTTTGACAAGGATTTGGGAACCCGACCCATCGATTTCGATAATTTCGAACCAGGCACTGAGCAGGAGCCCGAGGCAGCTGACCTAGAATTGATGAGTATTTGTCTGACTTCTGCAATCCTAACCGTCAACCGTGAACTTCGTGTCACCTACCGGCACCGGCTGCACTTCAAACCGAAGAGCATGCGCCTAGCAATTCGGACTCCGGGCGAAAAACATCCCCGTGCCCTTCTCAACGTCCCGAATCGAGAAAATGGATCGGCCACAGTTATTCCTCCAGAGACCGCATTGACCAATGCACATGGGACAATTCTTGCTTCCCTGATCGCGGAGGGAGACGACCAGCGGGAGGAAAGTCCTCCAGTCTGGGTGGTGCAAGAGGCACGCTTGACCTATGAGCCAAGCGGCGAAAGTTCCTCATCAGTCAAGTCGAAAGTCGAGGATACAGGAGAGGGACTAACGGAGTTCCTGGAGGAGCTAGGCAGACGCGACGGAATTGCTGCTGTCATAGAGTACCTTCGCCACTTAAACATTCGCTTCAACGACGGCGATGGCGGCTTGTCAGGCAAGCAGAAGTTCAGACTTCGCGTCTATGATCCATTCCGTCCTGATTTGGCTCCTGACTGGCTCCTTAACGCCAAGACCAACAAGGCGAACTTGGCTGAGGCGATTTACGACTTCGTCGACCGACACGAGAAACAGCGACTTTGCAGACATGTCAAGCGGGGAAATATCAATGGAATGGAGAACTTTCTCGACATCTTCACCGCACTGGTCCGTTTGTTGTATGTCTATCAGGTACGTGGTGTTGTGAATCGACACCAGCTGATTGGGCGAATCTGCGACTATCTCGAAATAGCTACGAGTGGAAGCGATCCGAACGAGGACAGGGACGGATATCTGTGCAGTCTTTTTGAGAATCTGGGAGGTGAATCGCGGTACTTGCAAGAAGTCATCAACGAGTTGAATTTCTTGGGTCACCTCCAGGCAGCTCTCGTGATCGTGCAGAAGGTCAGGTTCGTCCCAGGTGAAAAAGCTCCCTGGGGAGCGCCGCAACGACCGAGCGATTGTCTCCCGCAACTGAAAGAACAGATCAAGGACACTATTACTGAGTTGGTCCTCGAAGAACCTTCACGGCGGGAGGTCATGAAGGCCCTGGAAGACTACAATATGTTCACCGCGGCGGAACTCGCCGAGTTCGGAAAAGAGATAATCCTATGAAAAGGGGGCATTCTCGTTTTTTGACGGGTGAGGAGGATGGCACCAACCTGGGCTTCTCCTCTTACAATGCGGGAAAAGTTGCTGGCTGGAGGAGAACCAAAATCACGGGCTCTTCCAAGCAGAATTGATCTGACCCCTTCGCGACCTCACCGATACTTGCCGCTCCGGAGCAATGCTTTGATCTCGTCGTGATTGCCCAGGAACGACACGAA
>JACPSF010000037.1 GCA_016193385.1 Deltaproteobacteria bacterium
GCGGTCCACGGCTTCGTGGGCAATGTTGAGACCCCGGCCGTCCGGCAGGCCGTCAAGCTCCCGTTGGCTGGCTTCCCAGGAGAATTCTGCTTGGGTTCGGTCGTAGTCAATCAGATTGGGGGTCGTCTTCCAGCGATCTTTAGGCTTTAGAATCGGTTTCCAGGCCACAGACCTTCCCTCAACCCATAGCCTCACTCTTAGAAGAGAGAAATGGTGGTAACTTGCCCATCATCACTTCCCGGTGGCTTAACCTAGAAAGTAAGTTCCTGTCATTTTCTCAGAGCTTCAACTTTTGTCGGAGCGCTTTTAAATTCAACACATCTTCCCGATTGTATCCCAGGAGCGTCAGGAGGGCTTTCTCATCGTCGTAGAATTTATAGTTAAGCCACAGCCGCACGGCCATGAACCCGTCGATGCCGGTTAATTTTCTTTCGATGCCCAGTCGTCTTTCGACTTCCTTGAGACCGCCGTAGAGATTTCTTTGCCAGCAGTCATACATCAAGTCACGGTGTAAACAATGCTCGGTCAGGTCAACGCCCAGCTTTGCCTGAATATACGGGAGGTCAAACCGGCTTCCGTTATAAGTATAGAGGGTCTTAACTTTTCCGCATAAGTCGAGTAACTTTATCGACGATATCTCGTCCCCGACCCATTGGATGAAATCCTGGTTGGTCCCGCAATCCAAGAGCAGTCCGATGACAGTGAGATCGCCATCGGAAGGGCTTAGGCTGGTCGTCTCGATATCGAGATAGCCACAGCCGCTTTGCGTCCGGCCCATGGTTGCCTGCCCTCAGGGGCTTTTTGGTCCATCTCCCTTCGGGGGCTCTTTCTTTTTGCGATCCCCCTCCGGGATGATCAACAGGCGTCGATAAGGGCCCGTTCCGAGACTCTTCGTCGTCAACCATGGATCATCCTGTAAAACCGCATGGATGATGCGCCGGTCTGCCGCGCTCAGAGCGTCCACGCTGACGGTCTTTCTCTCGCGTTTGGCCTTCTCTCCCAAACGCAACGCCATGTCCTCCAGACTTCGGCGACGCCGCTCACGATAGCTCTCCGTATCCACCACCAGCTGCACCCCTTCTCCGAAGCGCCGCTCGCTCACGATGCGCGTCACCAAATACTGCAGCGCCTCCAAGGTCTGCCCCCGATGGCCGATCAGCAAACCTCCCTCACCGCTGCGGATCTCCAGGAGGATCTCTTCTGGGGCCTCCCCCGCCTTAGCCTCGACCGTGCCCTCCACCCCCATGAGCCGAAGTATTTCCCGCAGCACTTCCCTTCCCTTCTCCCCCACCACCGAACTCTCCCCGTCTCCTCTCCCCGCCGCCTCCACTATCGGCTTCCTGAGGGATGCCCGAATGCAGGCCTTCTTCGCGCCAAAACCCAAGATCCCCACCCTCCCCTCCACCAGCACCTCCACCTCCACCTTGTCGCGCTCCACGCCCAAAATCTTCAGTGCCTTCTCGATCGCCTCATCTACGCTATCGCCTTCGGTCTCCACAAACTCCATGATCCACCATCCTCCCGAAACTACGCGCTAGCGGTTCATGCGATTGATCAAATACTGCTGTGCAATCGTCAGAATGTTATTGACCAGCCAGTAGATGGTCAAGCCGGCAGGGAAGCTGACGAACATGATGGTAAAAATTACCGGCATCATAAGCATCATGCGTCTCTGGTTGGGGTCTCCGGCGCTGGGCGTCATCCACTGCTGCAGGAACATACTGGCCCCCATCAGGAGCGTGAGAACGGGTATCCCTAGCTTCCACCCTCCCAAGATCACAGGCAATGACTCCCAGTCCGGCCGAGAGAGATCCTTGATCCACAGAAAGGGGGCGTGGCGTAGCTCGATCGGAGTGAGCAGGGCATTGTAAAGGCCAATAAAGACCGGGAACTGCAGCGCCATCGGGAGGCATCCTCCCAATGGATTCACCTTGTTGCGCCGGTAAAGCTCCATAATCTCCTTGTTAAGCTTCTCCTTGTCGTCTTTGAATTTCTCCTTGAGGCGCTCCATCTGCGGCTGGAGCTTCTGCATCTGCTTCATCGAGACAAAGCTCTTGTGCGTCAAGGGGGCGAGCAAAAGCTTCATGATCAGGGTGAGCAGGATGATGTCGATGCCATAGCTTCCGGTGAACCGGTGCGAGAAGTGCATGACATAAAGCAAAGGTATGGAGACAAAAGCAAAGTAGCCAAAGTCGATGGATCTCTCCAGCCCTCTGCCCAGCGACTTCAATATCTGCAGCTCCTTGGGGCCGATAAAGAGCATATAGCGGGCCTTGCCTGCCGCTTCGCCACCGGCTTGGCTTTTAACCTCGATGACCAGACCAGATCCCGCCTGTTTCGCCGTAACCATTTGCTCCGCTTCTCCCTCGGGCAGGAGGGCGAAAAGAAAATAGGTATAACCAAATCCGGCCCACGAAATAGGCCCGCTCAGCTCGATTCCCTTCTTGAATTCATCCGTGTGCTCGCGCCGGATCTTGTTGCCGACCAGGGCCAACAGGCCCTCAAATTTCGCATCGTGGGATGAGCCCTGGGTGTCTCCCGCGGAAGTCAAGAGCAGAGCGGGAGATACGCTCGCGTCGGGGCTTGCCACCGCGATTTCAAGTTCGATCGGGTAGGCGGAGCCTGTGAAGGTAAATTTTTTGGTCAGAACGGTCCCCGTGGAGGTCTGCCCCTGAAACACCAGGCTCCCTCGGGCATCTCCGCTCAACTTGAGGTCCCTTCCTTGCACCGAGTAATTCAGCCCCTCGTCATCGAACGGCTTGGGTCCTGGCAGCTGAATCCCCAAGGGATAGGGAACCCCCGGCGTCGAGGGGACCATCTCGAACGGCGGACTCGTGTCCCCGACTACGGTGCGGTAATTCCTGAGCGTAAAGCTCTTAAGTCTTGCCCCCTGAATGGTGAAGACGGCAACGTAGTGCTCCGTCTCCACCCGGATCTCGTGCGCGGTCGGTTGTTCCGCCGGAGTTAGCCTTTTTACCTGTTCCGCTATCTTCGGTCTCGGCTGAGGCACAGGCGCAGCGGCCTTCTCCGACGCCTTTTCCTTAGGAACGGAAGGAGGGGTCGGGTAGCGCCGTGCCACCCACTCCTGGTACAGGATGAGAATCAAGATAGAAAGGACAACAGCTAAGAGTGCGCGTTTCTCCATGAATGAAATCTAACGAACCGGATCATAGCCACCGGGATTCCAGGGATGGCACCGTCCGATGCGGCGCAAACCGAGGCTAATTCCCCTCCCAATCCCGTAGCGCTCTATCGCTTCCAACACATAGGCCGAGCAGCTAGGAAAAAAGCGGCAGGAGCGAGGCAATATGGGCGACAGAAATCGGCGATATGCGATAAGGACGATGATGATTCCTTGGCGCAACAGTTCGATCACTATCTTTGGCGACTCCCCGGAAAAAAGGCCACTTTGAGCTCCCCCAGGATCTCGCCCAGAGAGAGTTTCTCAGCATCTTTCTTTGCGATAACCA
>JACPSF010000038.1 GCA_016193385.1 Deltaproteobacteria bacterium
GTGCGGATCCAGACGTCGGAGCCGCCCGCAACCGGGTAGGGAATAATGACCTCGATGCTCTTCCCTTCATAATAGGAAGCCGCTCCGAGCGCCGGGGCCGCCAGCGCTAGCGAGAGCACAAAACAAGCGAGCCATCCGGATACCGACCCTCGAACCGCAAAACGAATCTTTTCCATGGTGCGCCCTCCAAAAGAGACTGCCTTCCCATACTGCGTTACCTCTTGGCCTGTCAAGGGAAAGAGTCTGCCCCATGCTTGAAGCAACGATTCCCTGCCTGTATAAGCTCCCAAGGGAGAAATATCTTGAAGACCCTCGCTCAAATCATGGCCGACTACACTTTTTCGTTGCGCTATGACTCCATACCCAAGGAGGTCATGAGCGCCGCGCGGCGGCACCTGGCCGACAGCATGGCGTGCGCCCTTGGGGCCTATAACACCGCGGCTGTTCGGGCGGTGCGGAAGTATGCCGTCGAGCAGGGCGGCCGCGCTCATGCCACGATGATAGGCACGGATAGAAAAGTTCCGGTCGCTCTCGCCGCGCTGGTGGGCGGCACCATGGTCAGATATCTGGACGCCAACGATCTCTATGTCTTCAGTCGAGGCGGCCCCTCAGGCCACTTTAGCGATGGCACGCCCGCGCTCCTGGCCCTGGCGGAGAAATACGGGCGCAGCGGAGAGGAGCTGCTTACCTGCGTGGCGGCGTCCTACGAGCTGCAGGCCGCATTGGCGGAATCCTTTAATTTCTGGGACTGCGGCCTCCATGCGGAGACCAACGTTGCGTGGGTGGTGCCGATTGTCGCCGCCCGGCTCATGGGAGCAACGCCTAAGGAAGCCGCGCACGCGTGCGGCCTCTCTCTTGCCACGGGCACGGTCCTGAACACGTGGCTCAGGCCGGGCTACAATGTGCCCATGATCAAGGGGGTGGCAGTTGGTTTGGTTCTCGCCCGGGCATTGGAAGCTGCCGATCTGGCGAAACTGGGCGTGACGGCTACTCAAGATGCCCTGGAGACGGTTTTCTCCTCTCTGGGCCGTCTGTCAGCTTCGGCAATCGACACAACTTATATAGAAAAGCTCGGCAGCCGCTGGACCACCACCCGAAACATGATCAAGACCTATCCGGCGCAGCTTTACACGCAGGCGGCGATTGAAGCCGTGCTTCGTCTTTATCGCGGCGGCGTCCGCGCCGACAGCGTGCGAAAATTAACCCTCTACGGCCACCGAAACGTTTGCGGCGGCGTGCAGGGCTCGCCGGAGGCGTTTGCGCCCACCACCCGGGAGGCGGCAGATCACAGTACGCCGTACGTAATGGCAATGGCGCTCCTGCGCGGCAGGCTGACTTCACGCGAGTATGACGGCTCGCCGTGGGAGACAGCCGAGGTGAAGGCCCTGATGGCGAAGATAGAGCTGGTAAGACAGCCGGAAAGAGACAGGGCCCTGGACGAAGAGAGGGCTCTCGGAGTGAGGCTCGTGGCGGAGCTTAACGACGGTCGGCTGGAAGAAGCGGTGGTTCACCAGCCCAAAGGCCATCCGGATTCGCCTCTGAGCGACGCCGAGCTGCTGGAGAAGATGAGCTGGCTGCTGGAAGGTGTGGCCTCCGCAGATACCCCTCGCCGATTGCTAGACATCTGCAGCAACCTCTCCACCCCTGAGGACGTGAAGGCGCTTATCCAGGTCTGCGGCACAAGGCAGTCTTGAGCGGCTGATTCCCTCGAAAGCTCCTCGGGAAGCGCGCTCTCGGCTGCGGCCGATGGGTTTGTGCCATGAGTCGTGCTGTTTGTAATCGGACGTCCGCAGCCTCGCTCGCGCTCCCCTCGGTCGCGGACAAGGACATCCGCGAGAAGTCCCGCAGATCCTCGGCGGCCTGTCGGAATTCATTGATTCGGCCTCATCTTAGCGGTGATATTTTCTCGTTTTCGCAATTGAGAAAACGTGGAGGACACAGTCGCTTCGACAAAATGTGGGATCGCAGCATCCAAACATCTTTGCCGTGCGGAGCAATTGTCAAGAAAGAGCTGGAACAGCTTTTGACTGACTCGATTTTTCGGACGCTCTGCCTCCTCTAAATGGGGCGCTGTTATGTCATCGTGGTAGCGGCTTAGACCGCTTTGGCAGGTCGAAAAGAAGAGACGCTGAAACAAAAAGAGGCGATTTCAGGCGTTCTGGGTCGGTCTCCTGCAGGGGATGCTCCGAGAAAAGTCTACCTTCAGAACTTCCCCCCCGAGGCTTTGCTCCTAGGTGCTTGCTTTGCTTTTGTTCCACAACTCATCGAAGAAAGACTGTAATAGGCGTTTCTCTTTTGCGTCGATCTCGACGATCAATGCCGGCGAGTTTGACGCGGCGTCTTTGATCGATGGCCCAAGAACATACGCTTTGTCATCTACTGCCATAAACCGGTCATGTAGTGCCTTATAGCGCCGGCAAACGAATCTGCCGTACTCCTTTGAGAAACGCGTGGCCCTCTGTTGAAAGCTTCCCCTCGCCTGAGCATAGACTAATCTTACAGGAACCGACGTAGGGATAACGTCGAGAATGTTATCGAAGATGGTCTCATCTACCCAAGAATCAGCAATCAGAACCTGCGTCTTCGCTTCGGCAAGAATATTTCTTAAGAACTTGTCGAATGTATGCGTCGCTTTGCGATTCACCATGATAAGTCTGCCAGACTGTTTGAGTTCACCGGTGCTCAATTCACGGTCAAGTGTTGGCAATGCAGTCAGATGGTCGAGGCCAGCTTGTGTAACGACTAACATTCCTTTTCCCACAGGGTTAGTCCAGCCTTCGCCTTGCGCACGGTCGTAAAAAGAAGGATTGTATTTTGCTTTAAGCAAGGATTTCCGCCACTGCTTCTTGATGTCATTCGCAGCAATTTCAACCCCTTCACGGCCTCTGGACGACACCGCCGCCACTGCTAAGAACTTTTGGTGGCCTGTCATCTTGGAAAGAGGGAGGCCTTTTAGAAATGCTTTCAGGTTCTGGTTGAAATCCATATGTACTGGTTATGTCCCTAGGATATCCTTCCAGTTAGGCCGAAGATTATAAAAACCTTTCTTTTTCGACTCGACCCAATCGTTGTCTTTCGCCCGAGCGGGGAAAAAGCGATTGAATTTCATTTCAAGAAGTGATGTCATCCGATTCCAATACCTTTCTATTTCCTTGAGCGCCACCTCGTTCTTGCCGTCGCCCTTGCTAAGCCAGCTTACGAGGAGCGCGAACTTCTTTGGGCCGCTGAGTCCCTTGGCATAGCTCTTCACAAAGGGGCGGAGCGGTTTGTCAAAGTCGACCTGAAGAGATCTGCGATGTTTTACTCGTGCTAGTTTCTTCCTGGGATGACGGACTTCTGACCGCTCGCCAACTGCACGAATGCACTCTTCGGCAATGATTTTTATTTCCTGAAGGGCTGTAATGAGTTTGGTTCGATCCGCAGTGTTACTTTCGTCGGACATACACTTTCTTACCCCCCCCCTGTAGAAGCGGCTAATGGCCCGGTCCGTGAAGAAAGTCTATTCAGCGCTGTCTGGACCTGTGGGGCACCATAGTGATAGTCATTTTTTTCCAGAGCCTTTCTAACGTCACCGAGGTTACGTTTTGCCTTGAAAAATCCGCGCGAGATCAACAGCCGAACCCCACCGCTGGGACCAGTAAAAGTTTGGTCTCGCTGGCTCAGGTTGCCTGTTTCCGTCTGTTGTCGGAAAGAGCTTTCTCAACCACTTTAAGGCGCCTGATAATCTGTTTCAGTAATTTTTCGTCCATATCTTTGCCCTTTCTACCCCGTATACAACCACTTTTTCTCTTCCTTGATCCGTCGGAGCCGGCGCTTACGAACAATGCGGAGCAAACTAGGTGACAACGTGGTCACCGGGTAATAATGCCCCATCTCCTCTAGTGCCTCCTTTACTGCTACTAGGTCCTTCGGCTTCTTGAAAAATCCTCCGTCGATAAGCGACAGAATCAGATTTGTCGGAGTTGCCCTTTGCCGGGGGGTAGGTTTTCGTTCTCTGGATGTAGCGCGTCGGCCACTCTTGGAAGTAACTTCAGCTCGCTGAAGCTGCCGAACAATGAGTGCCACTTCTTCGGGGTTCCCTTCGATGGTTACTTTCGTCCCTGATGTTGTAGTTATATGTGCTTTTGCCATATAGTGTTATTCCTGCTGAACATATTCTTATCGCCTGTAGAATAACGTGAGCTATACAGTGCTGTCAAGGATAACCTGGTTCAAGGAGATCGGAATACTCTGATTTAGAATAAGTAGAGTAGGGCTGATGCCGGTTCATATCTAATGGTATGAAAGCACGCCGTCTATCCGTAATTTGCTGAAATATTCCGTTATAGAGACATAAAAAGAAATAAGAATATTGAACGGCCTGGGATGTCAGGCTTGAGGGAGGAGTTGCCGGCAGGTACGACAAGCTAAACAATCTTCCCCGATCTGGTCTGTTACCCTCCTGACCGAGGTTCCTTAACCCCTCGGGTTGATTTCTGACCTTCCGTATTTTGCAGCCCGTTCCTTCACGAGAAAGCCGATCTTTCGTTTCTTCGGCTCCGGCGGCGTCATGAGCAACTCGCAAAGGAAGTTAGGATAGAAGCTTGAGACCGTATTGCCGAAAGTGGGGGTCAAAGGCAAAGGCCTCCTTGATGCCGAGGCGCTCCATCACGGCAAAGCTTGTGGCATCGGTGTAAGAAAAACTCTTGTCGCTGTATCTCCGGATGATTTCCCTCGCCTTTTCTTCGTCTTCAGGGGTGATTCGCTCCACGGGCCAGATCTGGCGCAGGAGCCAGTCCCGGGCGATTTCTGCCCCGAGGCGTGAGAGGAGCAGGGCATGACTTTCCGCCATAATGAAGTTGGTGAGCAGGGGCGTTAGTCCTCTTCGCGGCACAGAGCGAAGCAGGGTTACCGCCTTTCGGTGGTAGGTATCATCCGGATCGATCAGGGCATAGACCGCGCTCGTATCCACTAGGAGCTGCGCCACCTCTTCCGTTAGACATCCTTGCTTCCGCTCGATCCCTTTCCAATTAGGTCCCAGATGGGATCCCCGGGCTCCAGCGGTTTTTCGGGCGAGAGCTTTTTAAGCCTGAGATATTCCCCCTCAGCCTCCACCACCAGATAGTTGTCTTTGGTGATGCCAAGCTTCTTACGAAGGTCGACCGGCAGGGTAACCTGCCCCTTCTCGGTAACTTTAACAATGGCCATAGGATACCTGTAAGCGGAAATTCTTACTTAAAGTATACCAAAGGTCGCGTCGCGTCAAGGGAAAGAGGGAAAGTTGCAGGCAAAAACGAAGGCGGGAGTAGGCAGAATTCAACGATCGGGACATATACTACGTCCGTGCCTGCTCGATCGAGTTTCGAACGAGCGCCGCGTATCGATAGACCACGTGGGCGAACTTGCCGTAGGGCGCCGTGAGAAACACGCCCGCGACCATACCCAGGTGGAGAACCAGCAGTGTTCCCATGGCCGGAGACTCGCGCAGGGCGAGCAACAGCAGGCCGGTGGCGCTGGTTAGAAATAGGAGCATCAGGCACGCAACGTCCATGTTCAGCATCCGCCACTCGGCCGGCTCGCGGTCGCTCAACCACTTCTGGTAAAGCAGTCCGCTCGTGCCCGTCAGCAATCCGACCCCGCCCAGCGTGCCCAGCACTACGGGCCAGCTCAGCAACGGATACGGCGCCACCCAACCCATGACATGGTCGTAGAACGCGGCGATCGTCGTCGAGGCGAAGTCGAGCAGGAAGCCGTAGAAGACAAGGTGGTGAAACCAGCGCCGGGCCTGCGAGAAGGCGGCATCCGGATAGTTGCAGCCGACTCCGCCGCCTTTCAGGTAGCTGAGGCCGAAGGCATCCTGCGTAGCCCGCCGGAGCGCGCCGAAGTCCACAGTGTCGGCCGGGCTACCGCAAGTGTCCCGCCAGAATCGGAAACTGCCGAGGAGCAGAACCGCCACACCGTACAGCGCGATGATCAAGAACGGCACGGTCATCGCCAGGTACGGGACTACTCGATAGAAGGATCCTTCCCCCACGTGGACCCCGAACAACACGGCCGGTCCTTGGAATGTCAGGACAAGCAGCAGGATGATCACAATAGCAGCGCCCGTCAGCAGGCCGGCCGCTCGCCTGCTGTGCTTGAACAGGCCCGAGAAGATGCCTGGCCAACTGTAGTCCTGGTAGGTATCCGCCCGCATCTCGGCAAAGAGCTTTGGGACATTGACCGCGAATTCGTGCGGCGGCGCGTACTGGCAGGCGTAGTAGCAGTCGCGACAGTCGAAGCAGAGGTTGGCGAG
>JACPSF010000228.1 GCA_016193385.1 Deltaproteobacteria bacterium
CAAGCGCTGATCCAAATGATCGATCAAAGGCTAAAAATAGCTGCTTGAACAAGTAACTTATTGTCGGATTAGGGTTAAGTCTCCTCAGTATCTCGAAGAATAATCCCACTAGCAGGGCTACGCCTCTTTGAGCAACGCCTGTGGCTGGTCAAACGGTGACTTTCTCATCTTTCTGGCAGGTATAATCTTTACCTATACCCCGATCTCCAACTGGATCTTGTCGTAATTGACCCTGGGGATTACCCGCTCACGGCCTTTACGAGCCTTGCTCATGCTGACCAGACCGATGTCTCTCAGGAGCTCGAGATCGCTATTGATATTCTTGAGATCGCGTTTGACGATCTTGGACAGCTCGTAGACGGAATCGGGCTGTTGGTCTTTAATTATATGCAAAAGATCGAGGCGTTTCTCGGTGAGGACCTTTCGCATGGCTTCCAGGCTGGTAAAATAAACCCCTCGGCGCTTGTCTATTTTCTTTCCCCTTTGCACCTTCTCGAAAGTTTGGGCCCACTCCTCAAAGGCCGTATCGAGGCTGCGAACACCTATCTTGATGTTTTTAACTTTCACTTCCGTTCCTCCTGTTTTATGCGGTTCAAGTCTCTTCGAAAGTCTCTTAGGAGAGCCGGAACGTTTGTGAAGCGGTACAATTGAGACTCCGCGAGATAATGCCTGTGGTCACGACCATGAGCATTGTCATAGGCTAGCAACCTTCTTCCTTCCCGGACGTAAACCAAACTGTACTTGACTCGGCTCGAATGAGGAAATCTTTCCGGGATTGACCATATCTTCATTTCAATGATGGAGCCATCCTCATCGACCTGCTTTTCGTGGAGAAGGAGCCTGGCATTTGGTATCTGGGGTACTATATACCCTATATGAGAGTTGTCAAGACCGCAGCCCAGCCAGAAGATAAGGCTGGACATCTGCCCCCTCGATTGGGGTAAGAGACTCTTAAATTAGCTGGCTATCCCTCGATCTTCCTCGGGACGGTAAGTTTATCGAACCGTAGGAAGGATCAAACGTGATCTCGCTTCCGCCGTGCCGCTGTAATGCGGGCCGACAATGGCAATCACCTTTCGGACTGGAGCTGAAGGTCCTCGTATGGCCGCCTGCGCGCACGCGGCTTCGGTGACCAGATCCCGCTCCGCGGCCGCTGTTTCATGCGCTCCACCAGAACCTCGAGCGGGCCGTATTCCATCACCATCGCCATGCAGTGATGCACGCAGGCGGGCTTCTTGCCTTCCTGTGCGACGCGCTTGGCGCACAGGTCGCACATGTCGGTGGGAATGGGAACGTAATTGAAAGTCTGTCCCTCGTTCAGTAACTGCTCCACCACCTTGATGCCGTATTCAGTCGGCCCGAAGTCATGCTCCTGCCGGCATGCCGCCTCGCACGCGAGACAGCCGGTGCAGAACTCGATATCAATCCACAGTCCGTTCGTGCTCATGGTTTTTCTCCTCGCCGGTTACTTTTCGTTTCCCGCCGCCCTGCGCACGCGGCACAGCATCGACTTAACCTGCGAGCCGCCGAACCCGGTGCTGGAGGTAAGTCCTCCGGGGATCAGCTCGTTGGCGTTCGCCTCGTAGGCGCCGAAATCCTTTTCGCGCACCTTTTCCGGATACCACCAGCTGTGCTGGGCGACGACTATGCGCGGATGAACCATGCTGAAACGCGCACGCATCTTGCAGCGGCCGAACTGGTTTTCAATCCAGATCCAGTCGCCGTCGGCGATGCCATGGCTCCTGGCCGTCTCCGGGTTGATTTCGACCAGCGGATCGGGGTTCATGGCACGGAGGCTTGGAATGTTGCGATGCTCGCCGTGGAAAAACGCGATGGTCCGCGAGCCGGTGTTCAGGATCAGGGGATACTCCCTGGCCAGATCGGCCGTGCTGACCGGGCTGAAGAACGGCTCGGTGTACGAGGGCACGGGATCGTAGCCCCACTCCTTCATGCGCGGCGAGCTGAGCTCTATCTTGCCTGAGGGCGTATCGAAGCCGGGCTTACCGTCTGCGCGCAGCAGCCCCTTCTCGTGGCGCCCGTAGGGCATCGCCGCCGAGCCTTTGGGCGGCATGATCCAGTGTTTCTCGCGCAATTCCTCCAGGCTGATGCCAGTGTTCTTGAGCCAGTAGCGGTACAGGTCTTCCAGGCGGGCGAACCGGAACCGGGGGTTGAGCCTGCGCGCGAGCTCGAAGCAGATCTCGGCATCCGAGCGGCACTCGCCGACGCGCAGCGCCTCTGCCTGCGCCGTCATCGGCGACCACCACGCGCGCACCCCGTCGCGCTCGGCGAAGCTCGTCGAGGGCAGCACCACATCGGCAAGCGCCATCGCGGTCGGCGTCATGAACAGATCCATCACGACGTTGAATTCCAGCGACTCGAAAGCCTTACGCCAGCGGCGCGGATCCTGCGCGCCGACGACGAAATTGGTTCCGCCGATGATCGCGCCCTTGAGCGGATAGGGTTTGCCCGAGAGGGCCTGATCGATCACCTCATCGGGATGAGCGCGCCAGTGCATGTTCTTGACGATCGGGTAGCGGTCGGCGCCGATGCGCTTGGCGAGCTGCTCCTTGGGCATCACGTCGCCGTACATCGCAACGATCGCCGCCTGGCTCATCGGATAGGAAGTGAGGCCGAAAGCGGGCCGCGCAAAGACCATGCTGCCGGGCTTGTCGACGTTGCCCGTGACGCACCACAGGTGGTTGATTGCGAGCGCGACCGTGAGGCCCTCGGCGGCGAAATCCACCGGCACGCCCCACTGGAGCGCAGCCGGCTTGCTCTTCGCGTAAAGCCCGGCGGCGGCCGCGATACGTTCTGCCGGCAGCCAGGTGATTTTCGACACCTTGTCCAGAGGGTACTCCTGCACCCGCTGCCGCAGTTCGTCGAAGCCAACGGTCCACTTTTCGACGAACTCCTTGTCGTACAGCCCCTCGTTGATGATCACGTGGAGCATGCCGAGCGCCAGCGCGCCGTCGGTTCCGGGGCGAAGCGGCAGCCAAATCGCAGCCCGGGAAGCGAGCCATGTGTAATTCGGGTCGATGACCACCAGTTTCGAGCCGCGCTTGAGCGCGTGCACGACCCAGTGGCCGTGATTACCGTCATTGCAGGTCGCCACGGGATTCTGGCCCCAGACCATGTAGCATTCGGGCACCCGCCACTCGGCGCCGTCGTAGCGCTTGAGATCGAACTGGGAGGAATCCGGGACCACGTAGTCCCCCATCGAAATTTTCATTGCCAGGAGCCGCGGGTGATAGCAGCTGTTGCCCGGCAGGGACTGCATCCAGTTGGGGCTGCCGTAGTTGTAGGCGAGCAGCACCAGCGAGCCGCCGACGTCGCGCCCGGTCCCCTGCACGAACAGCACAGACTCGGCACCGTGCTTCTCGCGGATCCCTTTGAGCCGCTGCTCGATCAACCCGAGCGCTTCGTCCCACGAGGCCTGCCGCCAGGTGTCGGTGCCGCGCGGGCCGGTGCGGATCAGCGGATGCTGCAATCTCTGCGGGCTGTGGACGTACTCCTTTAGCGCGAGTGCGCGCGGGCACAGGGTGCCGAGGTTGTAGGGATGATCAGGCACCCCCTCGACCTTGACCAGCTTGCCGTCGCGCACGTACAGGTCGATGCCGCATCCGCCGTGACAACCCGCTCCGGCCGACCAAACCGTCGAGCGCACCACCTTCAGTTCGCCCCGTTTTCCAGCTTCCATCTCCGCTTGCCCCTTTTCCCTGGATGCCTGCCTGTTTCAGCGACCCCGCCACCCGCAACGGATCCAGTTCTCCTGATCGAAAGTTCCTGCAGAGTCGAGCGTAGGTGGCATTTGCCCGCCCGATCTGATCCGCGGCGGTCCACATCAGCTTGATCTGAATCAAACAATGAATGATAGGAATTTGTTTTTGAGCAAGCCATCAAGAACTCCAATTCGCCCTGTGATCGCCTCTGCCAGGCCCCCTTCCCCAGCTTCTAGCAGCCATCAGAGAGGGCGGACCGGACCCGGATCGCGATTTTTGAGCTGACAGTATCCGATAACGTGCAGTTAGGTCAACCGGAGCCCGGCCCGAAGATAAGGTTCGACTTTGAGGGCTCACCTCGAAAGGTTGGACATCTGCCCCTCGATCGG
>JACPSF010000039.1 GCA_016193385.1 Deltaproteobacteria bacterium
ACGTCGATCTCCCATGGCTACGGGGGTCTTACTGTAGGTCAGGATATCGAACTCCCACGTTTCACGCAAGCCAGCTAACGAGCCTGTAGAAAAAATCTGTTTTGAAAAGGTCCTTTATGGGTAAAGACCCTCGTCAAGAACTCCACTTTGTTTGTGCTTTTTCATGAACTCGCCTTGGTCATGGTTCGCCGGGGCTCCGGTCTCGTCGTGGTGATAGCGCTGCTCAAATAGGGATAAGTCAAACTCGTTGTCGATCAGGTAATTGAGGGCGTATTCGAATGTGCCCGGTAGGATCTGTCGGTCAAAGGAGATCGGGATCAGTTTGGTCTGCTCGTAGCAGTAGTCCTTATATCGAGCCATCTCTCCTCCTTCCTTCATGCACTTTACAGCAGGCGAAGAAAAGAAGGAAGACATTTTTCATGGTTTGAGAGGTTTTTGTACAAGCTCAACGCGGAGCTGAACGGCGACAACATCGAGATTTTGGGCTATCTGGAATTTTCGATTCCCCAAAAATCTCCGTTTCAGGCGACAACAGTAGTTGTCGTCCGGCTGCAGCGACTGTTAGGCTAACCCCAGATGCTCACCACGCCTCGCTTTTGCGAGGAATCCACGTTGCCGGTCACAGCGTGATCACGCGGTCCACATCGACGGAGAGCTGCGCGACTTCCTTGGGCGTGGTCCACTTCGAGGAAAGCCATTTCAGGTCCTCGTCCGACACCCCACGGGCGCGGCCGCAGGCCCCTCACGTATAGACCGGAACCTTGTTGTCCAACGCGAACTGGACAAGCTCTTTGAGTGGAGGAATCCCGAGCGGCAGGACGGAATCCGCCACCACTTTGCGCGCCAGTACCGCAGCGTCTCCGGCCAGCACAATCTCCGGCTTGTGCCCGGCCTCTACCGCGCCCTTGGCAGTGAAGAATACCAAACCCGCACGGGTAGGGTCCTCCGAACCATGCGTACTAATGATAAGCAAACGCGCCATGGTACCTCCCTTGTTTTTTTTCGGTCACTCGCGGCGTCCGTGGCCTAACGAGGCTGTAGAAAAAGTCCCCGCCAACTAAAATTGGGGGTACCTAAATGGTCTCTCGACCCGAAATCATGGCTTATAAGTCAAACGCGGCGGTCGTTTTTCGTGTAAATTTGTCACTTTGACTTTTCCTACAAGCTTAACGCGAAAGCTGAGTTGCGCGACTCCGGAAGCGTCAATCTCAAGCCGTTGGTTAGCCGTTCGTAGCTACGAGGTACTTGTTGACGGCACTTCAGCGGGGTGAATGCTTAGGTACTCCCGCACCTCAAGCTGCATGCGGTCGATCTCTGCCAGAAACCCCGAGACTGCACCGTGATAGTTCTCAGGGTTCGTTTCCACGCGCCGCAGATGCGCAACCTGTTCCTGAAACCGAGCAATGCGCTCCAGAGTCACCTTTAGTTCCTTATCGTTTGCAATCATGTCTGCTCCTCCACGATTTCGATGATGCCCCTGCACGTCCCGTCGCGCTTGATCTGCCATCCGGCAATAGCTTGCTCGTCGCCTCCGAGCGCTGCAAGACGGCGCAGCCAGAACACGCTTGCTCCAAAATGCGCCTGCGCCGCCGCATGGTCGAAAAGAACTCGAGCCTCACCGGTCAGTTGGCCCATGTCGAACTTGTCCTCCATCAGCAAGAATACATCCACGTCAGCCGGCTCCTTCTTGGCTGTGACGAATGACCCGAACACCACGAACCGAGCCAATTGGCCCGTGCCGGCTGCGACGCGATAGATTCGTTCAAGCCGCTGCCCCACCGCAAACCGTTGCCGTGATCCCTTCCCGAAGCGGCGAAGCGTTTCCCGCAGCGTGGCACGGTAAATACCAGGTGGAAGATCACCATCCTTTCCGAGAGGTGGCAGAGAAGTTTCCGTCGTTCGCGCCACGAACCATTTCTACCACAAGTGCCGCGCCACGGCTAACGCGGCGCTGAGCGGCGGCGCATCGGCGCCGCTTCAGCGCACGGTTAGGGGCTTCCCCTATTCGAGCACTCAGGGGGTGTTCGTCCCCTAGCCCTCGGCCGCCCGCATCAAAAGCTCACCACGCTCGATTCGGAGACCAAGCTGGCAAACTTGATGGGGTCCATGAACGAGGCGTTCAAAGTTTTGAGGTCCGCTTCAGTCACCCCACGGGCGACGGAGCAGGCGCCTCAGACAAAGACCGGGACCTTCCCTTTAACCACCTTGTCGATCAGCTCGGGGAGCGGCGGGAAACCGACTCCATGAACCGTCTTCGCGATCGCCTCCTTTGCCAGATAGACCCCTTCTCCAACGAGGGCAACCGTAACCTCCTTGCCGCCCCCTAGAGCCCCCACTGCGGTAATGAATGCTAAGGTGGACTTGGTCGGATCATCCGTCGCGTGTGTGGCAACCGCCAGTATCTTGGCCATCTTACTGCCTCCTTTCCGTTTTGCTAGAGACCTTCTGAATGACGAACCGGAAGACGGGTTTGTCTCCGTCGATGAGTTCACAGGGGTATCCCAGTTCTCGCATCAGCATCGGGATCGTCTGTTTGGCAGGGTAGTAGTCTGTCACGACCTCGAGCAGTTCCCCTGTAGCCATTTCGTTGAGGGTCATGCGCGTATCAAACGTCGGACCGGGACAGACCTTGCCCCGGAGATCAAGGCGACGGTCGATTTTCTCGGCGTCCATGATACACCACCTCCCCATTGGCAATGATGCGGTTTCGCTCAGCGCCCCTAACGCCAAGGCTGAGAAGCCACGCCTCGCGAGCGTAGCGAGCAGGGGCGTAGGGCTTTCTCAAGCCGCTGGTTAGAGAGCATCATTGTAGCGGGGCCACGACGGCACCGCGTATTCCAGCCCTCTCGACCGCCGCTTTGACCAATCCCTCGGACTTCGCGTCCTCAATAAATTTGCGCGCGTAGGCCATTCCGACGTCTCGTCCCTTCGGCATGGCCATAGCCTCCTCGTCGGCGGCAAAACGACCGTCGAGAACTCGGGAACCGGGCAACTGACTCGAAATTTCGAACAGGGTTGGCTTGCCGGCAGCAAATACGTCTGCTCTCCCGGATTTCAGCGTCTCTAATGCGCCAACGGTGCCTGGTGCTCGGATGACTACGGCATTTTTTAGGGCGCGTGATAGAAAGATATCCGACGAGGTCTTCTCCGTCACGGCAACTCGAATCCCACGTCGATCCACGTCGGCCAATGTTGAGACGGAAGAGCCGCTTGGGATGAGGTAGCCACGTTCAACTTGCAGGTACGGCGCGGTGAAATCCATGTCCTTATCCCGCCTCGCACTCACCGTAAGGAAGGTGACGTCCCATTGGCCGGATGTTACGCCACCAACAAGGGCGGCACTTGACGGGTACACGATCGGCTCAAACGGAATCCCCATGCGCCGTGCGAACTCTTTTCCGAGGTCAAATCCCACCCCTTTCATCTCACCCGCTGCGGTGTCCCGCACCACGGATAAGGGATTTTCGAGGAACAGCCCAACCCGGAACTTTCCCGTCGGCGCCAAGGCCTGTAGCGCGTCCGGAGTGGGTGCGGTGTTGATGCCCGCACAGCCCGTAAGAAGCAGTCCAAGCATCGCAGTCATCAACCAACGAATTGTACGCATCGTGTACTCCGGCGGTTTAGTGTTGCTCTCTAACCATTAGATTATACTGACCGGCATATTCCGGTTTCAATATTTCCAATGACTGCGGCGATTCTCCTGCCTCTCAAGGAACTTGTCAAGTCAGCACGGCACCGATTGTTGTTGGCAAAGACTGACCGGCCTAATCCCATTATGGCTGACCAGCATAATTCCGTTATGGCCGACCAGGAGTCAGGCTGATGGCCAGTCCATCCACCGGCCTTCGGACTCCTCTCCCGCCACGGTTCAAGACATGGGTGTAGATCATGGTTGTAGTAACGTCGGTGTGCCCGAGCAGCTCTTCAACTGTTCGGATGTCGTAGCCATCCTCAAGCAAGTACGTAGCAATGCGTTCAAACCGTTCGATTATAGTGACGGAATTAAATAAATTGACATCA
>JACPSF010000126.1 GCA_016193385.1 Deltaproteobacteria bacterium
GCCGGCGGATTGGGCTCGCCGTCAGCCTACTACCTGGCTGCGGCCGGCCTGGGCACGCTGGGCATCATCGACAATGACGTGGTGGACCTTTCCAACTTGCAGCGACAGATTCTCCACAGCAACGATCGGGTCGGCATGCCCAAGACCGAGTCCGCCAAAATGACGCTTCAGCGGCTCAACCCCGATGTTAAAATCATCCCGTATCAAGAGAAGCTCACGTCCCAGAACATCATGGAGATCATCAAGGACTACGACATCATCGTTGACGGCTGTGACAACTTCCCGACGCGCTATCTGGTGAACGACGCGTGCGTCCTCGCCAAGAAGCCCAACGTCCACGGAAGCATCTTCCAGTTCGAGGGCCAGGCCAGCGTCTTCTACCCGGGCAAGGGGCCTTGCTACCGCTGCCTCTACCCGGAACCGCCCCCGCCTGAAATGGCCCCGAGCTGCCAGGAAGCTGGAGTTCTCGGGGTTCTTCCCGGGCTTATCGGGGTGATCCAGGCCTTGGAGACCATCAAGCTCATCCTGGGAAAGGGAGACACGCTGGTCGGACGGCTGCTCTGCTTCAACACGCTTACGATGGAGATCAGCACGCTGAAGCTCAAAGCCGACCGCGCCTGCCCCATGTGCGGAGAGAAACCCACCATCCACCAGCTGATCGACTACGAAGAGTTCTGCAATCTGCGCGCCTCCCACGCTGCCTGAGCGGATCCGATTGCGGGGCTAAAGCTTAAAAGGGAAGGCCGATTCCCGCCGGCCTTCCTTTTTTGTATTTTGCGGCGTGGCACCGGAACAGGTTCTGCCAGCAGTATCTTGCTGTGTCCCTGCGCATCTTGAAGATCCCGTCCGTTGGTCATACCATAGGGAAACTTTTTTGCCGCTCACAGGTCGCCGGTATGGAAACATTTTTTCTTTTACGTCACGGGGAAACAACCTGGAACAAAAACGGGCGGGTAATGGGACGGCTCGAGGTCCCCTTAAATCGCACCGGAATCGCTCAAGCCAGGCACGTCGTAAAGCTGGCTGCCCACCTAGACATCGACGCCATCTACAGCAGTCCCTTGAAACGATCCCTCCAGACCGCTCGTATACTGGCTCAAGGCATGAAAGTTCCGGTGAAAATCGATCCCCAGCTTACGGAGGTCGCCTTCGGCCGGTGGGAGGGCTACCAGTTCCAACAGCTCATTCGTGATCAGGCCTACCACCGCTTTTTAAAGACTCCCTTAACGGCCAAGGTGCCCGGTGGCGAGACGATGCGCGACGTGCAAAAAAGAGGGATCGAGGCCTTGCGGCGCGCAGCCAGGAAATATCCCCAGGGCCGGATTCTCTTCGTCACTCATGGGGACGTCATCCGCGCCATCCTCTGCCATCATCTGCGCCTGCCCCTCGCCGAGTTCCGGCGGCTGCGCATCGACAACGGTTCCTTGACCGCCTTGGAGGTGAACGGGCCCTGGGCGGAATGCAAGTTCATCAATTATCTTCCCGACGTCATCCGTGTCAGCCACAAACCCTATGCCGGACTCGATCCCCTCCTGCTAAAAGAAGAGGGAGCGACAGTTCAAGGGGTTAAGGGAAACGAAAAGACTACCGGCCGGCAGCGCGCTTGAGCGCGCTAATTTCCTTGGGCGATAGCGGTCGGAGTCCCCCCGGAGGAAGGGTGCCGAGGCGGACCGGCCCGAGTCGGACGCGGACCAGCTGCTCCACAAAATAGCCTAGAGCCTCGAACATCCGGCGCACCTCGCGGTAGCGTCCCTCACAGATCTCCACTTCGACCCAAGCCTTTTTGGTCAAGGCCTGCAGTACCCGAACCCGGGCGGGAGCTGTGCGACCGTCTTCGAGTTCGATGCCACGGCGCAGTCGTTCCAGTTCCCGCTGCGCCGGCAGGCCGCTGATTTTGACCCGATAGACCTTGCGCACCCCATAGCGCGCGTGGGTGAGCCGGGCGCTGAGATCGCCGTCGTTGGTCAGAAGCAGGAGCCCGGAAGAGTTAAAGTCGAGTCTTCCCACGGGAAAAAGGCGCTCCTTCAGCCCGAAGCGTTCCAGGTAGGCTCCTAAGTGGGGCCGCCCGCGGGGATCGCCCAATGAGGTGATCAACCCGACCGGTTTGTGGAACAAATAATAACGGAGCGAAGGAGCTTCCCGGATCAGCTTGTCATCGACCTTGATCTTGTCGCGGGCAGGATCGGCCTTAAAACCCAATTGCCGCACCACCACACCGTTCACCCTGACCCGTCCGTCCCGGATCCATCTCTCCGCCTCCCGCCGCGATGCTAACCCCGCGCGGGCGAGGATCTTCTGTAATCGCTCCATAGAAAATAGCTATAGTGAAGGAAAAAAGAAAATTACCATAATTCCTCCATCCCCTCTCAAATCCCCCTTTTCCCCCTTTGGTAAAGGGGGATCGAGGGGGAATTTGGGGGGGTGAGGAAGGATTTGATGTCAACTTATTTAATTCCGTCACTATGGTAGCAAATAGTCAATGGTCCCGATCTCCGCCCCACCTAAGGGTCTCTGCTCTTTGCCAGTTGCCAGTTACTATTCGCTATTCGCCGGGGGCTCGGTGTCCGGAGGCTGAGCTGCTACCATCTCCTCCATCTCTTTAAGCGTGGGCAGTTGGCTCAGGTCTTTCATGTTGAACGTCTGCAAAAATTCGGCTGTCGTTCCGTACAGGAACGGTCTTCCGGGAACATCTTTCCGCGCCACGATCCGGACCAGCCGCCGCTCCTGGAGGGTCGCCAGCACGCCATCGACATCGACGCCGCGTATCGCCTCGACCTCGGCCCGTGTGATCGGCTGCTTGTAGGCGATAATGGCCAACGTCTCCAGCAGGGGACGACTCATCCGCGCCGGCCTTCCCTTGTAGAGGCTCTTAACCCATTCCGCGTTCTCTTTCGGGGTCCTCATCTGGTAGGCGCCGGCGACCTCCACAACGCGGAAACCCCGGCCGGCGGTCTCGTACTCGGACTGGAGTTCCTCCAGCAGAGCCTCGATCTCCTTCCTTTCAACCTCGCCGAGGATGTCCCGAATGCGAGCGACGGTCACAGGGCCGTCGGCGGCGAAAAGCAGGCTTTCCAGAATCGACTTGAGACGATCACGTTCCATCGTCATCCTCTCCGATTGGCTCCTTCGCCATCCGCTCGTGGACCTCGCCGAGAGGCACGGCCAGTTCGATCACGATCGCCCCCATCCGCTCTTCTTGGGCAATTCTGATAGCGCGGATCTTGACCAGTTCCAACATGGCCAAAAAAGTCACCACAACCTCCAAGCGCGAGGTCGCCGTATCGAACAGAGACTGAAAAATCACCTTGCCTCTGCGGTGCAGATCATCCAGGAGCAAATTCATCTTTTCCCGCACCGAGACTCTCTCCAGCACCACCTCGTGCGCCCGCTCCTCCGGGAAGCGCTCCAGGATCTGGCGCAGGGCCGAAATCAGATCAAACAGAGAGGGCTGCTCGAAGACGACGCTGGGGCTCTCTTCAGACGGCTCGCTGGATCGCGGAAAGACATCGCGCCACAGAATCTCCCTTTTTTCGAGATCCTCGGCGGCCTCTTTGAATTTCTGGTATTCCAACAACCGGCGCACCAGCTCCTCGCGCGGATCCTCACCCTCTTCGCCCTCTTCATCGTCCTCTCCTAAGGGGAGCAGCGTTCGCGACTTGATGTGGATGAGGGTTGCCGCCATAACCAGAAATTCGCCGGCCACATCAAGGTTTAAACTCTGCATCAGTTCCAGAGCGGCCAGGTACTGTTCCGTGATCGTCGCGATAGGGATGTCGGTGATGCTGATTTCGTTTTTTTTGATCAGGTGCAGCAAGAGGTCCAGGGGACCCTCGAAAATCTCTAACTTTACACTGGTATCCACTGCCTCCTGCCTTTACAGTCCCAATGCGCTGCGAACTTCGGTCATCGTTTCTGCCGCCTGCTGCTGCGCGACGCGGTTCCCCGCCGCGAGCACTTCCTCTACCTCCGCGGGCCGCTTTTCGTAGGCCGCTCTTTTTTCTCGAAAGGGCGACAGATCCTCGATCACATGTTTGATCATGACCTTTTTGCAGTCCAGACAACCGATCCCGGCGGTGCGACAGCCATGGGAAACAAAGTCGATCTCCTCAGGCGTACAGTAAATTTTGTGCAGCTGAAAGGCGGGGCACCTCTCCGGTTCCCCCGGATCCTGTCGCCTCACTCGGGCCGGATCGGTCATCATCCGGCTCAGCTTCTGGTCGATCTCCTTGGGGGTGTCCGCGAGAAAGACCGCATTGTTATAGCTCTTGCTCATCTTTCTGCCGTCCAAGCCGGGAAGCTTCTGGGTTTCCGTGAGAAGAACCTCCGGCTCCGGAAAGATAGCGCGATAAACCTGGTTAAAGCGGCGCACGATTTCCCGGGTAAGCTCGACATGGGGGGCCTGGTCCACACCCACCGGGACCTTGTTGGCCTTGTACATCGTGATATCCGCCGCCTGGAGCACCGGATATCCCAGAAAGCCATACGTGGAAAGGTCCCTTCCCTCCAGTTCCCGCATCTGCTCCTTGTAGGTCGGATTCCGCTCCAACCAAGAGACTGGAGTGATCATGGAGAGCAGCAAATGGAGCTCCGCATGCTCTTTGATCCTCGACTGCCGAAATAGAACGCACCGCCTCGGGTCCAGACCCACGCTGAGCCAGTCCATCACCATCTCCACCGTGTTCTTCTCGATGCCTTGCGGGGAGGCATAATCGGTGGTCAGCGCGTGCCAATCGGCGACGAAGAAGAAGCAGCGATAACCCTCCTGAAGGCGCACCCAGTTCTTCAGGGCGCCATGGAGGTGGCCGAGATGCAGGCGGCCGGTCGGGCGCGCGCCGCTGACGATGGTGTCCATGCCACTCCTTCCTAGAGCATCCCGTCGAAAATCCCCAGGAGAAACTGTATCGCCGGACCGATCAGCCCATCCATCACATTCGTCATCAGGAGCAGCAGGATGATCAAAAAACCATAGGGCTCCACCCGAGCCACCCCATCCAACGGAGGGATCGGAAAGGCGTTGAATACGGCGAGCACCACGTTGATTACGACGCTGTTTCTGGCCATGAGGGCGAGGGGAGTCAAGATGGCGAGCCAAAAAGAGGCAAGGGGCGTATGAGCGGAAAATTCCAGCGAGAGCATAACCTTGAGCGCGAGCACGCTCCCCAGCGCGAGCAAAAGGTTCATCATCGGACCGGCCAGGGCGACCCAGACCATGTCCCGCTTCGGATGATTCAAATTGTAGTAGTTGACCGGCACCGGCTTGGCGTAGCCGAACAAAAACGGGGCACGCATGACGATCAGGAGAAGCGGCAGGAGCACGGTTCCGAAAAGATCGATGTGAGAGAGCGGATTGAGAGTCAATCTCCCCATCCGGGCTGCCGTGGAATCGCCCAGACGGTACGCCACCCATCCATGCGCCACTTCGTGAAACACGATCGCTGCCAGCACCGGCAAGGCCCAAATGGCGATCTGACGGATCACCCCTTCAATCATGGTCCTCTCGCACGCTCCCGTACTAATGGAAAGAATCTGTTTAAAAAATACGGCACTCGTCGCCAAAACACAAGGAGAAAGCCGCGGAAATCAGAACCGGGAGATTGGCCTAAGGGCGCAAGCGGCGGATCGTTTCGACGTAATCCCGAACACCCCTCTCGATATCGTACGCAGGCGCATAACCTAGATGAGCGCTCGCTGCTGAGATGTCAAAAATGCAATAGCTGCTCTTGGACCGCCCAAGGTTACTTTGGCCTGGACCCATCTCAATCCGCACCTGAGGAAAGAGGCGCTTTAAGACTGTGACAAATTCTCTTGGAGTGGAGCCTCTTCCGGTTCCGATGTTGAACGTCCATTGATTGAGCCTCTCAACCCTGAGGGCCAACCAAATAGCGCGCGCGACATCACCCACGTACATGGCATCGTTCAACTGATCGCCCCCCTCAGGGAAAATCACCTCCTCTCCACCCATCACCTTTTCGATAAGTTGCCCATAAAAAGAAAGAGCCCCATGGCGCACTTCTTTTCCCGGCCCATAGATAGAAGCAAAGCGAAGTGAGACGAATTCCACGCCGTATCTTTCGCGATAATAGTTTCCAATGGTCTCGCAACAAACCTTGATGGCGCCGTACAGATCCGCCGGCTTCTGGGGATGATCCTCCCTGACGGGGACGAACTTCGGATGACCACAATCGCCAACGATCTCGCCATAGACAGCCTTCGAGCTGGTAAAGACAACTCTCGGGATCTTGCAGGCTCGCGCTGCTTCCAAGACATTAACGGTTCCCTCTGTGCCCACCCGGACGCCGAGACGCGGATTCGCCTCCGCCGGATCGGGCATGAGCGCGGCCAGATGCGCGATATGGGTGATGTGGAAGCTCGCTACAGCTTTCCTTAAAGCCTCGGGGTCAAGGATATCGCCTTCGACGAGATCGACCTTGTCCTTGATGTCAGCGATCAGGGAAAAATCCATCCGGTTATCAAAAAGCACCGGCCGGTCGCCCTCGGACAGAAGGAGGCGTGCCAACACTGCCCCATTGACCCCGGTCCCGCCCGTGATCAGAATTCTCATGGTCGACACCTCCGCCAACGACGGCTCATCGTAACGCAGCCTCCTTGCATTTCCAAGCTTAAAATTCTAAACGTACAGCCTTCGGACCGGCAACCGAGCGTGAGCCGATGAACAAAAAATCTTCTCCCCCGCAAGATCGGGGCGGCGCCTGGATCGAAAGCGGACCGGGCTTTCGCGCCAGCCTCAAGCACCTTCCCCGGCATCTCAACCTTCCCGCCTTTAGCTACGGAGTCACCGCATGGTTGTTCGCCGTGACCGGGCCGTTTCTCATCTATGTCAACGCCGCCAAACAGGGCGGTTTATCCCCCGCCCAATTCAACTCGTGGATCTTCGGAGGCTACTTCATCTGCGGTGCCGTCAGCATCCCACTCACGCTCTATTACCGCCAGCCGCTTTTGGCCGTTATCGCCATCCCCGGAGGAGTACTGGCCGGCGTCGCACTCACCCATCTGAGTTTTTCCGAGGTCATCGGGGCTTACTTACTGACCGGCGTTCTGGTCGCGGCTTTCGGATTTAGCGGACTGGTCAAGCGGGCGATGGACCGGCTTCCTATGCCGATTACGATGGCGATGGTAGCGGGAGTTCTCCTCCCATTCGGGCTGGGAATGGTTCGAGCGGTAAATGAGGCTCCGGCTCTATCCCTCGTCACGTTTGCCGGATTCTTGGCGGTTTCTTTCGCTAGACGCTTCGCGCAGCGATTTCCCCCCGTCCTCGGCGCCATCGCTGTCGGGCTCTTCACCGCAACCGCCCTGGGCCACGCGGACTGGACAAACATGAGCTTTCAAATCGCCGAGCCGCTGCTTGTCCGTCCGACGTTCACATTGGCGGCGGCAGCGGAACTCGTCATCCCTCTCGCCCTGACCGTCATCGCTGTTCAGAATGGACAGGGCATTGGGATTCTCCAGAACATGGGATACCAGTCGCCGGTGAACGCGATTACGATTACGAGCGGAATCGGCTCGTTGCTCGTGGCTCCTTTCGGAAGCCAGTCGGTCTCCCTTGCCGGTCCGATGACCGGGATCGTGACCAATCCGCAAGTGGGTCCAAAAGAAGGCAGATATGCCGCGGCGATCGTCACCGCGGTTCTGTGGATGGCCTTCGGCCTCTGTGCTCCGATGGCGACGGCGATCAGTCAGCTCCTTCCCTCCTCGCTGATTTCGCTGCTGGCCGGACTCGCGCTGCTCGAAGTTCTGTGGCACTCCTTCCACGCCGCCTTCGGGGAGAAATTCCGTTTAGGAGCTCTGTTCACCTTCATGATCACGCTGTCGGGAATGCGCCTTCTCAACATCGGCGCCCCCTTCTGGGGACTGGTGGGAGGTACCGCAATTTCTCTCATGTTGGAAGCCGAGGACTTTCGGGAGCTGGCCAAAACCAGCGTCTGACCTTATCCGACCGGAGGCTTCTCTGCTGGAGCCGCATCCCCGTTTGCGCTCTTCATGAGCTGATGGACCAGGCTCGACTCGCGCTTGTAAAAGCCTTCCGTATGGAAAGATTCCGGCAAGCGAAGTAGCTCGTAATCCAAGTGATGGCAGAGTTCATGAATCAGAGTGCGCAAAAACGTGCGGAATGCGACCACCTGACGCCGTTGCGCCGTGCGCATCCACACGGTGATCGAGGGGGGATCCCGGCCAGCGCCGGGAGTATACAGCCCGTGAAGCTCCCCCCACTTCCGCGAAGGGCGAACCGCCAGCACCTCCACCCGGACCGGCGTAACTCTAAGGAGGTTCGCAAGTAGCGAAACCAGTTTTTGGCTGGCCACTCGGGTTAACGGCCGGTTCCCGCTCCCGAGCGCACGCTCCACCTCCTCCACCGCGCCGCCCACCGCGGGGAGAAGAGACAGGGACAGGATCGTGATCTCATCGCTACGCCGGTAAATGCGCTGCGCCGCCCGCGTCAGCCGACGGTAATAAGCAAACACCATCGGGAACCCCCGGACCTCGGCCGCTCCTCAATGCGGCAGGCCGAAAAGATAGTAGATCAGGCAAAGAAGTCCGAGCAGGACCGACCCGCCGTGCTCGGGCCGACCGGAAGACCCGCGAAGCTCAAGATGGCCGGATTGACCACGATGATGTACGCCATCGCGACAAAGGCCGTGATGCCGCCGAGGATTTCGGTCCGAACCGTCGTGCCCCGCTCCCTTACCTTAAAGAAGCGATCCAACATATCTGATCCCCTTCACACTCCTGTTACCGTTGACGTCATCGCTCTTCTCACAAACGCGCTGCTCATCGAGTGTCAGGGGATTATAGTAGTAAAAGCGATGCCTGTCATCAAAAATTACCGTGACCTGTTCAGATTTGACGTGCCTGCACGTCATCGGATAGTCTCCGGGCTAAAATGGGGTCCTGGGCCAGACTATGCTCCCTGTCAGGTCCCCTCTCTCCTTGGACGGCGGGCTGGCACGGACCACGAAGGCAGCCTGGGAATTCTCTGTTGCGCTGGGCGCGCGCTGAGCGACGTTAGCGGCCAGCTCGGAGGCGAAGGCCGACGAGGCGTTCGAGCGTCTCCGCGTCGTGCGGCAGGTCGCGCGACCGGGCGCGATGCGCGATGTTGCCGCCATCGATGACCACGGCTTCTTCGGTGAGCGACAGCGCGTTCTCCGTGTGTGCGCCAGCTCCTCAACGATGAGGGGCGCCAGGCCCTCGAGCGGCTCATCCAGCAACAAGAGGGCCGGGTTGGTCATGAGGGCCCGGGCGATGGCCAGCATCTGCTGCTCGCCACCCGACAGTTGATTGCCCTTGGCCTGCCGGCGCTCGGCGAGCCGCGGAAAAAGCTCGAAGACCGCCTTGAGGTCCCATCGCCCGGGCCGAGCCGCGACCGTCAGGTTCTCTTCCAGGGACAGGGAGGGGAAGATCTCGCGCTCCTGCGCGACCCAGCCGACGCCGCGGCGCGCCCGCAGATGAGGTGCGAGCCGGGTGATCTCCTCTCCGCGCCAGAGGATCATGCCACGCGTGACATTGGTGTACCCCATGATGGTGAGGAGCAGCGTCGTCTTGCCGACCCCGTTGCGGCCGACCACGGCCAGGCTGCCCCGCTCCGGGATCTCGAGCGAGACGTCATCGAGCACGACAGCCTCGCCATAGCCGGCACGGACATGTCTCAGCGCCAGCAACGGCTCAGCCATGGCGCGCCCCGCCCAGATACACTTGCCGGACTTCGGGATTGCCGGCGATCTCGTCGGGGCTTCCCTCGACCAGGATGCGCCCTCCGACCATGACGATAATCCGGCTCGCGAAGCGGAACACGACGTTCATGTCGTGCTCGATGAAAAGCACGGTGAGGTCCTGCGAAAGGCCGGAGATCGCCTCGAACAGCTCGGCACTTTCGTCCTTCGGCACTCCGGCCGCCGGCTCGTCGAGCAGCAGCACCTTCGGTTTCGTGGCGAGCGCGAGGGCGATCTCGAGCAGGCGCTGCTGGCCGTAAGCCAGTTCGCGCGTCAACCGGTAGCAATCCTTGCCCAGCCCGAGCGAAGCGAGAATGCCGTAGGATTTCTCGGCTGAGTCCCGGTAGGCAGGCAGGCGCCGCCACCAGGTCCCGGCATCGCCCTGCCGTTCGCATACCGCCAGCGTCACCGCCTCCAGCGCGCTCAGATGGGGAAAAAGAGTGTTGATCTGGAAGGTGCGGGCGAGGCCGCGCCTCACGCGCGCCTCGGGTTTGAGCGACGTGATCTCCTGCTCGCCAAGGAATATGTGGCCGGCGTCGGGCCGCAGCATCCCGGTCATGAGATTGATCAACGTGGTCTTGCCGGCGCCGTTGGGGCCGATCAGCGCGTAGCGCACGCCTTCCGGCAACGCGAGATCGATGTCTTTCGCTACGACGAGGGAACCGAAGCTCTTGTTGAGCCCGCGCGTCAACAACACCGGCCTTCCTACCGCTTTCGCCGCCATAAGGAGGTCACGCGCGCGACCCCTCCGAGCACCCCGTTAGGGAGAAACATCACGACGGCGACGAGCAGCAGGCCGATCCAGAAAAACCAGTATTGCGGGTTGAGGCCGGAAAACTGGTCGCGTGCGACCATGTAGATGATTGCGCCGAGGATTCCGCCGTAGAGCCGCCCGGCGCCGCCAAGACTGAGGATCACCAGCACGTCCGCGGAGCGCTGGAAGGAGAGCACCTCGAGCGAGACGGTCGAGGTAGTCTGCGCGAGCAAGGCCCCGGCAATACCGGCAATCATGGCGGAAATCGTGTAGATCTTTCGGATATGGCCGCGGCTCGGCGCTCCGATCGCGGGCATCCGGACCGGGTTTTCGCGAATGCCACGCAACGCCAGACCGAACGGCGAATGGATCAGGCGCCGCGCCACCAGGAACGAGAGAAAGAGAACCACGATGGAATAGGCGTAGGCGGTGCGGCCGTACAAATCGAACTTGAACGTATCGAGCAGCGGCCAGATGCGCACGCCCTGAAGGCCGTCGGCGCCCCCCGTCAGCCAGGACGCGCTGTTCGCCGCCTCCTGGAGCAAGAGCCCCATGCCGAGCGTGATCATGATCAGCGCCAGGTGGCGAAAATAGGCGATGACGAGGCCCGCGGCGTACCCGACCAGTCCCGCCAGCGCCGATGCGATCACGAGTCCGGAAAGCGGCTCGCCCCAACCGTATTTGGAGACGATCCCGGCGGTGTAGGCGCCCAGCCCGAAGAAGGCGGCATGCCCGAGCGACACGATCCCCGCGTAGCCGAGGATGAGATCAAGCGACAGCGCAAAGAGCGCGGTGATAGCGATCTGGCTCGCGAGAGATAGATAGGACGGCGTCAGCACGAACGGGAGCAGCGCGGCGAGCCAGAAGAGGACCTCGGTACGCTGCCACCGGATTTGCGCTTGCAGATACTGGTGAGGGCCGACCGCAGCCTGGGCGAGAACTGCCATCGCCTATCGCCTCCCGAACAGGCCGGCAGGCCGCCACGTCAGCAAGCCGACCATGACCAGGTAGATGAGAAAGGAGCCGAGCTGGGGCACGTAGTACTTGCCGGCGACATCGCTGATACCGAGCAGCGTGGCGGCAGCGAACGATCCGCCTATGGAGCCGAGCCCTCCGACCGAGACCACGATCAGGACGTAGACGAGGTAGGTGAACGCGAACGCGGGATCGAGACCCATGATCTCGATGGCAAGCGCTCCGCCGAGGGCCGCGAGCCCGCTCCCCAGCGCGAAGGTGATCGCGAACGCGCCGTCCACGTTGATGCCGAGACCGCGCGCCATGCGCTGATTGTCCACCGCCGCGCGCACCTGCGCCCCCAAGCGCGTCCATTCGAGCGCGGCGGCGAGAACGGACGTGATGACGAGCGCCGCGGCGGCAAGGAAGATCCGGTACACGGCGAAATTGACCCCCATGAACACAATGGAGCCGCGCAGGTAGGCCGGCACCTGTACGGGCTGCTGGACCGTCCCGTAGATGTAGGCTGCTCCCGCCACCGACATGAAGACGATGCCGATCGTCAGCAGGCACTGATCCAGCTCGCTCGCCCGGTACAAGCGCCGGAAAACCGCGCGCTCCAGCACGACGCTTGCTGCCGCGCCCGCAAGAAACGCGACCGGCAGGGTAGCGAAGAACGGCCATCCCAGCCGGTGCATGAAGGTCACAGTGACGTAGCCACCGAACATGGCGAAGCTGCAGTGCGCCAGGTTGATGAAATTCATCATCCCCAGCGTTACCGACAACCCCACCGACAGGAGGAAGAGCAGCATCCCATAGGCGAAGCCGTCGAACAGGACGCCAGCGAGAGGGCCGATCATGGGGGACTATGCTTCCGGAACGGCTTGACAGTGTCGCGTGTTGAGCGGCGCGTCGCGTCTGCTCCAACCGGCGCGGTTGGCGCGGCGCGACCTTGACGTCCGTGTCAACTACTTCTTCATCCGCGCCTTCACGGGATCCTTCACGTTCTCGATCTTGTCGAACTCGACGTTGACAAGCTGGCCGCCGACCTTCTCCACCCGGCGGATATAGACCGTCTGGACGATGTCGCGGGTTTCCGGATCGATCCAGAGCGGCCCGCGCGGGCTCTCCCACTTCATCCCTTTGGCGGCCGCGATCAGACTCTCGCCGTCGGTCTTGCCGCCGGTCTTTTTCAGCGCCTCGTAAATGAGGTGCATGCCGTCATAACCACCGATGGCAAAGATGTTCGGGTTGCGCCCGCCGTAGGCCTGGTTGAATGCCTTCACGAATGTCCGGTTCAGCGCGGAATTGTGGTTACGGTCATAGTGAAACACGGTGATGATGCCGATGGAGACGTCACCCATGCTTTGCCGCGCCTCGTCTTCAGTCAGCTCGCCCTGCCCCAGGATTTTGGTCTTCTTCGGCTCGATGCCGCGCTCGGCGAGCGCCTTTCCGATCGCCGCGGGCTGCACTCCGCCCGGCACCCAGACGTAGATCGCTTCAGGATTCAGGTCCTTGGCGCGCTGCACGAACGCGGAGAAGTCGGGATTCGCCACCGGGAACCGCACCGAGCCGATGATCTCACCGCCGGCCTCCTTGAACCCCTGCTGAAACGCCCCTTCGGCGTCATGGCCGGGCCCGTAGTCCGAAACCATGGTGTACATTTTCCTGATGCCGGTCTTGAAGCCCCACGCCCCGAAGGTCTCGTTCAGTTGCGGCACGGTCACCGAAGTGCGCACCATGTATGGCGACTTCGTCGTGATGATCGCGGTCGCGGCGTTCATCACCACCATGAATTTCCTCGCCTCCGCGGAGACGTCGCCCGCGGCGAGCGCGTTCGGCGTGAGAATGAAGCCCCCGAGTATGTCCACCTTGTCGCGCACGACCAGCTCCTGCGCGAGCCGCTTGGCTACGTCCGGCGCGATGCCGCCGCTATCCTTGCGGATGAACTCGATCTTCTTGCCCGCGACGGTGTCGCCGTGCTGCTTCACGTAGAGCTTGATGGCGTTGTCCATTTGCGTGGCCGTGTCGGCGAACTGGCCGGAGTACGGCATGATCAGCCCGATCCTGATGGTGCCTTGCGCCCAAGCCGACGAAGCGGCGATCAGCGCCGCGACAACGACGAATCCGATCAGCATTCTTCGCATAGCTCGCCTCCCGAGAGTTTGACCCTCTCTTACCCTAGCTGCCGGGCGATGTCCAGTCTTATAAAACCACTCGATGGTTCGCTTCAGCCCTTCTTCTATCATTTCATTTCATTTTCCCGAGGCCCTCTCCCGCGGATGAAACCTGCGATGAACCTCCTTCAAGTGCGCGCGACTCACATGGGTGTAGATCTGCGTGGTCGAGATATCCGCGTGACCAAGCATGGACTGGATCGCGCGGGGATCAGCGCCGCCTTCCAGGAGATGGGTGGCAAAGGAGTGGCGCAGGGTGTGTGGCGTCACCCGCTTTTCGATACCGGCGGCGCGGGCGTAGCGACGAATCAGTTTCCAAAAGCCCTGCCGTGTAAGCTTCTTGCCCGAGCGGCCTACGAATAGAAAGGCGCCGGTCCGTCCCTTGAGCAGCCTGGGTCTGGCCTCCCGAAGGTAGCATACCAGGCTTTCCCTCGCCCACTTGCCAAACGGAACCAGGCGCACCTTCGCCCCCTTTCCGCGAACGGTCAGGTAGTCGCCCTGAAGATCGACCTGATGCGTTTGAAGAGTCACCAACTCCGAGACTCTGAGCCCGGTTGCGTACAGCAGCTCGATCATCGCCTGATCGCGCAACCCCAGAGGCTTCGACGGATCCGGCCTGGCCAAAAGCCGCCGCATCTCTTCCCGGCTCAGAGTGTGCGGCAGCTTCGGCGAGACTTTGGGGAGGAACACAGACGGGAGCGGGTTTTCATCGACAACGCCCTCTTTTTCTAAAAACCGGTAGAGCTGGCGCATCGCGACCACGTTTCGGGCAATCGAGCGCACGCTGAGCCGCCGCTCCCGCAGCCGCGAGAAATAGGAGCGCAGATGCGGGGCCCGGCACTCTTCCCAAGCCCCGATGCCACGGTCACGGAAAAAATCCGCGGCGCGGTTGAGATCCCGGCTGTAAGCCTCCAGCGTATTCCGGGATAGCCCCTTCTCTACCGCAAGCATGGAGAGAAAGGCGTCAATGTGACTGCTGAGCCGTTCCTTCATCGTCTAGGGCCAGCCTTTGATAGAGGGTGCGACGGATCTGATCCACCCGATCCTTGTCCCGGACTTTTCCGCCCTGTTCGTCGGCAACGTAAAAGACGTCGGCCACCTGGTCCACGTTGGTCGAAATCTTCGCGAGATAGATGGAGAGGCCGAGCTGATGGAGCCCGTACGTAATCGTGAACAGCACGCCGACACGGTCCTGGGTGTACACCTCCACGACGGTGAAGTCGTCGGAAGCCTCGTTGTCGATCTGAATCAGCGTGGCAACCTTGGGAGCCGGCTTGCGGAAAAGCGAGGGGCGGCCCGACTCCTCGACCAGGCGCGCCACGTCGATGGTATCACCGAGGACCCCTTCCAGAGTGGCTTCAACCCTAGCCCATTTCCCCCCATCCATCGCCGCCTCCGGCCTGCCGGCGTGGGAGATGTGAAAAACGTCCAGGATGACCCCGTCCCTACGGGTGGTGATGCGCGCGCTCAGGATATCCAGCCGGTGGGCGGCAAAGACCCCGGTAATCCGGGCAAAGAGGCCGGGGCGGTCCCTGGCGCAGATCACGATCTCGCTGAATTCCCTCTCGGGAAAGTGGCGCAGCGTGCTCAGGTAGACTTGATCGGTGAACTTCTCCATGAGCTCAAAATGACCCGGCATCTCGTCCTCGGGCGTGGCCAGAAAATACCGCTCCGGCATGAGCTGGAAAAAGGCCCGCACGCGCTCCCCCGCGTACCGGCGTCCGAGGCGCCGACGCAGGCGAGCCTGAATCCGGCGCACCCTCGAGCGGCGATCCGGTCTCGTCAGCTCGCCTTTCTCCAGGCTCTCCAGGACCTCCAGCGTCTTCAGGTAAAGCTCTTCCAGCAGCGATGCCTTCCAGTTGTTCCATACCTCGGGACCGACGGCCCGGATATCGGCATAGGTGAGCAGGTAAAGCATCTTGAGATTGCCGATGTTGCTCATGGTACGCGCGAAATCGGTATAAGTCTTCTCGTCTTCCAAGTCCCGGCGGAAGGCCGTCTGGGCGAAAAGCAGGTGGTAGCGCACGAGAGAGACGAGTTGGGCGGCATCGTCAGCATTGAGCCGCATTCGATGCGCGATCTGCCGCGCCATGCGAGCGCCGCGCTCAGAATGACCTCCCCCGTAACCTTTCCCGATATCATGGAAGAGAAGCCCCAGATAGAGAATGTCGATTTTTTCCGCCTCGCGGGCGAGCTGGGTGAGCAAAGGCAGCGACTCCCTGAACTCTCCGGTCCTCAGCCGCTCTAACTCCATGACCAGTCTGAGAGAGTGCTGGTCGACGGTGTAGATATGGTACAGATCGTGAAGCACCATGCAGAGGAGGCGGCCGAATTCCGGGATCAGAGCCCCCAGAACGCCGCAACGGTGCATCTCTGAAAGCGTCTCGTAAACGCGCTCTCTCCACTTGAGAATCTGAAGAAAGAGCGCGCCAACCGCAGGAGAACGGCGGAAGCGGTCGTCGATGAGCCCGACATGGTCGCGAATGAGCTCGCGCGTCTCATGGCTCAGCTCGACCCGATGCTTCTGGGCATCGGCGAAAAGCCTGATGAGATTTTCGGGCTCCGCTTTCAGGATCTCGGGCCTGGAGACCCAGAGCGCTCCCCGGAAGACTTGGACTCCCTCGCGGATTTCCTTTCCCGTAGCCCGGCTCTTCGACGGCACAGGAAGAGACCCATCCACCGCTCGATGGATGATCAACGAGGCGATCCGACTCACCTGGGAGGCGCGCAGGTAGTAGCACCGCATGAAGGCCTCCACCCCCTTGAGAGCCCCCTCGTCTTTAAAACCGAGCACCCGCGCAACCTTCTCCTGCTGCTCGAAGGTGAGCTGATCCTGGTGCTTGCCCAGGGAAAAGTGGAGTTCGTTTCTGACGCGCCAGAGGAAATCCCGCGCCTCCTCAAGTTCGGCGAGGTCGCGCGGCTGGAGGATGCCGCAACGCACCAGGTCGTCAAAGTCCTTGACGGGATGCTCGACCTTGGCGATCCACAGCGCGCTTTGGATGTCCCTCAGTCCCCCTTCGCCCTCCTTGATGTCGGGCTCCACAAGATAGACCGAGCCGCCGTAGCGCTCGTGCCGAAGGCGATTTTCCGCCAATTTCTCCCGAATGAAGCGCTCCCGGCCCCGCTTGAGCAGGTTCTCTTCGACCGCCTGCTCAAGGTCGGTATAGAGGTCGAGATCCCCACAGAGATAACGAGCGTCGATCAAAGCGGTTCTGACCTTCATATCCCTGCTAGCGAGTTGGATCGACGCCGCAATACTGCGTGTGGCGTGACCCACCACAAGCCCCGCGTCCCAAAGTGTGTACAGGACCTTTTCCGTCACCGACTCCACATACGGCGTCGGCTTCCAGGTATGAAGGAACAGCAGATCAATGTCCGAGTAAGGATTAAGCTCGCCGCGGCCATATCCTCCCTGAGCGATGAGCGCGCAGCGGGCGTTCAGGCTGGGGTAGCGGCCGATGAAATCGCGGCTCGCCACCTCAAACAGATGACGGATCAGATAATCCATCATCGTCGAATAGGCGGAGACTATCTCCGCCCCTCCGGTACCGGCGCGGTGCCGCTCATAGAGTAGCGCTCGGCCCCTTTGAACGTAGGCGCGCGCCCCTCGGGCAAGATCGGCCTCGGAGCCGATCTCATCCATGAGAAAACGGGAAAGCGCCGCCGCGTCCATCTTCACCTCACCTACAAGTTTTTGACCACGAGCAGGCTCTCGTGATACTGCTTGATCCCGTTGTAGAGCCCTTCCACGATCGCATCCTGGTAGGCCCTTTGGGTCAAGGTCCGCGCTTCCGCCTTGTTCGTGATGAAAAAGAGTTCCGAGAGGACGCTGGGCATCCGCGCCCCGACCAGAACGTAGAAAAGAGCCTTTTTAACACCGAGATTCTTGAGGTCACCATACCTATGCCCCAGCTGGGAAACAAGGGAGGATTGAAGCCTGTGGGCCAGGGTAATCGAGTCTTCGAGCTTCGAGTTTTGCGTCAGGTCGCTTAAGATGAACTGGAGGTCGGAGATGTTCCGGCGCGAGGTGCCATTTTCTCGCGCCGCCAGGAGAATCGAGGCCTCGTCGCTCGTGTTATCCAGGTAGTAAGTTTCTATCCCTTTGGTGCCTGGATTGGGACTGGCGTTGGTATGTAGAGAAACGAAGAGGTCGGCCTCCTCCGCGTTCGCGATCGCGGTCCGATCTTCGAGAGGGACAAAAGTGTCGTCCTGACGAGTTAGCACCACTTGTACCCCCATCTCCCGCTTGAGCTTATTCGCGAGTTTCTTGGCAATCCTGAGAACGATGTCCTTCTCGGCCACTCCTCCGATCCCTATGGCTCCCGGATCTTTTCCGCCATGGCCGGGATCCAAAACGATCTTGCGCAAACCCGCGACGGGAATTTGGGGCGTGGGCGGTGGAGGCAGGCTGCGCGGCTTCTCCAGGGCGGCCAGCTCGGTTCCGTTCCTGCCGGCGTGGATATCTACGACCAGACGATAAGGGTCGGGAAGCAAAACTGCCCGATGCCTGCTCACGCTCCTAAGATCCAAGACCACGCGCACCACGTTCGGGGCGAACTGTCCGACGCGTACCTGACGTAACAGCCGGTCCTCCACCAGAATCGGTTGGCTGGAATCCATCCCCAAACGAGTCTGGAGGAGGTCCACATAGATCCTCGGGGGGAGTTGATGGCCGGGCTCCTCCTTGAGGAAATGGATCTCATAGGGAACCTCTGTCGAGAGTTCCATGGTCACCCTGGTATAGCTTTGGGAAGACGTGTGGCGGATGCGGGTCAAGAGACGTCCCCCACGCCCGCCATCCGGTGGCGCGGCGGGCTTTGTCTTCGCCGGTTCTGCCCCGTTTCCGGGCATGGCGAGAAGCATCCAGACAAGCGCAGAAATCTGGAACAGCATCTTGGCGCTGGTTGGATCGCGCATGGAAACTAACGAGCCTCCTTCTTTGCCTCTTCCGTCAGCCTGTAGAGGAGATTCAAAGCCTCAATCGGGTTGAGAGTCGTCGCGTCAATGGTTCTGAGCTCCTCGCGCAGCTTCTGATCCTCAGCGCGGAACAGCGCCATCTGCGCCGGACCCTCTCCCGGCCCGCCACGAGCCAGGCGCGGCCGGCCTCTTTCGTCAAGCTCTCCTCCCTCGAGGTTTTTAAGAATCTCTTTCGCCCTTTGCACCACCGGGGCCGGCAGGCCGGCCAAGCGCGCGACGTGAATGCCGTAACTTCGACTTGAGGCCCCTTCCGAGAGGCTGCGTAGAAATATCACCTCCCCCTCCCATTCCTTGACGGAGAAGTGGAAGTTTCGCACCCGCTCTTTCGTCAGGGCCAAATCGGTCATCTCATGGTAATGAGTGGCAAACAGCGTGCGGGGCCGGTATGGCCCGTCGTGCAGGAACTCGCCGACCGACCAGGCGATCGAGATCCCATCAAAAGTACTGGTGCCGCGTCCGACCTCATCAAGAAGGATCAGGCTTCTGGGGGTGGCGTGGCGCAAAATCTGGGCCGTCTCCTTCATCTCCACCATGAAGGTGGATTCGCCGCGGGCAAGAGAATCGGTGGCGCCGATGCGGGTAAAGATGCGATCCACCAAACCGATTTGTGCTTCGGCTGCGGGCACGAAACCTCCCATTTGCGCGAGGATGACGATCAAGGCGACCTGGCGCATGTAGGTTGACTTTCCGGCCATGTTCGGGCCGGTCAGGATCAGGATCTGCTGCGACTCGGGATCCAGATGGCAATCGTTCGGGACAAAGGCTCCTCGCCCCAAAGCCCGCTCCACCACGGGGTGACGCCCGCCCTGAATCGTGATGGTAAGGCTGGATTCGACCCTGGGGCGGGCAAAGTGACAGGAGCTTGCCGCTTCTGCGAGGGAGACGAGAACATCCAGCGTGGCCAGGGCGTGGCCCGTCTGCCTGATCGTTCCGTAATGAGCCGCCACCTTCTCCCGCACCTCGGCGAAGAGCGCCATTTCGAGCTTCAGGATCTCTTCCTCGGAAGTCAAAACCTTCGCTTCGTACTCCTTCAGCTCCGGGGTGATGAAGCGCTCTGCGTTGACCAGAGTTTGCTTGCGGAGGTAATCCACCGGGACGAGCTTCAAGTTGGCTTTCGTCACCTCGATGTAATAGCCGAATACTTTATTGTATCGCACCTTGAGTGACTGGATGCCGGTCCGCTTGCGTTCGCTGCCTTCGAACCTGGCAATCCAGGACTTAGCATCCCTCTGCACGCTTCGTATCTCGTCAAGCTCTGCGTGGAATCCCGATCGGATGATCCCTCGCTCTTTGAGGGTTGGCGGTGGGTCGTCCACGATGGCCCGCTCGACCAGCTCCACAACCTCGGGAAGATCCACCAACTCTTTTCTGAGTGAGGCGAAAATCTCCGCGCCCCGATCCTGAAGCCGCTCCCGAATGGGTCCCAGGCAGCGCAGGCTGGTTTTCAGGGCCACAAGATCCGCAGGACGGGCGCTCCCGGCCACCACCCTTCCACCCAAGCGCTCAAGGTCTTGAACACCCTTGAGCAGCGCGCGCAACTCCTGACGATCCTGGTAGCTCTCCACCAGCTCTTCCACCCCGTCTTGGCGCTCGCGGATCGCCCTCTCGTCCAGGAGCGGATAGAGGAGCCATTGGCGCAGCCGCCGGGCCCCCATGGGAGTCAGCGTAAAATCCAAGACACCCAATAGTGAGCCTTTGGCATCCCCCTGGAGATCACGCAAGAGCTCAAGATTCCGGCGCGTCGTCTCGTCGAGCCTCAGGTACTGAGATGAGGAGTAAGGTTGGAGATCCCGCAAAAGTCCCCGGACCTCCGGCAAATTCTCCTCCAGAACCCCGATAATCGCCGCGGCAGCACGAACGCCGTGTTCCCACTCTTCGTCGCGCTCCCCGGACCAGAGCCGAAGCGATGTCAGCCGCTCGGTAGCGGACGATCCGAAGAAATGGGCAGGCACAAGGGTCAGATGCACTTTGGGGAATTCCCTGCGTAGCTCATCCGAAAGCGGCCCCTGTTCCTCGGCAACGACGATTTCCCGGGGGCGGATGCGTCCCAGCTCATCGATCAGAGCGGCCTGGTCCGCGCAGGAGGTAAACCGAAACTCACCGGTGGTGACATCGGTAACCGCCAGGCCGTAATCCCTCTCGCCCTTGGATACGGCGGCAAGGAAGCTGTTGTCACGGGCATCCAGCCCTTCCCCGTCGGTCATCGTTCCCGGCGAGATGACCCGGACCACCGCTCTTTGTACCACCCCTTTGGCGGTCTTGGGATCCTCCACCTGCTCGCAGACCGCCACCTTATAGCCCGCCTCCAGAAGCTTTCCGATATATGGTCCGGCCGCATGGTAGGGAACACCGCACAACGGAACCGGCGACTCTTCATGGCGATTGCGGGAGGTCAGGGCGATATCGAGCAGCCTGGAGGCCTTTTCGGCATCTTCAAAAAACATTTCGTAGAAATCCCCGAGACGGAAGAAGAGGATGGCATCCCGGTACCTCTCCTTGATCTGGAGATACTGGCGGATCATCGGGGTAATCTTGATCTCTTCCATAATAAACGGGCCCGCTAGGCGGAGGCGACGCTCTTCCCTTCAACTCTGCGGCTCAGCCGCACTGCGCGTCGGCCCCTGCGACCGGTGAGCCGGCGCACCTCTCCGTCGAGCTGGCGCACGAGTTGGCCAATCCCCAAAGAAAAAACAAACTGGCGATTCATTACATCCAGGATTTTATTTTTATCACTGGTGAGGACGAAGAGCTTGTCACCGTCGGTCAAGTATTTGAGCGAGCCGAGAGGCGGCGCCGCCTCCGGGAAATAGCGCTTGAGATAGTGCAGGCAACGGCGGATCTTTTGCAGGCTAACGCCATGGCCCTGAAGGTCTTTAACAACCTTGAGCTGGACCAAGTCCGAGTAGGAATACAGCCGTCGGCTCCCCCTGCCCCCGGCCAACCTCACCGACGGGCGGATAAACCCCTGCTCGTCCCAGTACTGGATTTGCCGCAGGCTCACCCCAACGATGCGGCTAACCGTCTTGCTGTCAAACGCCTCCATCGACATCCGTCGCCTCCCGCCAATGAAAACAAGAATGTTTTCACTAAGATAAAGGTGGCAAAAAGGAATGTCAACCAAAAACGAACTGCGTCAACAGACGAAGCTTACGCAGGCTGAGCTTGGAAGATGTTCCAGTGTCTGGATTCCTGCTAATCCCGCTGCGCTGGCCAGCGTCAGAGCCGCGCTCCAGAGAACGATGCCCAGAGTTGTCCAAAATAATAAACGGCCAGGGGGTGCTCCGAGGGTAAGACCTAACGCGACTCCTAGCGGCGCGCCTGTGAGCAGAGGCGCCAGTAGCCCGAATCCTATCACGCCGTAACGGCGCCATATTCGATAGATAAGCCCATGTTGTCCTTTCTTCTCTTTCTGCTCGTGACGTTGCGCCAGCCAAGCTCGCACGCGTCGACCGTGTGACACAACTGCGAGCGCGCCCAAAAAGGCTCCGACGGCCGCTGCGATACCGACTGCGAGAGGGTGGAGTTGTAGCGCCAAGCCTGCGGGAATGGCCGCCCAGAGCGCAAGCGCGCCCAGCCCAAGGATCGTCAGCAACTTTACCACAAGCTCCATTCATCGCTCCGTTTATCCAGAGGAGGGGTCGGAGGGGGGGCGGCCTTTTATTTATTTAATTTTGCTCCTGACCCGAAATATTTTGCTGGCAAAATCTCGCCAGTACCGCCTTTCGCGGTTGGCTCGAGGCCGGTCGTGGTGCGGGCACCTCGGCGGGTGCACCGTAATGGCGTAGTGTGGTCCGGCCCCCGGGGAGGCGCTCCTCGCGTCCTTCTCTACCCGATTGTTCGGCGACACTCGCTCTCAAGTCAGGGTGCCGTACCTCGAACAGCCCAAGCTCGCGCAACAAGGTCAATGACTCCTTTCGGCCCGGATGCCAGCCGCCGCTCTAGGCGGTCTCTCAACTGGCTACGCTGCTCTTCACTGATGGACGCGACGTACGAAGGGGCCGGACCGGTCCCGGCCAAAAAGGGCCGCCAGTAATCCGAGAACGCATCAAAGCGCGTCGGGATCACGACAGCATCCGACCTAACGTCTCGCATTCCTGCATCTCGAAATATCGATTCTAGGGCGTCACGTCGGCACATCGGAAACCGGACACCCTCATCCATATCCCGCGCCGTTGGGTCCAGAGCAACCGCCTCGTCCCAGAAAAGCCGGAGGAACTCCATGCGACCGGCGTAGTCCCACACGTATCCCGCCACTATGCCTCCCGGGCGCGCGCATGCTCGCATCTCTCCAACAGCCTGCCGTGGATCGGGAAGGAAGTTGAGCACGAGGCCCGACACCACCCGGTCGAACCCCCTTGGATTGCGGGGGAGGTTGCCAGCCCCCGCGACGACACCCTCGGATCCGTGATTCGGCTCCTCGTGTGTTCGACGAACGGTTCAGACGGATCGCATGCAACGACCAAAGAAGGATCGGCGAGGTTACAGATCGCCGAAGCAAGGGCTCCTGTCCCACAGCCAACGTCGAGCCAGGTAAGGCCAGGCTCGGTACCAAGCCAGCGAATGAAGTGCTCGGCCAGCCGGCGACTCCATCGGCCCATGAACTCCTCATAGGCATTGCCGGTTATCCACCTGTCATCCAGTGAACTCGCGTTCATTCTCGCACTTCCTGTCCGCCGAACGTATAGCGTTTTATCCCTGATGCCTACGAGGAAGAAAATTTCGACACTATCCCCGTAGCGGCACTGGGGATAAAACGGGTTGGACTAAACGCTGAGCGGAATCTACTGCTTGCTATGGGGATTGTAAAGGGCAAAAGCCACCAGAGAGAGTAAGCCGGTGTGCAGGCCGGGGCTGGACCATGGGGCGGTCATGAGCCGATCAGCTTCTTCAATGTTATGCCGCGAAATTAATACATCGCACGGGTCCGACCGGGCTCTCTAAAACAGCAGGGTATTTGCCACCTTCCCTTTAGGCTCGGTGCGCAGCCAGTGCTCAGTTATGGTTGTGCTGTATAACGGGGTTCGCGGCTGAGCTGCGGGCCGAAGGCCCGTCGGATCTAGCCGCGGGTTCGGCCGCCGCGGTTCGGCTCACAGGTTTCCCTCCGGCCATAGCTGCCTGCGCTCGGGCTCTGCATTCGGCCAAGACGGGGGGCGGGATCATTTTTATGGCTACAGCTATCCCGAGAGGAATCAGGATTAAATCATCGACGTAACCCAAGACGGGCACAAAATCGGGGATCAGATCAATTGGACTGAACGCATACGCGACGACGCCCGCTACGAAAGCCTTTGCGTACCACGGCGTATCGGGATGGCGCGCAGCCAAGTAGAGGGCGAACGTCTCCCCCTTGAGATGACGCACGCGCTTCTTGAATTCCTCTAGGAATGCCAAGGTGCCTCGTTGTGACGTCTAACGCGATGCCGCTGAGCGGCCCCGAAAGGCCCGCCCTGGCGGCGGGTTAGGCTCTGCGGGGTTCCTTGTGCTTTGCGATCAGGTCCCTTATCGCTGGAAGCAGCTCTTTAGGTACTTCAATGACGGTTTGGGTGGAGTCCTCAAAAACAGCCTCGTCCTCCGCCACCGCTTCCTCCTCTGTCTGCTGCTCGTAATGGGCGAGCACCTTCCGGACCCGCTCCTCATCCCAGCCCGATGGAAACCTTGTCTGTCTCATCCTTTTCCTCTCCGACGGCGACGCTGTCGATAAGCCATCAAAGGAGATCGGGATCAGTTTGGTCTGCCAATAGGAGTACTCTTTATATCGGGCCATCTCTCCTCCTTCCGTCGTGAAGTTTACAGCAGACGAAAGAAAGAAGGAAGAATTTTTCACACTTTGAGGGGTTTTTCTACACCCTCAACGCTATGGCTCAGCGGTCCCTGCAGGCGACCCGCTGAAGCCGATGGTTAGCTGGTGCTATCGGGGGTGGCTCCGATAGGTTCCTGCTCCGGCGAGAGCTCATAGAGAGCCTCCGGAGCAAGATCGGCCCCATTCGGCCAGACCACCGTACGGCAGATTGGGTCCACACTGACGCGAGCAAAGTAGGCCGGTTCCCTGAGCGGCTCAAAGACAGGGCCTTCGAGCAACGGAAGCAGGTTCACACGCTTCTGCGTGCCGTCGTCAAACACCACCCGTAAGGAGTGCGGCCCGCAAACCTCAGCTTCAACGATGTGAAGGATCACGGGATATTGACTCCTTATTCCAGAGATGGAATCTGCTGGAGGGGTTCGTGCACTCTAGCTCGCTCCCAATTTTGCAGGAGTTCCTGCCGATAAAGCCGTGCCCATTCGGTCACCAGAGACAACGCCCGGCGAGGCAAATGACCCTTGAGAATCCTGCCGCTGGATATCTCCACTTCCGCCTCGTGCTGGGCGTAGATGGCATGAAAGTGGGGCGGCGCATGGTCGGTGAAGTACATATAGATGAAAATGCCATAGAACTCCGAAATCCTCGGCACGTCGATCTCCCATGGCTACGGGGGTCTTACTGTAGGTCAGGATATCGAACTCCCACGTTTCACGCAAGCCAGCTAACGAGGCTGTAGAAAAAGTCCCACCCAAGTAAAAAATGTCCAAATTGGGGGTACCAAAATGGTCTCCCGACCCGAGATCGTCGCTTAAAAGCCAAATACGGAGGTCGTTTTTTTGTAGTTTTTTTCCATCTACCTTTTTCTACGGGTTCAACAGGCCCCTCAGCCGCGCGTGCTTTGACCCCGAAGCTTTACAGGCCGCTTCTTGCGCGTCGGCTGCAGGAGTTCGTTAGGCAGGCGCATAAAGTTCTCAGGCCGCAGGAGACCCGCAACAGAGATGTCTTCGTCGATAGATTCCCAATGAACACCGATACCCCCGCCAATTAATTCCCAGTCAGCCCGCTGCTTAGGAGTGGCGACGACGAGGCGGGGGAACCAAGCAACGGGCACAGAAACCGTTCGACCATCCGCGAGAAGCACCGTCAGCATGTCGGCGGTGCAAGTGACCTCAATTGCTAAAGCTTCACTTCTTTTCGGTAAAGTACTCATGCCACTTCTCCAGGAAAAACTGCCTATTCTCAGAAACTATAGTGACGGAATTAAATAAGTTGACATCAAAT
>JACPSF010000127.1 GCA_016193385.1 Deltaproteobacteria bacterium
ACCACCCTGGAGTTGGTTGAAGGGATGCAGTTCGACCGCGGCTACCTCTCCCCCTACTTTGTTACCGATCCGGAAAGAATGGAGTGCGTCCTGCAAGACGCCTACCTGCTCATCCATGAGAAAAAGATCAGCGCGATGAAGGATCTCCTGCCGATCCTGGAGCAGATCGCGAAAACCGGCAGGCCGTTCGTGATCGTCGCGGAGGACGTCGAAGGCGAAGCCCTGGCCACCCTGGTGGTCAACAAGCTGCGCGGTACTCTGCACTGTGCTGCCGTGAAGGCGCCGGGATTCGGCGATCGCAGGAAGGCGATGCTGGAGGACATTGCGATCCTTACCGGCGGCAAGCTCATCGCGGAAGAACTGGGCATCAAACTCGATAACGTGACCTTACACGACCTTGGCCGCGCTAAGCGAATCGTGGTGGATAAGGATAACACGACGATCGTCGACGGCGCCGGAAAGAAATCGGATCTCGAGGGTCGGATCAAGCAGATCCGGGCGCAAATCGAGGAGACCACCTCGGACTACGACCGGGAGAAGCTCCAGGAACGGCTGGCCAAACTCGTAGGCGGGGTGGCAGTGATCAACGTGGGCGCGGCCACCGAGGTCGAGATGAAAGAGAAAAAGGCGCGCGTTGAGGATGCCCTCCATGCAACCCGGGCTGCGGTTGAAGAAGGTATTGTTCCAGGTGGCGGAGTGGCCTTGCTCAGGGCCTGCGCCGCGCTGGATAAACTCAAGGTCCATGACGATGAGAAATGGGGCGTCAACATCGTCAAGCGCGTGTTGGAAGAGCCGCTTAGGAGAATTGCCATCAACGCAGGCGTCGAAGGTGCCATCGCGTTGCAAAAGGTCAAGGAAGGCAAGGGTGCCTTCGGCTTCAATGCAGCGACGGAGGAGTATGAGGATTTGATGAAAGCCGGCATCGTCGACCCCACAAAGGTTGTCCGCACTGCCCTTCAAAATGCTGCATCCATCGCAGGGCTTATGCTTACCACTGAAGCGATGGTGGCGGAGAAACCGGAGGAGAAACCGGCTATGCCACCAATGCCACCAGGTGGAGGCATGGGCGGCATGGGCGGCATGGGCGGCATGATGTAGGAACATTTGTTCGACCGAGGCGGCCCGCCCGACCCTTCTTCCAAGGGGAAGCGGGCCGTTTTTTTTCCTTTCTTGACAAACCGGGGAAATTCATATAATTTGGTCTCAGCCAATTTTTCCTTTAGAAAATAAATACTTAGCCTGCCCCGGAGATGTTTGAGACCTTAACTGAAAAACTTGAGCTGACCTTCAAAAAGCTTAGGGGTCAGGGAAGGATTAGCGAGAAAAACATTGAGGAGGCCTTACGCGAAGTCCGACTGGCGCTCCTAGAAGCCGACGTCCACTTTAAAGTCGTCAAGGAATTCCTCGAGGCGGTCAGGTCCAAAGCCCTAGGCCAAGAGGTACTCCGAAGCCTCACCCCAGAACAGCACTTTCTAAAAATCGTTCGGGACGAGCTAACTCTCCTGCTGGGCGGGGAGCGCCGCGAGCTGGAGTTAAAGGGTTCCCCTCCCCTGATCCTGATGCTGGTCGGTCTGCAAGGATCGGGCAAGACCACCACCCTCGCCAAGTTAGCGCTGTACTTGCAGAGAGAGCAGAAGAGAAAGCCCTACTTGGTCCCTGCCGACGTTTATCGTCCGGCAGCGATCGAGCAACTCAAAATCCTAGGTCGAGAGCTAAACCTGCCGGTTCACGATTCCCATACCGCGGAGAGCCCTTTGACCATCTGCCAGCGATCCGTGGAGGAGGCCAATAGCCGTTTTTGCGATCTGCTTCTGATTGACGCGGCCGGAAGGCTCCACATCGATGAAGAACTGATGCGGGAGCTCAAGTCCATTAAAGAGTCGTTACAGCCCCGTCACATCCTTCTCGTCACGGACGCCATGACCGGCCAGGACGCCGTTAATCAGGCGCAAGGCTTTGACTCCTGGCTCGACTTGACCGGCATCATCCTCACCAAAATGGATGGGGATGCCCGCGGTGGCGCCGCGCTCTCAATGCGCAAAATAGTAGGCAAACCCATCCTGTTCTCCGGTGTGGGCGAAAAATCGGATGCGCTGGAACCGTTTTATCCGGACCGTTTAGCCTCGAGAATCTTGGGGATGGGAGACCTTCTCTCTCTCATCGAAAAGGCCGAGCAGACCTACGAGCAGAAAGAGATGGTCCGCCTTGAGAAGCTGACACAGAAGAATCAATTCTCGCTGGAGGATTTCCAGGCCCAGCTTCAGCAGCTGAAAAAAATGGGGCCCTTAGGCGACTTGCTCGAGCTCATACCCGGGGCGAGGAAGCTAACGCAGAAAGCGGATCTCAGCCAGGCTGAAAAGGAGCTCAAGCGGGGGGAAGCCATCATCAGTTCCATGACCCCCGGCGAGCGGCGCAATCCGTCGATATTGAACGGGAGCAGACGCCGAAGGATAGCCCGGGGAAGCGGCACGACAGTCACGGACATCAATCGTTTGGTCAAACAGTTCTTGGAAATGCGAAAGCTCATGCAGCGTGTCAGTAAACTGGGTACGCGGGCGCTCTTCAACCGGATGCCGCCGCTTTTTCACTAGACTGGAAGGACGGAAAACGATGAGTGTAAAGATACGACTCAAAAGACACGGGGGGAAAAAGAGACCCTTCTACCGCATCGTCGTTAGCGATTCTCGCTCGCCCCGCGATGGAAAGTTTATTGATCAGGTTGGGACGTACGACCCCAAGGCCGCCTCTGGCGGAGTCAAGTTCAACCGCGACAAAGTCGAGCAGTGGCTCAAACGGGGAGCCACACCGACCCAGACCGTCTCGGAGATCATCAAAAGAGAGAAAAGCATCGCTTAATTTCACGGACAGGGGGTGCCTCTTTCATGAAAGAACTGGTTCAGTACCTGGCAAAATCCTTGGTCAACAATCCCGACGCCGTCGAGGTTAAGGAAACCCAAGGAGAAACCGCCTCGGTCTTGGAGCTTAAGGTGGCGAAAGAGGACCTCGGTAGAATTATTGGGAAACAGGGGCGGACGGCAAGATCCATCCGTACGATTCTGAATGCCGCCGCCTCGCGGGCAAACCGAAAGGTTGTCCTGGAGATTGTCGAAGAGAAATAACCCAACAGGTGCACCTCAGGAGGAGCCTGAGAAGCTCGTTCCGTTAGGGGAAATTGTAACCACCCATGGAATCCAGGGGTGGCTGAAGCTGAAACCTTATAACCCTGAAACCTCAGGGCTTTGCCTAATCCAAAGGGTCGTCCTCGAAAAGGCCGGAGTCTACTCACACCGTTTTCTCCAAGCGAAAAAGGTTCATAAGGGCCATCTTTTAATCAAGCTTGAGGGAACCGACAGGATCGAGGAGGCCGAAAGATGGGTAGGCTCAATCCTTTGCGTGGCCGAAGCGGCGCTGGAGCCGCTTAAGCCTGGAGAGTATTACTATTACCAAGTGTTGGGGCTCGACGTTTTCAATACCCAGGGCGAATGGCTCGGCACTCTCACCCGGATCTTGTCGAAAAAGGGCGGAGACCTTTATGTGGTGCAAGGAACCGCCAAGGAGTATCTCATTCCCGCAGTAAAAGAGATCATCGAGCAAATCGATCTCCGCGGACGAAAAATCATTGTCAATCCTCCCCCTGGTCTTTTGGACCTATAACCTATACCCCGCCTTACCCTGGCCTGGACCTTCGCTGCATTCATTCGAATCCGCAGCGGTGTGTTCGGCCAGCCGAAATGGTTTGAAATGCCATGTTGAGCTTCACCGTCGTATCGCTGTTTCCGGGGATGTTTTCATCCCCGCTGAACCACAGCATTCTAAAGAAGGCCCAGGAAAAGGGTTTGATCTCCGTCGACCTGGTCGACCTGCGAGATTTCGCGAAGGACCGACACCGGGTAACCGACGATTACCCTTACGGCGGCAGCCACGGCATGGTCATGAAGCCGGAGCCGCTCATAGCCGCGATCGAACATGTCAGAGCCAAACTTCATCACCCCCGCGTCATTCTGCTCAGCCCGCGGGGCCGGGTCCTGACCCAGCCGGAAGCTTCCAGACTTGCACAAGAAAAAGAGTTGGTTTTGATTTGCGGCCGTTATGAAGGTATCGACGAAAGAGTCAAATCTTTCATCGATGACGAAATCTCCATCGGCGACTATACGCTGAGCGGCGGAGAAGTCGCCGCGATGGTGCTCATCGAGGCGGTAGCCCGTCTGATCCCCGGGGTGCTCGGCAACGTGCAATCGCTGGATGAAGAATCTTTTGTCGATGGTCTCCTAGAATACCCGCAGTACACGCGCCCGGAAGAATTCAGAGGGATGAGGGTACCCGAAGTCTTGCTCTCAGGAGACCACCAGCGAGTCAGAACCTGGCGCCGGGAGATAAGTCTGCAACTGACTCGGGAGCGAAGGCCGGATCTGCTGCGCCGGGCGCGACTGACTCCGGAAGAGAAACAACGCTCCCGCGCCGGCGCGAATCTATACTTGGCCCTCGTGCACTATCCCGTCGTCGACAAGAACGGACACGTCGTCACGACCGCGATCACGAACATGGACATTCACGACATCGCGCGCGCGGCCCGGACCTATGGCCTATCAAGATTCTATGTCGTGACTCCCATCAAGGCCCTGCAAAGACTAGCCTTGAAGATCGTCCATCACTGGGAAAAGGGATATGGCAGCCGGTACAACGAGACGCGCAAGGACGCGCTTTCGCTCGTCCGTTTAAATGATACGCTGGACGATGCCATCCTCGATGTGGAGCGCCTCTGCGGGGTCAAGCCCCGCCTGGTAGCCACCTCAGCCCGACCGGGCGCAGGTAGGACCTCTTTCGCTGCGTTAAAGGACATGCTAATAAGAGAGATAGATCCCTACTTGCTCCTTCTGGGAACCGGATGGGGTCTGGCCGACCCGATCCTGGCACAAGCTGATTATATCCTTGAGCCGATTGAAGGGGACTCGGACTATAACCACCTTTCGGTCCGCTCCGCCGCGGCTATCATCCTGGATCGCTTGATGGGGAAAGAGTAAAAACACAGGGAGAAGCCTATGGAGACCATAGACCAAATCGAGGCTGAACAGACCAAAAAGGAAAAGCCAGCTCTTCGGCCCGGCGAGACGGTTCGGGTTCACATCAAGGTGGTCGAGGGCGAGAAAGAAAGGACCCAGATATTCGAGGGGACCGTCATCGGCATAACGAGGAAAGCTAGCCGTTCCACGTTTACAGTGCGGAAGATTTCGTACGGTGTCGGAGTCGAGCGCATTTTTCCCCTGCATTCGCCGCGGATCGAAAAGGTCGAGGTCACTTCGAGGGGCAGGGTCCGCCGTGCCAAACTCTATTATCTCAGGGAAAGGTCCGGTAAAAGGGCGAGACTCTACGAGCAGGAAGGGACCTAAGGGAGGCTGAGATTCCCTTTGCCTTCGAATAAACCTCCCGGGTAGACCCGGAGCCTTCCCGCCTCAATTTCGCCTTGAAAGTGTCCCCCCGGGAGGATCTCTATCCAACCGGAAACGCGGACGGTCCCGATCAGGTTACCTTCAATTTGCAGGTGGCGCGCCGATATTTTGGCCTCGACTTCCGCATGAGGTCCCACCACCAATAACTCGCTAGCCTTCACTTCACCCGTAAAGCGACTGTCGATCTTCACCGGGAGATCAAAGGTGAGCTTACCAGACACCGCGGTCTCAGGGGACAGGACCGTGCGCGGGGAAGCTTGAAGGAATGATGGGTCACGGCGCTCTTGCCGTATAGCCATCAGGTAAAGACCTCCGTATGCGGAATGTATACCATCACTCTCCTTCCTAAGAAAGCCCCTTGCGAAGACGCAAAAGGGTTTCCGACGAGGGAAAGCCCTTTCTGCCCCCCGGTCAACCGCAGGAGGAAGGCTGCGGCCAGTTCAGAGCTGCTATACCCCGGCAGACAAAAATGATAGCATAATTTTGATGGAGCTCTTTGAGTCTTCCCCAACCAAGAAGCAACTCCTCGTAAGACCTCTAGCAGAAAGGATGCGGCCACAAAATCCAGCGGAGTTTGTCGGCCAGAAACATCTTCTAGGTCCCGGGCGGCTGCTTCGGGAGATGATCGATGGGAACAAACTTCACTCGCTTATCCTGTGGGGCCCGCCGGGGAGCGGGAAGACCACCCTGGCGCGGCTCCTCGCCGCCGCCGCTGGCGCCCACTGCGTTCAGTTCTCCGCGGTTTCATCCGGCGTGAAGGAGCTTAAAAGAATTATTGAAGAGGCGCAGCGTCTCCACCGGTTGGGAAAGCCCACCGTCCTCTTCGTCGATGAAATCCACCATTTCAACAAGGCGCAGCAAGATACCTTCCTGCCGCAGGTGGAAAGCGGGACTCTGATCCTGATCGGCGCCACCACCGAGAACCCTTCCTTCGAGGTTATCTCTCCACTGCTATCCAGATGCCAAGTTTTGGTCCTCCATCCGCTCGCTTCAGATGAGATCGGCGAGATCATCGACCGAGCGCTCGAGGATCCCGAGCGAGGTTTGGGTCCATGGCGTCCGGCAATGAGCGCGGAGGCGCGCGAGTTCTTGATCCAGCAGTCCCAGGGCGATGCCCGAGTGGCCCTCAACGCCCTGGAGACCGCGGCCAACTTGATCCGCCGCGACAAGGGGGAAAAACAGATCAATCTTGCGACTATCCAGGAGGCGCTTCAGAGAAAGCCTCTGCTTTACGACAAATCCGGCGAGGAGCATTACAATGTCATTTCCGCTTTCATCAAAAGCCTAAGGGGGAGCGACCCAGACGCAGCCCTTTACTGGATGATGAGGATGATTGAAGCGGGCGAGGATCCTCTCTTCATCGCGCGCCGGATGATCATTTTCGCCGCCGAAGACATCGGGAACGCCGACCCTCAGGCGCTCCAGGTCGCGGTTGCGGCCAAGGATGCCGTTCACTTTGTTGGCCTTCCCGAAGGAAGGATTCCTCTAGCCCAGGCGACGACCTACCTGGCAACGGCGCCGAAGTCCAACGCTTCCTACAAGGCGATGCTCGCTGCCGCGGCGGATGTTAAAGAGAAAGGCGCCTTACCGGTGCCCCTGCATCTTCGTAACGCCCCTACTGAACTGTTGGAACAACTGGGTTACGGAAAGGGCTACCGCTACGCCCATAACTTTCCCGGCCACATCGTCGACCAGGAACACCTTCCCGACGAACTCCAGGGGCGTAAGTACTACTCCCCTTCCGATTCAGGCTACGAGAAAACGATCAGGGAGAGAATCAAACGTTGGGAAGAGAGAAAACAAGAGAGAAAGAGCTAACTCGTCTCCCCATCCATAACCGACCCCCACGTTGACATACCAACCCCGCATCGGATAGGCTTTGCCAAAAAGCTTTCCAGCAAGAGCTGAGGGGGAGTTATATGAAAATGCTTTTACGCTTTGTAGCCATCCTCCTTCTTTCTTCGGTAGTCTCCGGCCCGGCCAACACCCTAGCCGAGGACAAAGTCACTGTAGGCATCATCACCCTCACCCTTAACAACCTGCCCATATTCGTCGCGGAGGATAAAAGATTCTTCAGAGAGGAGAACCTTTTCGTTGAGGCGGTTGTCCTTAACGCGAGCACCCGGGCCATTCCCGCGCTCGTCGGCGGCTCGATTCACCTATCGGCATCATCGGCCATGACTACCATAAGAGCCATAGAAAAGGGCGCCGCCCTGAAGATTGTTGGCGGTCTGGTTAATGGTCCCACTTACGACCTCATGGCCCTCCCCAAGTACAAATCCATGAAGGATCTCAAGGGGACGACGATTGGCGTAACCGGGTTGATCACAAGCGACACGATTGCCATGAAAGAGATGCTAAAGGCCAACGGGCTCGAATATCCCAGGGACTACGGGATGCTCGCGATGGGGGGAGGTGCGGACAGATGGATCGCTCTCCAGACTGGCAATATCGCCGCAACCATCCTCAACCCGCCTTATACCTTTGCTGCAGAAGAGGCCCGTTTTAACAACCTGGGCTCCACAGTGAAATATCTGCCCGATTTCACCCAAACCGTTCTTAACGTGCGAGCAGGTTGGGCGAGCGAAAAAAAGCCGGTGTTGGTGAGATTTATGAAGTCCATTCTTAGGGCTGAGCGCTGGATCTACAGCCAGAAGGAAGACACGGCGAGAATTATCGCCAAGAAGCTTAAATTCAGTGAGAAGCACTCGGAGGGTAGTTGGCGCTATTTCACCGAAAACAACATTGTCCCCAGAGAAGGAGAGGTAAATCTCAAAGGGATGGAAAAGGTGATACAACTCCTGGTCGAAGACGGCACCTTGAAACCTCCCCTGCCGCGCTATGACAAGTACGTTGACGATAGTTATCTTGAAGAGGCGAAGCGCCTGCTTCGATAGAAGACCAAGGCGAACTCTCTACCTGGAGGGCAATTTATGAAGGCCATCCGCATCCACCAATTCGGTCCAACAGAAGACGTTCTGCAATACGAGGAGGTGCCAATTCCGACGCCAGGCGCGCAGGAACTGCTTGTCAAAGTGGAGGCTGCGTCCCTGAACCGAGCGGACCTGACCCTGCGGCGAGGAGGCTACCGCGTCAAGCCTGAAGATCTGCCTCTCACCCCGGGCAGAGAGTTCGCGGGGACTGTGGCTTCGGTCGGATCCGAGGTCAGGGAATTTCGGGTCGGCCAGCGTGTCGTATCACAGCCCGCGCTGGGCGGCTATGCCGAATACGCCATCGCCAAACCGGCACATACGCGCCCGCTTCCTGAGGGCATGGATTCGGTGAATGCCGCCGCTATGCCGACGGTTTTTTTAACCGCCTGGTTCGCCTTGCACGAGGATGGGCAAATCAAACCAGGCGAGCACGTGCTCATTCAAGCGGGCGCGAGTGGAGTGGGCACGGCGGCTGTTCAGATCGCGAAGCATGTCGGGGCGCGTGTCATAACCACGGCGGGGACCGAAGAAAAGTGCCGCCGGCTTCGCGCTTTGGGAGCTGACGAAGCCATTGACTATACTGCGAAAGATTTTAAAGCCGAGGTGCTGCGGCTCACCTCCGGCCGGGGAGTGGATGTAGTGCTGGAAATCGTCGGGGGAGAGATCTACCAAAAGAGCCTGGAGGTCTTGGCTCCCGGCGGTCGTCTGGTCGCGATCGGAGGCCCCGCGGGCGCCGTTCCCGACGCGCCCCCGCCCTTAAAAGAGGGCCGAAGGGCAACCCGGTTTTCCATCACCAACTACCTGGCTTCACATCCTGATAAGTTTAGCCAGCTCGATCCTTTTCTCGCGCTCGTTCAAGAGAAGAAATTCAAAGTCGTCATCGATCGCACGTTTCCTCTCAAAGAGGCCCGGGCCGCCCAGCGCTACTTGGAAGGGCGGGAACATTTCGGCAAAATCGTTCTGACCATGACGAGATAGGAGAGAAAAGCCTCCTCTCTTTCGGCGAGTCCCAGATGCCGCTCTTTGGGTCGAATGGGGCGGCTTGTCCGGATTACCATCACGTATTCTCCAGCATCACAGAATTGTCCGCGCTGTGGCTGAATTTGTCCCTCCGATGCCGCGATTTATCATCAACGATTAGTGCCTCCGATCTCCGTGATCTACCGTATGTAGCCCCTCTGCCCGTTTGTTCAATATTTTCAGCCGGTTCAACTTTCCACCGTGGGGCTTAGCGACCCGACCAAACCCAACATGCCCGGTTTTTCTCAATGGCACACCAATTGCGATTTACCCAAGAACTTGGGGGTTTCCTCTCAATGGGCAAGAAGGCCAACATTCTCGTCGTCGACGATGAGCCGGGACCGAGGGAGTCTCTCAAGATGATCCTGAAACCCCATTACAACGTCTATGCGGTCGAGAAAGGGGAAGATGCGACCGAGATTCTCCGCCAAGTCCCCATCGATGTGGTTACCGTGGATCTCAAAATGCCCGGGCTACACGGCACCAAGGTCCTGGAGAAGGTCAAGCAGCACGACCCCGACATCGAAGCCATCATCATCACCGGTTACGGCTCCATGGACTCCGCCATTGATGGACTGAGGTTGGGTGCCTTCGACTACGTTTCGAAACCCTTTGATGTGGCACAGATCCTGGCTTTGATTCGCCGCGCGCTCGAACGTCGCAAAGCGAAACTACAACTCAAAGACCTGGGCAAGACGGAGCGGATGCGCGCGCAAAAAGCCGAGCAGGCCAACCGGCTCAAACGCCAGCTCGTCTCCGCGCTGGCCCATGACATCAAAAACCCCCTGGGACTCATTACGGGATACGCGGAGCTTGTGCTCGAGCGGTTAAAGAACATGCCAGAGGCCAACGAGGATGTCCAATTTCTTGGCCTGATTCAAACCGGGGCGCAGCGAATCACTAAGCTAGTGGGCGGATTCTTGGACACCGCCAGGCTGGAGGCGGGATACAGTGTCGTCCGGACTCCGGTGAACCTCAATCAACTCATTCGCGAGGTCACACAACAGCAGATCTTGGCTCTGCAAATGAAGCACCTCGATCTGTCCCTCAGCCTCGACGACCGCGTGCCCGATATCTTGGGGGATGAGGCTCAGATCGGCCGAGTGCTATGGAACCTTGTCGACAACGCGGTCAAGTTCACCCCGTCGGGCGGCAAGATCAGCGTGACCTCTGGGACGGACCGGGACGAAGTCTTAGTCGAAGTCAAAGACACGGGAATCGGAATCCCGCAGGAGGAGCTGCCCCACCTTTTTTCGGAGTTCGGCCGCCTTCGAGGATCCCGCAGGATCGAGGGCACAGGCCTAGGGCTCTTTATCGTAAAGACAATCGTTGAAGCGCACGGAGGGAAAGTGAGCGCGACAAGCAAGGAAGGCGAAGGGACAACCTTCACCCTCCGATTCTCCCCAACGCGTTGAGACCGGACATCCTCCGCCTCGCCGCGCATTACCCTGCGTTCCCAGGCCGATCCGAATCCGCCAACAAGCCGACAAATTCCACGACGGGGGTCTTCTCCAATCGCTCCCGGGCTAAGCAAAGATCCAGGATCACGTCGCCACGCTGCGGCGGAAAGCGGGTAGCCAGGTTCGCGGCGAATTTGTGGATGAGCAGGGGGATTCCTTCGGCGCGCCTACGGGGGTGGCCCAGAGGGTATTCGACCGCAATTTTCTCGGAGGCGGAGCCGTCTCGGAATCGGATCTGGAGCGCGTTGGCGATCGAGCGCTTTTCCGGATCCAGGTAGTCTTGGCTGTACCGGGGATCCTCGACGACCACCATTTTTGCCCGCAGGTCGTCGATGCGGGGGTCAGCCGCAACGGTATCGCCGTAGTGCTCGGCCGTCAATGCGCCGAAGAGCAGACCCACGGCGACCATATACTGAAGGCAATGGTCCCGGTCTGCGGGGTTATAGAGCGGCCCGGTCTTGTCGATAATGCGCATGGCGGATTCGTTGGTGCTAATCGTTATCTGTTCCACCTGATCGAGACGTCCCTGGATCTCCTGATGCAATTTGAAGGCGCACTCGACCGCGGTCTGAGCGTGAAACTCGGCCGGAAACGCGATCTTGAAGAGCACGTTCTCCATGACATAGGAGCCGAAGGGTCGGGGGAGAGAAATCGATTTTCCCCGAAGCAGGACGTCGTGAAAGCCCCAGGTCGAGGCCGACAAGGCCGAAGGATATCCCATCTCCCCTTTCACCGCCAAGAGCGCCAGGCTCACCCCGCGGCTCGTCGCATCCCCGGCGGCCCACGATTTGCGCGAGCCGGTGTTGGGAGCGTGGCGATAGAGGCGCAAGCTGCCGCCGTCGACCCAGGCATTGGAAACCGCATTGATGATCTGCTCCTGGCTCCCGCCCAGGAGCGCCGTGGCCACCGCCGCCGTCGCCACCCTGACGAGCAGCACATGGTCGAGACCGACACGATTGAAGCTGTTCTCAAGCGAGAGCACGCCTTGAATCTCATGCGCCTTGATCATCGCCGCCAGCACATCCCGCACCGTCAACGGGGACCCGCCGCCTGCCGTTGCGCTGCGGCTGACGTAATCGGCCACGGCCAGGATCCCGCCCAGATTGTCGGACGGATGCCCCCACTCGGCTGCGAGCCAGGTGTCGTTAAAGTCCAGCCAACGGACCATGCAGCCGATATTGAATGCGGCCTGGACTGGATCCAACTCCCACCTGGTTCCCGGCACGCGGGCTCCCCCGGGCAGCCCCGCGCCGGGAACCACCGGCCCGAGCAGCCTGGCGCAATCGGGATAGCCGAGGGCAAGCAGGCCGCAACCCAGAGTATCCATCAAACAGTAGCGCGCCGTGTCATAGGCCCTATCGCTTTCGACGACGTAGTCGGCAACGTAAACGGCGATGTCTTTCAGCAACGGATCGGGTGGAGGGCGAATGTTGGAGAACCGTGGGCCCATCAGAAACGATCAAGCGATGCGTCGAGAGACCGGCACAAATGGCCTGGGTTCGGGCCCGACGTATTCCGCCGTAGGACGGATCAACCGGTTATCGCCGCGCTGCTCTATGATGTGGGCGGCCCAGCCGGTGATCCGCGATGCGACGAACAGGGGCGTAAACATCGAGGCCGGTATGCCGCAGAAATGGAACGCTGTCGCGCTGTAAAAATCCAGATTGGGAAAGAGCTTTTTTTCCCGCCACATCACCTGCTCGATCCGCTCCGAGATCTGATAGAGGCGGGTGTCCCCGGCAGCCTCCGCGAGCCTCTTCGACCAACGCTTGATGATGGCGGAGCGCGGGTCGGAAATTCTATAGATGCGATGGCCGAAGCCCATGACTACCTTTTTGCGAGCCAAGAGGTCCAAAACTCCCTTCTCCGCCTCTTCAGGCGAAGCGAAGCGATCGATGAGTTCCATGGCGGCTTCATTAGCGCCACCGTGCAGGGGACCCTTCAGCGCCCCGATAGCACCCGTCACCGCCGAATAAGAATCCGGCAGGGTCGAGGTGATGGTCCGGGCGGTGAAAGTCGAGGCATTGAATTCATGTTCCGCATAGAGGATCAGGGCAACGTCCAGCGCACGCCGAGACAAGGTATCGGGCCTTTTCCCGTGCAAGAGGTGTAGGAAATGAGCCGCCGTGGTCTCGTCTTCCGTCGCCGTCTCAATGCGTTCGCTCCGGGTATGGAAGTGGTGCCAGTAAAGCAAGATCGAACTGAAACAGGCCATCAATCGACGCGCTATGGCAAACGCGTCGCGGTTCCCCTCCTCGGGCTCGAAGGTGCCCAGGGCCGAACAGCCCGTGCGCAAGACGTCCATCGGATGGGCATCTCCCGGTATCTGTTCAAGCATGATTCTAAGCCCGCCGGGAAGCCCGCGCAGCCCTCGAAGCTCCTTTTGGCACTGGTCGAGCTCTAGCTGAGTCGGGAGGCGCCCATGAAGCAGGAGGTAGGCCACTTCTTCGAAGCCGGCCTGCTCGGCGAGATCCTCAATGGAGTAGCCACGGTAGGTCAGCCCCACTCCTTGCTTTCCGACTGTGGAGATGGCCGTGCGGCCGGCGACGACGCCGGCCAAACCGGCCGAATTTTCCTGGGCCATTGTCTCTCCCCTTGTCACTCCGCATGTAGTTTGCGCCTAGCAAAGCGGCATTGCAAGATCCGTACGGCACCGCTGAATTCCGACGATCTCTCCTACCCCACGGCCTTCAGGAGCGGCGCGTTGGCCTGCAGGACGAACCTTTGGTAAAATAGTGTTATGGATCGCTCCGTGCCCCAGGACACCTCTAGAGGATCGTCGACCGGTCCGGTTTGCGAATGGGCGGAAAGCTCGGACGAACAACTGCTTCAGTTGCGGATCTGCGATCTGAAGCTCAAGATCGCCGGGACGGAACTGGAGTCACGCATCGAGACCTTCGATCGGGAGCTCGAGGCCCAGGGAATCGCCTTTAAACCCGTCTACTACCTGGGGGATGACTGGTTTTGCCCCGAAGGCGCCTTAACCATCGCGATCCCTTTCTACCTAGCCCATCCGCGGCTGAAAAAGCTCGAGGAACGCATGATGATGGAGGTGGAAGGAGGCATCGAGGCGTGGTGTCTCCGCCTTCTGCGCCACGAGATGGGTCACGTGCTCAACCACGCCTTTCTCTTGGAGAAGGACCCGATATGGCAGAAGGTGTTCGGACCACCCTCTCTGGAATATTCAGAGAGTTTCCGCGCGCGACCTTACAGCAAGCTATTCGTGCGGCATCTGGACGGCTGGTATGCCCAGAGCCATCCCGAAGAGGACTTCGCCGAGACCTTCGCCATTTGGCTCACGCCCGGGCTGGATTGGAAAAAACAGTACCGCGGCTGGAAGGCGCTGGAGAAGCTAGAATTTGTCGACGAGCTGATGAAAAAGCTCGCCGGCAAACCGCCGCTCCAGCTCTCGAGGACCAAGATGAGCCAGGCCTCACGGCTTCAATCGCGGCTGGAGAGTTACTATAGAAGGCGACGCCGTCTGTACGCTCAGGATTTTCCCGATTTCTTCGACTCCGACCTTCGCCGTTTGTTCGGCGAACCCAGCGCGGCCCCGTCCACGGAGAAAGCGGCGGCGTTTCTGAGACGCTCGCGCAAGCAGCTCTTGAACGCCGTCTCCCTCTGGACGGGGGAGCCGAAATTCACGGTGAATCGCCTGTTGCGGGCGCTCATCGACCGCTGCGCGGAGCTAGAGCTCAGGCTGCGGACGGATGCTGCCGGGCTAGAAATCACAGCCTACCTGGCCGCCCTGGTCTCGCACTATCGGTTAACGGGGAAGTTTAAGAGAACGTGACAGAGATAAACGGTATCGGTCGCTGAAGCCATGAAGACGAGAAAAAAACTTAGGGTCCTGGTGCTCGCTGACACAGCCGGAACCCCTCCAACTGACCAGGACTTCAGCCAGGAACTGAAAACCGCGGACTGGGAGACCGAGGCGCATGTGCTCGAAGCCCTGAAGAACCTGGGCCACGAAGTGCGCATGGTGGGCGTCTATAGCGAACCCGGACCGATCCTTGACGAAGTCAAAAACTACCCTCCCGACGTGGTCTTCAATCTCACGGAACATTTCAATGACCACTCGGCCTACGATCGAAATGTGGCCAGCCTGCTCGAGATGCTGGACCTCCGGTACACCGGCACGGGCCCAACCGGACTCACCCTTTGCAAGAACAAAGGGATGGCAAAAGAGATTCTCGCCTACCACCGTATCCGCTTTCCGGACTTCGCCATCTTCCCTCCGGGCTCCGCGATTCGGAGGCCCAAGCGGCTTTCCTTCCCGCTTTTCATCAAGCCTCTCAAAGAGGAGGCCTCCTATGGGATCTCTCAGGACTCATTCAGTGAGAATGACCAGGCCTTCGAGGAACGGGTCAAGTTCATTCATGAACGGATGAATCAGGAGGCGCTGGTTGAAGAATACATCGACGGACGGGAGCTCTATGTCAGCATCCTCGGAAACAAGCGGCTGCAGGTTTTCCCGCTCCGCGAGGTGATCTTCTCCCAAGTCCCCGAGGGCCGCCCGCGCTTTTCCACCTTTAAAGCCAAGTGGGATGAGAGCTACCGCAAGCGCTGGGGGATCGAGAACATCTTCGCCCGGCCGCTCCCCAACGGGATGGCCGAACGGATCGCGGAGATTTGCAAAAGAGTCTACCGGGTCCTCAGGATCCGGGGCTACGGCCGGATCGACCTGAGGGTCACGCCCGACGGCGGCATCGTCGTGCTGGAAGCCAACCCCAACCCTAACCTTGCCCGTGATGACGAATTCGCTCAGTCGGCCATGAAGGCGGGGCTCACCTACGAAAGGCTGATTCAGCGGGTCGTGGGCCTGGCCCTGATGCCCTAACCGAGGGCAATCCTGTCAAAGTCCACCGAAATTGGCCGATCGCACTTGCTCGTATTTTCGTCAACGGTTCGCCAGCTTGCAAGCTCGATCGAAGCCGGATAATATCGGCCAGCCGATCACGGGAGGAGAACAATGGCTTACGAAAAATACGGATCCGACGTCATCGTCGACATGATGCGGACGTACAAGATTCCGTACGTCAGTTTAAATCCCGGCGCGACCTTTCGCGGGCTGCACGATTCGCTGGTCAATTATGGGAAGAACGAAATGCCGATGATCACCTGCTGCCACGAAGAGGTGGCCATACAAATCGCGCACGGCTTCGCCAAGGCATCCGGCAAGCCTATGGTAGCGATCGTTCACGATGTCGTCGGTTTGCTGCACTCCTGTCTCGCCATTTTCTACACCTACCTGGACCGGGTCCCGGTCATAATTATGGGGGCCACGGGCCCGATGGACACGACCCGGAGACGGCCCCAAATCGATTGGATCCACACGGCCAGCATCCAGGGAAACGCGATTCGGGACTATGTGAAATGGGATGACCAGCCGTACAACGCTGCCAGCGCCCCCGAATCCTTTGCCCGCGCATATCGGGTCATGATGACCGAGCCCAAGGGCCCGGTGTACCTCTGCTGGGATGCCGCCATCCAGGAAGACAAGCTGACCGGTGAAATCCCGATGCCGAATGCGGCCCGCCTCATGCCACCGGCGCCCCTGCAGGGAGACCTGCGGGCGTTGGAGAAGGCTGCGGAGATGCTCGTTGCCGCCGAGAATCCGATCATCCTGACCGACTGTACGGGGAGAAACCCGGAATCATTTGCCAACCTGGTCAAGCTCGCGGAACTTCTCGGGGTCCCGGTATTGGACTTTAACCACCGCCTCAACTTTCCCACCAATCACCCGCTGAACCTGACCGGCTCGGACGTCATTGAAAAGGCCGATCTCATCCTGTCACTGGATGTCAGGGATCTATACGGACCTCTGGTCAAACTAGACAAGATCACCCGTAAGACCGTCTACCGAACCCGTAAGGACTGTAAGATCATTGACATCGGGTTTGGCGATCTCAACATCAGCAAATGGTCCCAGGACTATATGCAGCTGCAGGAGATCGACCTTCACATTATCGCCGACACACTTGTGGCGATCCCGCAGCTCACACTTTTCTGCGAGGAGATCTTGGGAAAGAACGGTAAAAAAAGGGAAGAAATCCGCAGGCGCTTCGAAGAACACAAACGGACTCACCAGGCGCTGCGCGCCGGTTGGCAAGAAGAGGTCGAGAAGAACTGGAAAGGCGAGCCGATGTCGTTGCCGCGGCTCGCCCATGAGGTCTGGCAAGTCATCAAGAACGAGGATTGGGTCCTCACCGCCAACACGCTGGAAGAATGGGCGCTGCGGCTCTGGGACTTTGATCAGCCTTACCGCCATCCCGGAAAATCTCTCGGCACGTCCACCCAGATCGGAATCTCCACCGGCGTGGCTCTCGCCCACAGGGGAACGGGGAGGCTGGTGGTCGACATTCAGCCCGACGGCGACCTGATGTTCGACCCCGGCACGCTGTGGATAGGCGCGCACGACCACATCCCCATGCTGGTCGTCATGTACAACAACCGCGCTTACTACAACGACTGGGAGCATCAGATCCGCATCGCCGAGCAGAGAGGCACCGATAAGCGGCTGGCTTATGTCGGCATGGAGATCAACCACCCGGCCCCCGACTTCGCCACCATAGCGAAGGGAATGGGGTGTTACGGAGCGGGCCCGATTCTGAACGGAGATCAGGTTGGCCCAGCCCTGAAGCAGGCTATAGAGTTTATCAAAAAAGAAGGCAAACCAGCGTTAGTCGATACGGTAACGCAGTTTCGATAGGAGTCCCGCATGCGTCTCAAAGACCGCGTGGCAATCGTGACGGGTGCAGCCCGGGGCATCGGCGCGGCCTATGCCCGGGGTCTTGCCAGAGAGGGAGCAGCCGTCGCAGTCGTGGATATTTTAGATCTCACCGTGGTGGCCAAAGAGATCACGGCCAATGATGGCAAGGCCCTGCCCCTGGTCGTCGATGTCTCGGACGAGACGCAGACCCGAGAGATGGCGCGGAAGGTAGCCGAGACCTTTGGTCGGATCGACATCCTGGTCAACAACGCCGCCTTTTTTGCCTCCATTGAGCGTAGGCCGTTCGAGCAGATCCCCGTAGAGGAGTGGGACAAGGTCATGGCCATCAATGTCCGGGGAAGTTTTCTCTGCGTCAAGGCCGTAGCGCCTTACATGAAGTCACACAAGCGCGGCAAGATCATCAACGTGGCCTCAGGCACCTTCTTCAAGGGCAATGAAAATTTCCTACACTATGTAAGCTCCAAAGGTGCCGTGATCGCGATGACCCGCTGCCTCGCCCGGGAGCTCGGCCCCTGCAACATCAACGTCAACGCGATTGCTCCGGGCTTCACGATGAGCGAGGCGATCTTACAGCAGGGAGAGAACGCGGACGCGCAAACCATCCAGTCGCGAGTCCTGAAACGCCGAATCAATCCTGAGGATTTGGTGGGTACGATACTCTATCTGAGTTCTTCGGACAGCGACATGATGACCGGGCAGGTCCTGCTCGTGGACGGAGGCGCCGCCTTTCACTGAGGACGCGCGCCGGGTTTTATTTCCTCTTCCCTAACTGCCGCCTCCGCTCTTTCAAATATTCCCGGAAAGGACGAGAAGGCTCGTTCTAATTCCAGTCAGCCTTCTCGAAACTCCTCCAAGGTAAACCCAGCGTCTCTTAGAATCTTAAGGAAGAGACCTGTCGGGAGGTCACCAGGATGCATGGGAACAGAGGTGCGATAGCCGTTTTCCGGATGTTGTAGCAGGAGGTGAGAGCCCTTCTGCCTCTTCTCGACAAAACCTTTGCGCTTCAGGAAACGGACAACTTCCCTTGCCGTGGGCATCTAAGTACCCACAGCGATAGAAAGAGTATCCACGTCTATTATCTTCGCGGATGATACGGGAACTTTATCTCCGTCTGCTAAGCAATCTTCGATATAAAGAACCAGCGCGTCCCGGATATCCTCCTTGGCTTTCTTGGCGGTTTTACCTCGGCCATAAATCCCTGGGATGTCCGGGATATACGCCCAGTATTCCTTCTTCTCTTTCACCACCACGACAGGATATTTACGGGTAACTTTCATGCTCTTCTTCTATCATAGAAGACCTGATCTTCTCTACCAGCCAATCGGGTACTCAGGAAAATTCTCATTCACGAGGCTTTCCACCGGGCAGCCAGAAGATCGCAGTGTGCCAACTCCTCGAGGGTACCGCGAATCGACTCTTCTGTAAGGCTCGGGTACTCCCTAACGATTTCGGAGATGGACATTCCGGCAGCCAGCCATTCCAGCAGCAAGGCCACCGAGATACGGCTGTCTCGTATTCGGGGCGCCCCCCTAGATGATCGGGATCCGAAACAATCCAGCCCATAGTTTTTTCCCTCAACGTCCATACTATAGCCCATCGTCAGGAGGTTTTCACCAAGTCAAAATCTCGTATTTTCGGTCAAGCTGGAGGCTTAATCGAGCACGAAGAAACGCAAGCTTTAAAGGGCAGACCCCAACCACCCCATTTCGAAGGTGGTAAAAAAGAGGGAGATGGCTTAAACTTCGGTTGTGGATTATGGCGAGCTCCGATCATGCCTGGAGAATTGTCGTTTCACCGAGCACGCACGAAGAGAGATGCAATCAGAACCCCTCGGACTGATCCGGGTCGAGGAGGTGCTTGAAGCTCTTAACGCAGGCGAGATCGTTGAGGAATACCCAGACGATCAACCGTATCCGAGTTGCTTGGTTTTAGGTTGAACCCTAACGGACAGACCGCTTCACATCGTGTGCGCTCCTGTTTCAACGGAGCGGCGACTGATAATCATTACGACGTACCAGCCTGACCCAACGCGGTGGGAGGCGGATTTCAAGCGGAGGAAAGATTTATGAAATGTGTGATCTGTAAGAGCGGTGAAGTGGTACAAGCCCCTGTCCAAGCCGAGATCAAAGTCGGTTACGACCACCTCATGGTAACCGTGCAGGCCGAGGCTTGTGCCGAGTGCGGCGAGGCCTATTATTCCGCTGAGACGATGCGGCACCTCGAGCACCTTAGAGAAGAGTTCACGCGGAAGAAGATTGTCCCGCCATCGGTGGGCAAGGTGTATCAGATCTCCTGAAAATGCGCCAAGCGCCTACGTCTTAGCCGCCGAGGGATAAAGACTTCCGATCCGTTTTGAGAACCGCGTTGAAGCCGGGTTTTCCGCGATGGCGTTCGCGGCTCATTCACGTTATTTTCTTCTACCCATGCCGCGAAGCATTCGCTTCAGGGCCACTCGCGCCCGTGTTAGAGGAGTGATCCTGCCGCCCTCTAACCGGACTCTGAGTTCGACATAGAACATGGATAGTGATCTCAGCGTCAATTTGAACAGGTCGTCCCGTCCCTCGGTGTCAGCGCGACAGATGTGGTGGTGGCAGCCAATGGCGACAGCTTGAATCGGCACCAGCATTTGGATCTTCGCAAGATCGTCTAAATCCAGACTTTTTTTCGATGACTCAATCTGCATCGCAGCCGCCC
>JACPSF010000128.1 GCA_016193385.1 Deltaproteobacteria bacterium
ATTAAGAATCCCTCCCCCTCAGAGGGCTCACTTCTCTCCAGGCCAAGACCGAACCGGCGCGCAACCTTTCCTTCTCAGGACCCTTGTTCTGAATGCTCCGACTGTTGCACAGTAAATTCAAACATCACGAACAGCATGGGGATCTGCGGCGTTTCGGCCGCCGCAGGCGGCCGCAAACAGCGGGGCTCAGCCGCGCGGCGTGTTCGGGGTTCATGTCAACCGGTCGCGAATCCAGGACGGGTCCCGCCGACAATCGAGAACGGCATATACCCGGGCGTTAGCGTTCTCGACCCGGTAGTACACAGCGAAAGGAAAGCGCTTGGAGAGAAGGCGGTTATAGCCAAAATGCAGGGCATGAATGCCGGCATAAAACTGCAAAGAGTCGATGTCGGAGAAAAGAGAATCGAGGAAGTAATCGCCCAGTCCGGCCACCTGGCTCTCGTAGAACCGGTAGCCGTCAACGAGGTCTTGACGGGCCTCGTCGAGAATCTCGACCCTCACTTGGTCGAGTCTCGAATTTGCCGTTTCGCCTCGGCCCAGTCGACGAACTGAGAAGAACCTTTCCGGATCCGCTCCTCTCGACCCTGCAGGACGTCAGCGTGCCAAGATGGGGACGGAACCTCATCAGGCGTGCGGCAAAGATCCTCCCAGATCTGCTCCAATGCGCGAAGCTTCTCTGCGGTCGTCATCTGGTCAAGCGGCAGGGCCAATTCCATGGAGCTTTCCTCCTGTTGATGCCATCTGGTACCCCTCATCATACGCGGTCGTGACTGAGTCTGCAATCCCATTATCTTCACTCTCCGGACGCGGCGGCTGAGGCGCGGCGCGCAACCTTTCCTTCTTATGACCCTTGTTCTGAATACCCCGACCGTAGTATACTAAGTCCACGCATCACGAACAGCACGGGGATCTCCGGCAGTCCTGTCCCGCTTGCTTCTTCCGGCCTTGCCCAAGGAGCCGCCATGTCTCTCTACGAACAGTCCGACCGGCACAGGAAAAATCTTTTCCTTGTGACCTCATCTGTCACTGCCATCCGCTAGGGTGGTTGTCAATCTGAATTTTCTACCCTCCCCCCGTCGTGGGGGTTGGGTGGGGAGCCTAAGGGCAGTAGGACCATTTCTGATGAAAAGAGAACTGAAACGTTCGACGTAGGGGCGGCCCTGTGTGGCCGCCCGGGCTACGGTAGTCCGACAGGCACCGGGAGGAAGTTGGTAATGCGGGCATCAATTTACATCTCGGCCGCAGGCAGACAACATCTATCCGCCGTAGGAGGATACGGAAAAAGTTCCCGTTCGTTGGAGGAAGATGCGGAAAATCGTCCGTTCGTGGTGAGCCTGTCGAACCATGAACGGACTTATGACACAGTTTCTGATGGGGGAGGATCAAGGTGCAAAAATTCCCTCTCCCTTGAGGGAGAGGGGAAGGGTGAGGGTGAACACCCGCCAGCGCCGAGCTTGATCGTTCGTGGCCATCGACTTCCGTTCGCCCTGAACATAGTCGAAGGGTGAACAAAGGGTTGTTTTCAGCATCCTTATAGGAGAGCACGGGTGGATCGACGCGACACGGGCTTATACCGACGTTCAAGGATTGCTGACAGCAGCAGCTGAGATTGCAAACAAGTTGGACGGTAAGTGATGGCCAAGTAAGCACGGAAAAAGGGTGGAACGACAACCCAACAACTTGCTAGCGTGCCAACGGGTAGTCCCGCAGTTCCCCTGACTTGGGTGAAAGCTGCATATCATTTTCATACTTTTGCCTATCGCGACCCCCGTTCTGCCTTCTCCTCCGCTACCGGATTGCCAATAGTTTCTCCCACGGCAGTCTTGCTCGGGGTTGCTTCAACGCTTTTCAACCTCGGTCAATCTGGTGAGGCGCAAGCGTTCTTGGGGATTATCCACACTTGCCGGGTTGCGGTTGATCCCCCAGATGGAATCATCTTTTTCAGAGCCTTTCATCAATTGAGACGTTACTACTCTACGACAAAAGGAAAGACGGAGAGAGCTGGTTTCACGAATATAAATCAAAGCACCCGTGAGTATGGTCTTGTCGACGGAGTGATCACGCTCTTTGTTGGAGTTCCTGAGTCTTTTGTAGATCCTGTCAGATTAGCGTTGCGCAATCGGGACCATCTGGGTACCCACGATTCGCTGTGTTCTTTGGTCGGTGATGTTGAAGTTTGCCCTCAGCCTGAAGACGTCATCTATTTACCACCAGAGGAATGGCAATCACGAATGCCGCTGGCGTCCGGTGTGACTATTCTAACGCTCTCGCGATTCGGAAGCTATCCTGTTCAACCTACCGTTGGAAAACATTGGTGGATGGCAGGGGGAGAGGATACAGAGCTTGTTCCCTACGTGATAAAAGGAAAGTTTTGGGGTACGAGCCGTGGGAAGATATACCGGAAGAACTGAGGAAACATTTTGCGAATACATCCGAACGGCGAGCTTAGCGGGCTACCAAGAAAGTGATTTTCATGCTTCGACCAGATCAGCACGAACGGAAGATGGTTCGTGGTGCCGGTCTTTGAGGCGGGCAAGTACCTGGTAGCCTTCGACGGCGTGGCGCTGTTGCTCCGGAAGGTCCGGCTCTCCCGATGCGCGGCGGGAGTTGTTGACAGGAGAACTGGGCCAAAATATCCTTGCAAATAACGGAATGTTATTCCATAGTTGCAAGGATGATACCTAGACAACTCCTCGACCCGCTGCTTCAGGCTCTGCGCGAGGCGCCGGCGGTCTGTCTGCTGGGGCCGCGGCAAGCGGGCAAGACCACCCTGGCCCTGGAAGTGGCAAAGCGCCTGGACGGCCTGTACCTGGACCTGGAATCGGAACAGGACCGGGCGAAGCTGGCCGAGCCGGAGGCGTACCTCGCCCGCCATCTGGGCAAGCTCGTCATTCTCGACGAGGTACATCGCACGCCGAACCTGTTCCCCGTGCTGCGCGGCCTTATCGACCGCGCCCGGCGCCGGAACCTTCGCACCGGCCGCTATCTGCTGCTGGGCTCGGCCGCCTTGGAGCTGCTGCGGCAATCGGGTGAAACGCTGGCGGGCCGGGTGCGGTTTCTGGAACTCGGGCCCTTCTCCGTCCTGGAGCCGACGGGAGCGTCGGCCGCGCATCGCCGCCGAGACCCTGCGCCGTTTCTGGACCATGCTCGCCCATCGTCAGGGGGCGCCGCTCAACGTAACGGAGCTGGCGCGCAGCCTGGGGGTGGATGCCAAGACGGCGGGGCGTTATCTGGACCTGCTGGTGGATCTGCTGCTGGCCCGGCGGCTGGCGCCCTGGCATGCCAACGTGGGCAAGCGTCTGGTCAAGGCCCCGCGCCTTTACCTGCGCGACAGCGGCCTTACCCACGCCCTGCTGGGCATCGCCGACCTGGAGGCTCTGCTCGCGCACCCCGTGGCCGGAGCGAGCTGGGAGGGCTTCGTCATCGAGAACCTATTGGTCAACGCCCCCGAAGGCACCGAGGCGCACTACTACCGCGCCAGCGGCGGCGCGGAGATCGACCTGCTGCTTCATCTGCCCGGCGGCCGGCTGTGGGCCATCGAGGTCAAGCGCAGCCTCGCGCCGCGGCCCGAGCGCGGGTTTCACGCCGCCTGCGCGGACTTGAGCCCTGCACGCCGCTTCGTGGTGTATCCGGGCGCGGAGCGATTTCCGCTCGGGCAGGATGTCGAGGCCGTTGCGCCCACCGATCTCGCCGCTGAACTCCACGGCATGTGGAAGACACGATGAGCATCCCCATGCGCATGCCGACGATCAGGGGAATTGGGAGGTACCCTAGGCCCATGCCAGCGAGATATTCAGCTATGACGATTGCGGCCTGATCCTGGAGACGAAGGACTTTTCGAATCTGCTGCTTTACCAGGACGGCGAGGCGACGCCGGTCTCGGAGCTCATGGGCCGGGAGAATTATATCTTCACCGTGGTGCACACAACGGCGGGCTTAGCGGGCCGCCAAGAAAGTGGTTGTCATGCTTCGACAAGCCTGTCCTGAACCCGCCGTTCTCCTTCGATACACTCAGGATGAACGGCGGAGTCGACCAGCTCAGCACGAACGGAAGAAGGTCTGTGGTACCGGTCTTTGAGGCGGGCCGGTACCTGGTTGCCTTCGATGGCGCGGCGCTGCTGCTCCTGGACTTCGGGCGGAGGAGGGGCTAGGGAAGAGAGCGGGGGTGAACATTTTAATGGACAATTGTTGTGCAGCATGAGGGAAGGAATTGTGGGGATAAACGCGGCATTAAGAAATGACATGGAGCGTATAGCGTGACGCCACGGAACCGGAAAATAAGAGATTATGCCGGTCGAACGGTCCGCCTGACTGGGGAGCGTTGGCATCATATTCTTGAGCATAGCGAGATGGTCGGTCAAGAACCCCGCCTCAGAGAGACCTTGAAGAGGCCCGAGAAAGTTCTTACCAGTCATCTGGATCCTACTGTACACTTATACTATCGATTCTACGATCCAAGTCCTGTCGGGCCGAAGCATCTCATGGTGGCGGTGAAGGTCTTGGATCAAGACGCGTTCATCATTACGGCATTTTTCACGGATGAAGTCAAGGGAGGGAGCCAGATATGGCCAAGATAAAGGTTTGGTTCGACGAAGAGGGAGACTTCCTTGAGGTGGCCTTCACGAAACGGAAGGGGTACTTTCGAGAAATCGGCCCCGACCTCTACGAGCGCGTTGATGCGAAGGGGAATGTGATTGGCTTTGCCATCTTCAACTTCTTGAAGCACGACCGGAAAACAGTGGAAATCCCATTAGAGTTGGCAAAGCTGGCCGTGGGACGATGAGCAAAGCTGGCCGTGGGACGATGAAGTGAGTTTCATGCTTCGACGGGCTCAGCATGGACGGAAGATGGTCTGTGGTACCGGTCTTTGAGGCGGGCCGGTACCTGGTTGCCTTCGACGGCGCGGCGTTGCTGCTGTTGGAACTCTGGCGCGGGAGGATCTGAGTTTGAAGTTCAGCGGACTGGTTAGAGGAGGGGGTAAATCTTGGACGTTGACGTCCAGCTAGGATGATGCTAAAGTTGCATCATGATGATGCACAATATCTCGCAGGAAGGGGGATGCTCATGAAGGCAGTCACCCTACGAAATCTTCCACCCGAACTAGCCCGAGTTATCCGCCAGAGGGCAACTGAAAAACGGACGAGCGTTAACAAGGCTGTGATCAGTTTGCTGGAGGAGAGCGCGGGGATTGGGAGATAAAAGAAGGGCACAGCCCTCCACCATGATCTGGATGCGCTGGCCGGATCTTGGACGAAAGAAGAGGCTGCGGCCTTCGAGAAGGCTCTGGCCAGACAGCGTTCGATTGACCTGGATCTGTGGAAATGACGCGGCTCATGCTGGATACCTCGGCCTATTCGGCATTTATGAGAGGCCATCCCGAGGTGAGGTTGGCTTTGCAACACGCTGATGAGATCTATCTCAATCCGATTATCCTGGGAGAACTGCTTACTGGTTTCCTGAAAGGCAAGCGCAAGAAAAAGAATGAAAAGGAACTCCAGGCGTTTCTTTTATCACCGCGGGTAAGTGTGGTGGATCTGGATGAGGATACATCCGAAAGGTACGCGGTAATCCTGAATTCGCTCTGGAAAGCTGGCACCCCGATACCTACCAATGATATCTGGATTGCAGCGAGTGCCATGCAGCACGGGGTGCGTCTCCTAACCGGGGATGCCCATTATCAGAGAGTCACCCAGGTGCTTGTGGACTACATTCACCTCTCTGAGATCCGCTGATCAGAACTTAGAGGAAGGCTGTCTGCCAAGTCCCCGCCGCATGTTATTTGCCGGCGGCATCCAGCGCTTGGCAATCAGCAAGAAAAGGTTGTCGAAGCGCTTCTCAATCCCATGGAAGTTCTCCAGGGAGATTTTGGGGAGACGTCAAAGTAGCTGATCGTGGCATGTAGAGAGCTTGGCAAACTATGCAAAGCGGTTCCCATGCTTTCAAACAGGGCGGCGCCAGCAGCGATCCAGCATTTTAACTCACTCCGGCGCGATATCGTGGAAAACGGATGGCAGGGCGGCGGATGGCCGGCGGGAGGACCGTCGCGTCTTGGCAGAAAGCGTGACCTTGCGCAGGGCGACAACCGCTTCTCCCGCCATCTCGTCCGGAAAATCCGGAGCATATTGAAGGACGTTTTCTTCCGTATTGTCACGGACTCGATAGAGCCCGAGAACCATGCCCGCACAGGTGGACAGAGCGGCACCGTCCTGTCCGCCCTCTGCACGTCTCCGGATGTCCTCGAGGAAGGGTGCCATCGCCTCTTCCAAGAGTTCCCAGGCGGCCTCCGTAGGCTCGACGTACCCGTACACTTTGCGACCCGCGCGTCCCTGGAGATCCTCCAGGTCCAGCCCTTGCACGGCATCCTCCACAGCGTCTGCGACATCCTCAACGGACACATCTCCGATGACGGATTCGGCCAGAGCCTCGACTTCCTTTGCCAGCGCGGGGCGCTTCTCCAGGAGGGCACGTAGAACCTGTGCCGCCTCGTCCCCTTTCAGTCGATCCAAGGCCCGGCTCTTCGGCAATGATCCTTTCCGTTTGGGCATGGTCATTCTTCTCCTCGTCTATCTGAAGCGCCTCCCAACGTGTTCGGATGGAAGATCCTCGGTTCCAGTATTCATCGGCCGCAGCAGCGCTTGAACTTCTTGCCGCTGCCGCAGGGGCAGGGCTCGTTGCGGCCCACCTTGGGTCCCTCGCGTCGGAAGGTCTCCGGCCAGGTGACCGGCGGACCGGGGTCCAACTCTTCGAACGGATCGTCGTCTTGGGATTTCTCAAGCTCGGCGGCCCGGGCCTCCTCATCCTCCACCAGGGCATCCGCCTCCGCCCCGCGGCCCATCCCGTCAAACAGGTCGAGGAGGCGCTCCACGGCCCCGTCCCTGTCGTAGGATGGTCCGGTCTCGTCGGTCATGGCCAGGGCTTGGCGATAAAGAGCTTCCGCTGCCGCCAGATCCCCGAGTTGTCTGTGAACGTCGCCGGCCTTGATCCGTATCCAGACATCATCCGGGAACTGCGCCAGATTTGCCTCGACCTGCCGGAGCGCTTCTTCGCGGCGGCCCGCCTCCGCCAGGATCACCGCGTGGTCGCCGAGGAGGTTCTCCGCCTCGCACACTGGGGCCAGCCGGGCACAGAGTTCCACTGCCTCGTCCACCATATCTAGGCTCGCCAGGCTGAATGGGAGCTCGACGAGCCAGAAACCGATGTCCAGATCCGAGTGCTTCTCCAACTCTTCGAGTAGATCAGGTCGGGCCGGTCCTTCAGGTGGCGCAATCAGATCCATCACGGCTTGGGCCGCCTGCCAGTGGCGCCGCCCGTCCTCGGGGGTTTTGGGATCGTTCTCACGGAAGACGTCGGGTGAAAGGTTCTGCTTAACGAACACCTCTATGGAAAAGAGATCCGGAACCCACCGGGGCCACAGCGCCCGCGCTGCCAGCCAGGGATAATCTTCCCAGAGGCCGGTGGCCGTGCTCTGGCTTAACCAAGCCTCCGCCAGACCATCAACATTGCCGTGCGCAGTTGCCAGCTCCCGGAAACGGACTTGGTCCGTGTGGATGCCCAGACCGGCCAGCGTTGCCACAATCTCTTCGGTGGGAGTTTTCTCAAGCCCTTTGAGCCACCAGTCGGGCTTGTGAAAGAAGGGGTCGCGTACTTCCTCCCGTCGTAGCCTTGCTCTGCGTTTTGCCCTCTGTCGCTTTGCGCGTTTCTCAGCCCGCCGGCGCCTCATCGTTCCCGTCTCCATTCCTCGGCATGCTCAGACTTTCCGGAGATCTCCTGCTATGGTCAAATAAAGCTGCGGGGGTTATTTCCTGCTCTTGGACCGCTCGGCGGCGACCTGGGCAGGTGTGACCGTGGGGGCCTGATTGCCCCAGCTCATGCGCTCGTGGTTCACTACGGCGGCGATTTCCTCGTCGGAAAGCTTGTCCCCTTCCAGGGGGGCATCTCCGCCGCGTAGGAGACGCCGTCGATGGGTTCTCCTTTCTGGCCGTTCAGGATAACCTCGATGTGCTGAGTCGGATCGGAGTCCAGGACGTCTCTGTTCCCTTTGAGAGGAGGAAAGACGCCGGGAACTCCTTGCCCGTTTTGCTGATGGCAGGCGGCGCAGTTCTGATTGTAGATCTGCAATCCCTTCTCCTGCCAGGCGAAGGTGCCCTTGCCCGCTTCCGTGGTCTTCTTTGCTGCGGACGGGGAATTGGGGTCAGAGAACTATTTTATTGAGGGGACCCGTATCGGATTGGAGGAATTCCGGGGACACCATACTCATTTCTTTCTTGACTTGTGATTTGCTTCCATAAATTCCACCCATGGCTCGAATCAGCCGGCGCTCTTAATCCTAATCAATCGCGAAGTTCCCTCAGCACGCAGGGACTGCCAAGCAGGAAGGCAAAACACAGACTTGGATCCACTTCACTTGTGGCCGTCAGCGAAATGATACAGAAAGTAGCCTGTCCCCTTTGCCCTTTTCCTCTTTGACAGGCCTAGGTCGGTTTGGTAGATTCCGGAAATTCCCAATACCACGCATACCGGGAACAAGTGGACTCTTAAGAAAGGGAGAAGCACATCATGAAGCTCACGCGCCGCAGGGACAATCAGCAATGGATTCTGGACTGGATCGTGAAGACCACGGGCAGGGTCCAGAACCTGGAGTACGACGAGCGCACGGTCCCGGAGGAGGTCAAGTCCTACCGCATGATTCCCCGCCACATGGGCAAGCACGCCGCCCACCTGGAGCGGATTGCCCGGGCTGCCGAGTCCGCCGGTCACGGGGCGACGGCCGCGGACACGTACTACCAGGCGGCCAGGGCCTACCATGAGGCTCAGCACGCCATCTTTGCCGACGGCGACGAGCGCAAGATTTACTATCACGGCAAGCTGCTGGAGTGCTTCGACAAGGCCATCGGGATGAGCCCCCACCCGGTAGAGACCGTGGAAGTTCCCTGGGAAGGGGTGTCGATCCAGGGCCGCTTCCACGGCGCTGCGGACCGCAAGCCGCGTCCCACGGTGGTGGCCATCCCGGGGATGGATGGTTGCAAGGAAACTTCGGGAGACCCGCTGGGACGGAAC
>JACPSF010000115.1:0-1450 GCA_016193385.1 Deltaproteobacteria bacterium
ACGGCCGGCAGCTCCTCGTAATCGACCTCGATCGCTCGCAGCGCCTCTTCCGCCGCATCGACGGTCAAAGCGGCCGCCGCCGCCACCGGGTCGCCGACATGGCGGACTTTTTCCGTCGCGACAATCGTCTGGTCCTTGAACACCGGCCCGTAGAAAGGCTCAATGCCCTCGTCATGCAGAATATCGTCGCGCGTCAGCACCGCCACGACGCCGGGGACTTTGAGGGCTTGGGACGCGTCAATTCTTATAATCCGCGCATGGGGGTATGGGCTCCGGAGGATCTTGCCGTGACACATCCCCGGCACGCTCATGTCCGCCAGATATTGCGCCCGGCCGGTCACCTTGGTCTCGTAGTCCAGCCGCCGCACGTTCTCTTTTCCGATAGTCATAAAGCGTCAACTGCCTGGCAGCCCCGCGACTTTTCTGACCGCCTGCAGGATCTCCTGGTAGCAGCCGCAGCGGCAAAAATTTCCCGCCAGGTAATCGCGAATCTGCTGCTCCGAAGGCCGCGGGCACTCGTCGAGGAGCGCCTTCGCCGTGAGAATAAATCCGGAGGTGCAGTATCCGCACTGCAACGCCCCGAACTCCATGAACGCTTCCTGTAAAGGATGAAGCCCGTCTTTCCCGCTCAAGCCTTCGATGGTCGAGACCTCGCAGCCGTCGGCGTCCAGCGCCAGAACCGAACAGGCGCTGACCGGCCTGCCGTTGAGAAGCACCGTGCAGGCGCCGCAGACCTGGATGTCGCAGCCGAGCTTGGCGCCGGTCAGGTCAAACTGCTCCCGCACCATATCGAGCAGCGTTGTGCGCGCTTCAACCTCAACGCTGCGCTTGCTGCCGTTAACTTTCAGTGAAATTGTTTTCTTCACGGCTACTTCTCTGACGGTAATATCTTCTCCAATTCAGCGATGAGCGACGGCAACGAGCATATGACGCAGGCGGACTTGGGGATCATCCCGCGACATACACCGGCTCAGCCTCCTCCAATACTTCGTCGCGGAAGAAAGGACTTAGGCACAGCGGCGTGTTCATGTCCACCTTGCGTCCGCCAAGAAGCGCAGACAGCTCGATCTCCATTCCCGCCAGCCGAATCAGCCCGGGCGTATGCTCCGGCTCAAATTCTACCAGCACGTCCAAGTCGCTGTCGGGACGAAAATCGTCGCGCAACGCCGAGCCAAACACCGCCAACTTGCGGATGTGATGACGACGGCAGAAGTCTGCGATCTTTTGCTTCGGAAGTTTGATTTTGATGTGGTTCGTCTTCATTGTCCGTTCACCTTACCTTTGCGAGAAATCATACTTCCTTCTCGCCCTTTTACTCAACAGCCTTCTTTCGCGCCGGCCCTCCCACTGAGTTAGCCTACAGTCTCTCGCCTGCTGTTCTGTTATCTCTACCGATTGCCCTCAAAATAGAAAATCACTTTATTACTCTGTCCGCCCGGTACAGCGCGGA
>JACPSF010000115.1:1458-3020 GCA_016193385.1 Deltaproteobacteria bacterium
AGCGCGGATTGCGGGATCGTGAGGCCGATCTGCTTAGCCGTTTTGAGATTGATGATCAGCTCAAACTTCTTCGGCTGCTCCACCGACAGATCGGCAGGCTTGGCTCCCTTCAGGATTTTGTCCACGTACGTGGCGACGCGGCGGTAGCTGTCCCCGAGGTCGGCTCCGTAGTACATGAGCCCACCGGCTTCGACAGCGTCGCTACTTTGGAACACCGACGGTAACCGGCTCTTTAACGCAAAGCCCACAATTTGTTTTTGGTTAGCGGTAACGAGCGGACTCCCCGCGGCGTAGAGTCCATCCGGGCGCTGCTTATTTAGCGCACCGAATACCCGGTCGAAACCGTCCGCAGCTCGTACTTCCCAAGGCCGAACAGTCAACTTCAGCGCACGCGCCGCGGCCGGAAGATCCTCGTTCACCTCGGTTACATTAGCCGGAGTCGCCGCCTCGTAGATAACCGCGACACGAGCCACTTTGGGAACAGCTTCTTTGAGCAGCTCGAGCCGCTTCCCTCCTAGTTTTCCGGAAAGGTTTGTCAGGCCGGTGACGTTGCCACCGGGGCGGGCGAGGCTTTCAACCAAGCCTGCCTCGACGGGGTCGTTTCCAGCACCTACCATAACTACGGGAATTGTCTTGGTCGCATTCTTTGCCGCTCGAATCCAATGAATTCCTCCGGCTACCACGATGATATCAACCTTGAGGCGCACCAGCTCGGCCGCAAGCTCGGGTGCCCGATCGACCTTCCCTCCCGAATATCGGTACTCGGTGGCAATGTTCTGTCCTTCTATGTAGCCACGCTCGCGCAGAGCCAGCCGAATTCCTTCGGAACGGGCGGACTCACTAGCTGGATTGCCCGACGATAGATACCCTATCCGCGGGACCTTCTTCGGCTGCTGGGCCTCAACTGGAAAACCAAGCGCCAAGAGCATAGCAGTGAGAGCAAAGTAGAAAATTTTCTCCCTCATCTGTCGACCCTCACCCTAACCCTCTCCCGCAAGCGGGCGAGGGAAAAAAAGGTTCCTAAATCCCAAATCATTTGATGACTTTGTCGTCCCTGGCAACACGGGCGGAGTTCCTTCCTTTAACCTATCTTTGTTTCTTCTTCGTCTTTCCCCAACCCTCGCCCTGAGGGAGAGGGAAGGGTAAGGGCCCGTTCGTAAGCCTTCGTCGACGCGCGCTTAACCAGCGTCTTCACGATCGCGCGCTTGTACTCCGCCGAGCCGCGCAGGTCACTCGTCGGGCTGCACTCTTGCGACGCCAGGGCGCCCGCTTCTACCGCGAGTTCCGGCGTGATTGTTTTTCCCGCGAGAAGCGCTTCGGCCTTCCGCGCCCTGACCGGCGTCGCGCCGACACAGCCGAGGACGACCCGGACGACCCGGCTGCCTTTAGTTTTGGCATCCAGCGACAGCCGGACCGACACCCCGACACAGGGTTTGTCGACCACGGAGCTGCTGGAAAAACGGATGTATTCAACGCCCGAGCCGGCCGGCAGAGGCGGCACGACGACGTGCGTCAATATCTCGTCATCGGCCAGACTGGTCTGGTAAAAGTCGACGAACAGC
>JACPSF010000116.1 GCA_016193385.1 Deltaproteobacteria bacterium
AAAACCCTGTACTCGGCGCGCCTCTTGAAAAGTATGATCGTACGCGCTGTCCTCGCCACCCACCTTGCGGATGATGTGGCCAGACCTGGAGACCCAAGCCATGACGTCCGCGAGTTGACCTCCTTCTATGTTGTCCCCGGCATTCCCAGCGAGGGCGATCAACTTCTCACCGGTTGCGATAAGGTCGTCAAGCTCGTTTTTGGCTAGTTCAACCGCTTTGACGTCTGACATAGCTCAAATTTGCTCCGCATAATGCCCTGGGTGACCCGCCGAGAGGCCCGCACCAGCAGGAACCGAGGTCCGCTCAACGCAAGTGTTACGCAACGTAGCTAAAGCTAGTGGCATCGTTTCTTCAGTTGGTGTGTCTCAGAATCCTTCGAATTTTCTTGTAATTGGACACGAAGTCGTTTTGGAGTGAGGCATCGTTCTTGATCTTTTTCTTCAGCCCTTCCATTACGATCACTGTGTCAAGAAATAACACTTGCGGGAAGATAACGTATGGCTTACCTGGCTTGGGGCTGAGCTGAAGTGAACCTCTTCTGAAGTAATCTAAATTCCTCTTAAGACGCGATAATGCAACGACTCTGTCGTGTTCGTCTACACCGAACGCGATCAAAGATGTGTTTTTTAGGTTAAATTCGCTTTTCGGGTAATAGTTGTGCGCCAACCCGTGGCGAAAAAGGTCATAAATTTTTTTCATTTTCCCAACGTACTGTGCCGGGTAATATTTATCCATAAAGTCCGCAAATGCATCTACATCGGTTCTTTTCTTGGAAAAAAACTTTGAAAACGATTCGATCCCGATAAGGACCAATATGCATGATGATAGGTTACAGCCTCCCTTAGCACCTCTCGTTCCAATCCGAAATATCTTCTTTAGATCGGATTTCCACATCCGGTACGTTGCGTTGAAAAGAAAGTTGCTGGCTTCTTCAAGTTCTGACTTCAAAACCGTTTGCATAACGCTATGCCGCTGAGCCGTTATTAAGAAACTTGGGCAAAATACCGTAGTCGATTATCGGCTCCAGCGGCGGGTTATATGGATTCGATGTCCTTCAGGGTTTTGCCTTTGCTGTTTTTCCACGCGATCAGGCCGTTTGCGTGGCCACCATGTACGACTGCGGCTGCCGCACTTGGACTAGAAAACTCAGCGTCTTTTGTGAACACCAAGTGATCTTCCTGTTCATCAAGCACACCGTCTTTCTTCAGTTCTTGGCGCATGTTGCGTGCCCACGGGTATTTTTGCGACGACGGCCTTTCGTGCAGCACCGCTTGAGAACCCTTTAGAACTAAGAACCCATTCGGGATCAGGTGACCTCGCGCCTTGAGACCCTTAATCTCACACATGAGCGTCTCTTTTTCGGACGGTGCGGTTGCAGTGCCGGATGATGGAACGAGCAGTTCTACTCCGAGAACGGGTAGGAGTTGGTTGATCTTCTCAAGGAAAACCTCCATGTCTTCGCGGTCAGACTCTGGAAGCTTTGCTCCGCTGGTTTGACCATTTGTAACCAGTGCACGACCAGCGCCACGAGCTTTTTCGATGAGTTTTCCTTCCAGATACCGGATGTGAGCCTTGGTCAGGTTCTCGTCCTTGCTGACGAAGTAGATGACTTGGTTCCAAAAGTCCTTCTCGAGATGCGATTTGACGCGATCCCGGATGTTTTCAGCCTCTCCAATGTAGATGGCCGGTTTTCCAGATTCGGGGTCAGTACCCGTTAGGAAATAGACACCGGACTTTTCAGATTCCTCTCGTGCCAATACGCCCTCGAATTCGCTACGCGGTCCGGCGACAGCTTTTCCGGTCCAATTTGACAATTCTGCCGTGCGGAGTCTTTTCGGATCCCCGTGGACCAAGAAAATCCTAATGGTAGCCGTTGCCATGTCCGGAATCCGTATAACGTCGCAAATCAACCGACCAATGTTGCAGAACGACGATAGGAGCAGCGCGGTGTTGGGTCGGCTGATTTTGCATTGTCATATATCATTTCTTACCGCCAATAATTCCTATAAGGGTTGAACTGTCATTGCCGGCCATCACCTCAGATTTGATTGACGTAAACCCGTCAATAACCAACTCTACAAATTTGACTCCGTTAATCTTAACCACTCCAGACTTTCGTAGTATCTCTGGCTTCTTTGAACCTCCAACAGATAACCCTATATCTGTATTTATGCCATCCATATTTAAGTCTGTCATTCCAAATACGTGAACCAAGTTAGTCCTTAGGGACGCTAGGGTATTGAGATAATCAGTTTTCTTGAACGCGCTTTGTTTAAAGTGTTTGCTCGAAACAAAATATTTTATGTTCTCTTCAGATCGACCCTCTTCAGATGCCTTATTAATGAAGTAGCCTAATGTTTCACAGGCAATCAACCCTGTTATAAATAGCAAGAAATTAAATGCTCCAGGTAGTTTTGCTTGTAATGAAGCGGACTCAGAACGCTCTTCAGCTATTATTTTCAGACTTTTAAGATCAGCAATCAGCGTACCTTCAAGTCGATCTATTAGCTTTATTGCCTTCTCTTTGCTCAAGCTATTCCCTTGTTTTGATATAACGCTCAAGGCTGAGCGGACGAGGCCAGCGAGCGCAGCGAGCGGGTCCGAAGATCCGTCTCAAGCCGGTTGTTAGCCCTTTTTCTCACTTCTTTAACTGGTGCGGAAAAAATTTCCTGATATCACGCAACTTCGCCTCGGTGCGGGACTCGTGGTCTAGCGCCAGCCCCTCAAGATCAGGAAAGTAGGTGAAAGCGCTGACTCCTGCCATGCGAATATATTCATCAACCTCGGCGAAACTCTCCGGTGTTAACTCGATCTTCACAAGCAAGCTTTCGCGAATCAGACGGCCCTCGAACTGCTCGTCGAGCGACAAAAAGCTGTCACCGGCCAGTGTAAATGCTGATCTCTGAGCGGTCATCCGTGGGTTCGTGAAGATTGGTGACACGGCAATAGTGGGCAAGTCATCCGACGGCGGTACCCAACGCGGATGCCAATCTCTTACGTTGACCGTGCTTGCTCCGGTGGTTTCGTCCAAGGCAACCAAGCCACGCCTGCCAAGGCTGACCTCATTTAGCCCTTCGCTGTCCAAGACCCACACTGCAGCCGCCTCGTTGGGTTGTCGGCGATGTTGGGCGAAGAAAAGAGCGCAGGCGAAGTTCTCTGTCCAATCCAGCAGTCGTGTAGGGAGCCTGTAGTGTTGCATGGAAAACAGCACGCCCCAGTCGGAACGCTCTACAGGCCCGAGCAATGGCCACGCCTCCCGCGTAAACTGTCTATACAAGCTCTTGTGTTCATCCCGGAGTAAGTCTCGTTGCTCGCGGCACGTCAAAGGCTTCTCAAGGTTCAACGTCAGGCGCTCGACGTAGCGATGTAGTGTGGACTTCAGGTCCCATTCGGTTCTGCTGTGGCCGCGATACCACGCAACCGAGCCCTTTCGCCGAAAGGCATCGTCGAGAGATTGAACCTTTGCAAGAACCTCTTCTAGCATGCTCTTGGATGCGGGCTAACGTTTCGGCTGACCGGCGGGCACTCTAGACAAACTCAGTTCCTTATAAAATCGTATCCGCCCGCTCCAGTCGTTAGTTGGTTGTACAACTAAGAGCTCCATCCCACTGACAAGACAAAAACGAATGTTCCCAACGTATACGAGGCTCTGAATAGCCAAAGGTTGACCCTTTCAGGGAGAGTCTTGCCACCCCACGACTCGATTTCTCTACCGATCTCAGCAAGCGTGGCACCGAGCATAGTGCCCGCTCCAGCTATCTGCAAGACCGAGATTAGAACGACGGGCGCGGGTCCAAAAACTTTTAGCAACATTAACCCGACAAGCCAACCGACAACAATAGTAGCAATGGTAACTAGAATGCTTCCAAACAGTGCTCGGCGAATTTTTCGAGTGCGTTCCAATGCAGTGGCTCGAAAGCCTTGTAGGCGCTCGGGTGGAAGCCGCCGGTCTGGGAATTGGTCGCGCAACTGCGTGTTTGTTTCAAACTCTAGCGTAACGTCGTGTAATACCGCCGCCTCGACAAACTTCGACGGGCAGAAAACAATTAGCAACGTTGCCTGAACTGGGTTCATCGAGCAGTTAACGTCAGCCTGCACAACCTAATGCCCTGCCTGCGTCGAGCTGAACGAGAGGGTTAGGCCCAATCTCCCCTTTTCTCTCCCCCGCTACGCACCCTCTGTCCCGTCGCCTAGCGCTTTGCGCGGAAGTAGTCCGCGGCAAAGCTCGTGAGAAGGGTATCGAGCGAGTCCTGCAACGCCTCCTTAGACACCCCACCAAAGATCGCGCGAGAATCCCACCATACCTTGGAGAAGGTCTCTTCGCCGGAAGCCAAAACCTTGACCCATCTATAGACGGAAAGCTCGAGAAAGCCGCCCGCCTCGGTGGTTATGATGCTCAACTCAAGCCACGCAGGCGCATTTGCCGCATCCGACAAGGTGAGGTCAGGAACGTTGCGGTGTAGGCGCAATTCGACCATGTCGGCCCACTCTTTTAGACTTGCTACCTCTCGTGGAGTATTGGGCCGGATCACCAAAGCAAGAGTGCGAAGCCCTTTCAATCCCTTGACTTTGTGACCAGCGAGCGGGTCTTGCCCCAAGCTTGATCCTGGGCCGAGCATGGAGGCGATGAGGAGGACGAGAACTGGAATAACATGTTTCATGTCAGGACGTCATCTGCGGTCGGCGACGAAAGCTCCCTTGTCGGGCTAACTATTAAGTGAGCCGTTTAGACGGCTGCAAATGCCCGCAGCCTATCTCCTGAGACTGTCGGGCTACTCAAAACTGAATTGGCCGCAATATCTACCGCTTAGCTGAACCTGTCAAGAGCTTTGTGACCGCCAAACAACGCCGGGTTTGGCGGCCTATCTCCCTAACAACTCGCGGCCTTTGTCGGTCAGCGCTCGTTGGTGCCGCGGCTAAACCCTCCACCCTGCGGTTCAGGTTCTCGCGCTTGGCACTCGAGTGCGGCCTCCGCCAACGTGGCATCGGTAGGATTGTGCGAATGGCACCTCGGCCCCGGATGGGCGGAGCCCTTGGTTATGGCCTCGCTTGGCTTGCCATTCCGATCGAGCCTGTTTTGTTTCCGGTGCTTTGCGCAGGGTAGAGTTGCGTTAGTACGAGGCTCATGGCATAGGTAAAAGAGACCTGAGGATTAAGCGCTATTTGGACGAGTAATGAAGCAACCAACGAAGCACTTTGCTTTGTGCATCGATAATACTGACTATGAGGCATCATTGATCCCCGGCAAAGTCTATCGGCTTCTCCCGGATCCGAGAGCTGCCAAGGACGATTTCGTGCGCATAGTTGACGAGAGCGGCGAGGACTACCTTTACCACAAGAGGCATTTTGTCTTTGTTGACTTCCCTAAAGCGGTCAAAAAGAAATTGCTGGCGCTAGAGAATCCCGTCTAACCACTTGCAGAGGTTGCTTGCCACCTTACGGTTTAATATCTTGAAAGTCAGGAAAAGAGCGAGCGCGATATAGTCCGGCAGGTTATCCCGGTCACTGGCCGAAAAGCCTGCTGCCCCATTTCTCCAGCAGGGACCTGCGTAGCTCCGGGCTGATTTGGGCCACGGGATAGGCGCGATCTTTCCATTCATAGGGCCAGCAAGCGTCAATGATCGCTTTGGAGGTGAAGGTGTCTGTGGGATTTCGTCCTATCTCTTTCTTGTCTGGCGACAGAGCGGGGTCGGCCGAGCTGCTGCGGCAGCGCCGGATGATCTCGATGGAGCGCTCCGGATCGGTGCGACTGGCAATCGCCCAAATAACGTCGCCCAGATCCGTAGGGTTAATATCCTCATCCACTACGATCGTATAGCGCCCGACGTAAACGCCGGTCCGCGACTGCGACGCCAGCAGCCCCGCTTGCCGGGCATGGCCCGGATAAAGCTGTCGGATGGCCACCACATTGAACAATCGCCCGCCTCCGACCTCATGCATCCAAACCCCTTGGACGCCCGGCACCCCCGCCTCCTCCAGCTCGTGCCACATCGTTGCCGAGCGGAAGACACTCTGCGGGAAACCCACGTCTTGCGGCGGCTTTGCGGGATGAGAGACAGTCAGAATGGGATTGTCGCGGTGAAGAACTGTCTTGACATGAACCACCGGCTCTGGCACAGGCTTGAGGCCGCAGTTGGCGTAATAGCCGGCCCATTCGCCGAAAGGCCCTTCGGGTTGGAGTTCCCCTGGGAAGCATTCCCCCTCGACCACGATCTCCGCCCGAGCCGGAATCGGAAGTCCGGTGAAAGGACCAGGGATCACCTCAATCGGTTCCCCCTTGAGCCCGCCAGCGAAGTCGTATTCCGAGACTCCCCAAGGCACTTCATTGAAAGAAGTAAGCCAAACAACAGGATCAGCGCCGATGACGACCGCTACCTTCATGGGCTGGCCGCGGGCGAAATAAAGGTCATCTCTCATGATCCTGCCGTGCCTTCCGGGACTGATGTGGAGCGCAAATTTATCCCGCCCAAACACCATGCAGCGATACGTGCCGAGGTTGACCCAACCGGAATCGGGATCTCGGGTCACCACGGCATGGGCCGTGCCGATGTACCTACCGCCGTCCAACTCGTGCTGGTGCGGCACAGGGAATTTCAACAGGTCCACCTGATCCCCGACATCGACGTTCTCTTGCACCGGGCCGGATTCGACCACTCGTGGAGGAATGAGAGTAAGATTCCGTATCTTCTGCCGGCACGCCCGCACGAAATCCAATTTGTCCTCGGAGTCCAGGGTCAGTCCGAGAGCCAGGGCGAGACGTTTCGGCGAGTTCAGCTGGTTAAACAGGGCTCTGAACCCCTTCGGATAACCTTGGATTTCATCAAAGAGGAGGGCCGGGATGAATGCCTTCGATTCTCGACAGGCCAGCTCGGCCAAACCGGCCATCTCCAGCTTCCAGTCCGCTCCGCTGATGGACTTTAGCTCACCGCACTTTGCCACCGACTCCAGCCATTCTCGAAGGTCTCTTGCCACCACGTCCTTCCCTTTCAGTCATCCGCGCGGCCCGATTCTCGGCCTGGCCGGGGACACTTTGCCGATTTTCTCTTTGCGCTGCTCGCAGACCTACTTGAAAATTTCTCTAAGCTTCGGCACCAGGGCCGGCTCAAGCCCAAAGATCTCTCTGACGCTTGCCTCCAGCTCCGCGCCGTCCAAGGGGTTGATGTCCAATTTGGCTTTCTTGGCTTCCGCTAAAAACTCCGGGTCTTTCATCGTCGCCATGAAAGCCTCGCGCAGGATTTGCACCCGCTCCTTGGGAGTGCCCGGAGGGAGAACATAGGGACGAGCTGCCGGCCCAACGGTGTGAACGGCTGCCCGAATCAGCTTGCGCGCCTCCTCGGTCTTGGCAAACTCTATGGATATAGGGATATTCGGGAGATCCGGATGGCGTCGAGAGATGGTCTGAAGAACGATCACCAAATCCCCTGCGTCCAGCTCCTTACGCCAGGTCGCCTTGAATGATTCCCAGGCATTGCACACGCCTTGGACCTCTCCGGCGTGGAAGGCCAGCCGAACGTCTGCGGTGCCTTTATACCCCGTGACCAGGCGGGCCGGCAGACCTAAAGCTGCAATGAGAACCTTGGGTATGTCGTCTGTCGCCGAGCCCGGTCCGACGCCGCCGAGAGTGACCATCGTCCTGGAGGCGAGCCATTTTTCCATGCTGTTAATTCCCGCAGCCTTGGATAGACCCACCATATAGTTATCCTGGACCGGGACTCCGATGTACTCAAACTTGAGGGAATCGAACTCGATGCCGGGTCGCGATTTGAGAAACTGCTGCTGAAACAGACCGCCGATGAAATGGCCGATCGTCAGGCCATCGGGCTTGGCCACCTTGTACGTATAGTTGGCCCCGATGAGAAAGCCGGCCCCGGGCATGTTCTCCACGACGATAACCGGATTTCCAGGGATGTGCTTGCCCATGTGACGGGCAATCGTGCGAGAATAAGTATCATAGCCGCCTCCGGCCGAAGCCCCCACGATGATGCGCATCGTCTTACCCTTATAGAACGATTCTTGCCCAAAGGCCGATCCGGCAGAGAATCCGACAAAAAGAGCTACGAGCAAAGACAGCTTCTTGAGCATGGTCCCTCCCGGGTCATCTCCGGCTATACACGCCGATGACAGTCCCCTCTTCCATCACGTCAACTATACGGTTGCACCTGTGTAGCGTTCCACCTGGACCAGATTGCTCACGTGGGGCGCCGTCACGGGACTTTCCGGATCGGTGAAGAAGAGGTTCGGCGTACAGCCCCAATCCACCCCTTCCTTGTCGGGCTCGTAATTTCCCCCGTGATGAATCACGATCATCCCGGGAAGAATCCGGGAAGTCACATACGCGGGAATCATCCCAATCCCCTTATCATTGAATACCCGCACCAGATCCCCGTCCTTTATTCCCCTCGCCTTCGCGTCAGCCACGTTCATCCAGACATTGTGGCGGTAGCAGTCACCACGGAGCAGAGGCACGTTCCAGAAGGTCGTGTGGTTTCGGTATCTCGGATAGGCGCTCAG
>JACPSF010000117.1 GCA_016193385.1 Deltaproteobacteria bacterium
CAGATCGTACAATCGCGGCTACCCGGCCAGCCTGTGGAGCCTGGCAACGCTGCAGAGGATCATGCGGGGTGGAAGCGTGGAATAAACGGCCGGCTCCCCAAATCGCACGGCAGTCCGGTTAGATTTCGATGTTCCGAGCGCGAACCATTCCGATATTGCTGATTCTCTCCGCGTGGCTTTTGCGGGCGATTTTCTCTGTCCCCCTCGCCGCGACCGCGCCTTTGGAGCGAGAGCCTGCCTTTCGCGATAATCTCTACGACGCGGAGGTCCGCGGCTCCCACGCCTGGATCGTGGGCTACTTCGGGACCCTCCTCCATTCGGGAGACCGTGGCCTCACCTGGGAACTGCAACGTAGCGGAACCCAGGAAGCCCTCTTTCGTTTGGCTTTCATCGATGAAAAGCAGGGATGGATTTCCGGCAGCTACGGGACGATCCTGCACACTCGGGATGGGGGCAAAAGCTGGAAGGCCCAGAGTACTCCCACGCAGGAACATCTTTTCGGGCTTCACTTCGCCGACGAGCGCTTGGGATGGGCGGTAGGGAGCCGGGGCGCGATCCTTATAACCGAGGATGGCGGCGCTTCCTGGAAAGACTATTCGCTCGGCGAAGATGTCATCCTCAACGACGTCTGGTTTAAGGACGCCAGGCAGGGATGGATTGTGGGTGAATTCGGCCGCATTTACCACTCCCAGGATGGAGGCCACACCTGGCGCAAGCAGCAAAGCCCGGTTGAAGTTTCGTTTGTGAGCGGCGAGAGCCGCAACCTCTTTCGCCTCCTTTTTCCGGACTCTCAAGGAGGATGGGTGTTCGGCCTGGACGGCGTGATCCTGAGAACCGGCAACGGCGAGAGCTGGGAACTCCACCACCCGGATGGGGCCGGGCCTCTGCCGGCGTTACGCCATCACCTTTTTTCCGCCGCGCTCTTTGACGGTAAAAAATGGGCAGTGGGCGAGCGCGGGACGGTACTCGTCGCCGCCACGGGGCAGGACCAATGGCAAGCCGCGAAGCTTAAAATACCGCCGCTAAGCCTCAACGGGATCGCCTTCGGAAGCGACGGCTTGGGACTCATCGTCGGGAGCCGAGGCTTGATCCTTAAGACCGAAGATGGGGGCGGGGAGTGGAGGCCAATCAAGATCGTGCCTGAAGCGGCGGGAAAGGGAGTGAGCCAGGCCCCGTGAGACGCCTTGCCGAATCGATTGTTAAAAAGCGCTTTCCGGTCCTGATCGCGATCGTTCTCGTGACGGCCTTTTTCGGCCTTCGCGCTCTCAGGATCGAGATGTACACGGCCTTCTCCGATCTGATTCCGACCGACCACCCCTTCATCCGTGTTCATAACCAGTTCAGCAAGATCTTCGGCGGCGCCAACCTCGTTTTTCTTTCTGTCGAGGTCAAAAAGGGTGACATCTTCAATCCCCGCACTTTGGCAAAGATCAAAAGGCTCACCGAAGTGCTCGAGCTCACGTACGGGGCCAACAACTATCAGATCTTTTCCATCGCCAGACAGAAGGTGAAGGATGTCCGCGCCACTTCCTGGGGGATCGAAGTGCAGCCCGTCATGTGGCCGCAGGTGCCGCGAACCGAAGAGGAGTTCGAGCGGCTTCACAACGCGGTTTACGCGAACCCCACGATCGCCGGGCGCCTGGTTTCCCTCGACGGCAAGGCCGCGCTGATCACGGCTGCCTTCCACGAGGAGCGGCTTGACTATGCCCAGCTATTTCGCCGCATCCAGTCGGCCATCAGCGAGGTGGAAGACGAGAATACCACGGTCTACGCCGCGGGCGAGCCCATTCTCTACGGCTGGATCTACCACCATCTGAAGGACATCGTCGTCGTCATCATGTTCACTTGCCTTGCCCTCCTCGGGCTTCTGATCCTCTACTATCGGAACCTGAACGGAGTGGTCATTCCCGTGCTTTCCGCTCTCGTCACCTTTATCTGGGGGACCGGTTTCACCTCGCTCATGGGATACAACTTCGAACCCCTCGTTCTGGTGGTTCCCTTCTTGATCGCCGCCAGAACCCTCAGCCACTCCATTCAGTTCCGCGAGCGCTTTTTCGAGGAGCTGGACCGATGGGGTGATAAGGAAAAAGCAGCCATAGAGAGCGCCTCCGGCCTGCTCATGCCCGGCGGCGTGGCCATCCTGACCGACGCGGCCGGCCTCACGGTGCTCTTGACCGCGCCCATGCCCATACTCACAAAGCTCGCCATTGCCGGGAGCTTCTGGGTAATCAGCAACCTGATCACTGTGCTGGTTCTGGATCCGATTCTTTGCTGCTACTTTCCCACCCCGCGCCGGCGACCGAAGGGTGGAGAGGGTCACTGGCTCGATGCCCCTTTGCGGCAGGTCGGGCGCCTATGCACGGCCTCTTTGGGCCGCTGGGTCGTGCTTGCGGCCTTTGGCGCCATCTTTCTCTGGAGCCTTTACTGGAATCAGTTTCTGACCGTCGGAGATTCGCGCCCGGGCTCGCCCCTGCTGTGGCCCAACTCCAACTACAATGTAAGCGTGCGGCACATCAACGACAAATTCCAGGGCACGGACCAGCTCTATATCATCGTGGAGGGCAAGCGGGAAAAGACGGCGACATCACCGCGGGTCCTGCGCACCATGGAAGCGTTCCAGCGCGAGATGGAACGCTCGCCCCACGTCGGTGGGACCGATTCTCTGGTCGGTCTCACGCGACAGATCAACACCGTGCTGCACAACAACGACCCGCGCTGGGGGATCCTGCCTCGCTCAGAGACGGAAGTGGGAGGGATTCTGATGGTCGCCGAGCACGGCAGCGAGCCCGGCGATTTCGACCGCTGGGTGAACTATAACTTCCAGCACGGCAAGATCACGGTTTTCCTCTACGATCACAAAGGCAGCACGATTCACGAAGTCATCGAGCGCGCCCGAAAGTTTATCGCCGGCCACCCTCTGGAAGAGGCCCAATTCAGGCTCGCCGGGGGGATCGTCGGAGTCCTGGCAGCGGCCAACGAAGTGATGGAGCGAAATCAAAGAATTGTTTTGGGGCTCATGCTCATCGCCCAGCTCATCTTTTGCGCGCTGGGATTTCGGTCAGTCCTTGCGGGCTTCTTCTTCGTCGGCGTAGTCTTCGTCTCTAACATATTCGGCACTGCCCTAATGGGGTTCTGGGGTATCGGCCTCAATGTCAACACGATGCCGGTCATCAGCCTCGGGATTGGGTTCGGCGTTGACTACGGCATTTACATCGTGTCCCGAGCGATCGAGGAGTACGGGCGACGGGAGGAAAAACAGGATCTCAGGGCGGCCCTGATCGAGGGCGTGGCCACCGCCGGGAAGGCGGTCCTTTACACCGCCTTTTTGATCTCCGCCGGAATCGCTTTTTGGGCCTTCTCCCCCCTGCGTTTCCAGGCCGAGATGGGCTACGGGCTCCTCATCATCCTCACCATGAACATGCTCGGAGGTCTCCTCCTCCTGCCCGCGTTGATCAGCCTGATCCGGCCGAGGTTCGTGCTGGGCGGAAAAGGGGCTTGAGGAGGAAAAATTTTGACCGCAAATAAGCTCGCTACACTGATTTCCACCGGCTCGTTGTGGGTCTGCCTGATTGTCACCGGCTCTCTATCTCTCGGCTCAACTCGGGCCTTATTGGCGGCCGAAAAGGTCAAGCTTGCCGTGCCCGTCGTCGCGGTGATGTACGCGCCTTACTACTTCGGAATCAAGCAGGGCATGTACGCCGCCGAAGGATTAGAGCTGGAGATCTCGCCGGCCCGCACGGACATGGCCCTTGCAGCCTTGGGTACTGGGCAGTTCGATTATCTCGCCCACGGCGGGGCGGCTCTGAGGGCCGCGGCGCGCGGTTTTCCGTTGAAGCTCGTCTTCGCCTTGGACGATAAGGCTCCGTTCTGGCTTGCAGCCCGCCCCGAAATCGAACGGGTCGAGATGTTGAAGGACAAAAAGATAGGCATTTCTTTCCCCGGCGATACACCTTATCTGGTGCTCAGGCGGTTTCTGCGCAAGCGGGGACTCGATCCAGACAAAGACGTTATTTACGTGTCCGGACAGTTCTCTCCCCTAGCGTTTCAGGCGCTCGTAGCGGGCGCGCTGGATGCGGCGGTTCTGGCGCCGCCGTTTTCCGTGCTGGCCCAAGAGAAGGGGTTGCGCAGCCTCGCCTTCCTGGGCAAGGAAGTACCCGACGCGCCCGTCGTGGACGGTCTTGTTACCAGCGAAAAAAAGATTCGCTCCCAGCCCCAACAGGTGAAGCGTATGGTGCAGGCAACCCTCAAGGCAGTGGAGCTTTACCGCAAGCGAAGGGATCTCAGCGTACCCTTTCTCGCGGCGGAATTTAGACTTTCCTATCCGACCGCGCACAGAGTCTATGAGGATGCCCTGGGTCTCCTTACACGCGCTGGGGAGGTGAGCCCCGAGAAAGTGCGCGATGTGCTTAAGATGGCGCGGGAGACGGGCCAGGACAACCCGGTCATTCCCCCACCCGAGTCGATGCTGGATTTCTCTTTTCTGAAAGAAGCCCAACGAGAGTTGGCCAAGGTACAATAGCTCTCAAGAAAGCATCAACCTAGCGGACTCAAAGCCGACAAAAAAGTGAGAATTACGGCACCGGTAGCGTGTCTTTGCCATCAAGCATCATTCTCTTCCGGCTTGAAATCATAGGCGATCTCCAGAAATTGTTTGACGATCCGGGCCGTGGCGCCCCAGATATCCCAACCCTGATAGTAAAAGTGATAGACGGGATGGCGCCTGTCGGGATCGAAGTAGCGATCTTCCGTGACCAAGCAGCCGGGCTGTAGGAGAGCAGAAACCGGGACTGAGAAAACTGCCGCGGTCTCTGCGTGGTTCAAGCGAAATTCATAGGGCCAGGGGATGAGACCGACGAATGGGGTGACCGAAAAATTGTAGGCCGCCCTGGTCTGGTCGAGCTGTCCTAAAACCCGCACATGGCCGGGATCGATACCGATCTCCTCGTAAGTCTCGCGCAGTGCGGCGTGGAGATCTCCCTGATCCACAGGGTCAACCCTTCCCCCTGGAAAAGCCACCTGGCCGCTGTGGTGATTCAAACCTTCGGCCCTCTGGGTGAAGATCAAATAGTCGCCGTCTTCCCGCTCCTGAATTGGAACCAATACGGCGGCCTGTTTGAAATCCCCGCTGCCTAGCGTGCGCGGCGTCCGCGATTGTAAGACTTGATAGATTCTCTCGGCGCCCATCATCAAGCAAAAAAAGGAATTTAAGTTGAGGCAGAGCTGTGATAAAAACTACTACCAATTTACCCAATCTGCAACGAAAAAGCCAGTACCGTGACCCAGCGAGAGATCCACCAGGCCATCCGCATCCTGCGCCGAGAGGTGCCGAAATGGCAGACCCCGATCGTGGGGCTGGTGGCGGAGTCTTCCGAGAGCCCGTTCCAGGTCCTCATTTCCTGCATCCTGAGCCTTCGCACTCAGGACACGACCACCACCCGCGCTGTCCGGCACCTTTTCGCTCTCGCGGACACAGTGGCAGAAATGGCGAAATTACCGACCCAAAAGATTGAAAAGGCGATCTACCCGGTCGGATTTTACCGTACCAAGGCCAAAACGATTCGCGAGATCTGTCGCACTCTGATTGAAAATTACGCCGGGCGGGTTCCCGATGAGATCGACGAGCTTCTGAAGCTCAAGGGAGTAGGACGAAAAACCGCGAATCTCGTGGTGACCTTAGGTTATCGGAAGCCGGGGATCTGCGTCGACACCCACGTCCACCGGATCTCCAACCGCTGGGGATACGTGCGGACGAAGAATCCGAAAGAGACCGAGTTCGCGCTGCGCCAGAGACTCCCAGAGCGATACTGGATCGAATACAACGACCTGCTCGTCTCGTTCGGTCAGCACCTGTGCCGGCCGATATCGCCCATGTGCAGCCAGTGTCCGGTGGAGAAGTACTGCGATAAGGTGGGGGTTAAAATTCACCGGTAATCAAAGCCCAGGTTGCAGCATCGGCGGAACTTTGAAATACTGAACCAGTGCCGAAAGGACCGAACAACGGCTGGAAGTGTCTTAACGTTACCGTTAGCGATAAAGAATCTGGCGCCGTCATTGAATACAAAATCCATTGCTATCGGAAGAACGATGGATGGTACGACGAGGTGCGATATGACAGCCACGAGATCAAGAAGGGTAAAAAGGTTCTGGCGACCCATCTTCATGTTAAGCTCGTTACTCCCTTTAAGGAGCCAAAGGCGGGAGAAGAGCAGCTTCGGCGCATCATTGACATCATCTTGCCGGAGCTTAAGGAGATCACGAAATGAGCCGAATACTTGCCATAAAAGGAACCGATAGCGAAACAAAAATCGATTATTCTTCTCTTTCGCTCAAGGAAATCCAAAAAAGGATTAAGGAGTACGAAAAGAGCTACGGTAGCTTTACGAAATTCTTACGCGGGTACGATTGTGGGTATAGTCCGCCGGAGGATTATATCACCCTTATAGACTGGGAATGCCTCCTGAACGAAATCAAGAGCAGAAAAAGCACACGCCTCTCTCTAATCAGAGGGGGTAAAAGAAAACCACGGTAACGGCCCGCGATGTTTCGCTCGCTCACCTACTCATTTCTTTTCCGGCCTTAGAACTTCCGGAAAATATCGGGAAGGGGCCCAGAGGTGGGTTGCGAAGTTGCAACAGCCGAGAATGCGCAGCTCGCGCATGATGCGGACATAGTCGTCCGACTCGACGTAGTCCCGCCACGCCTCCAAGGAATCAAACTCGATGCCGATGGCGACCTGGGGAGTAACCTCAAGGGGATTGCGGTAATTGCGTATCTCCCGGACTCCCGGATGAGAGAGAGTCGCCGGGAGCCAATCATTCTTCGCCTTGTTGGCGTAGATCGTGAGATTGGCCTTCTGGTCAGGAAGGTCCCACTGGATAAGATAAAGCACCATTATTGAATCGCCCGCACCAGGCCCCCATCGATCTGAATCGTGGTTCCCGTAATATAGCTTGCCCGTTCGGAGCCCAGGAAAACTACCAGATCCGCCGTTTCCTCGGCCGTCCCGTACCGCCCCAAGGGGATCTCAGTTTTCATCTGCTTCTCAACCTCTTCGAGCGATTGGTTCAACCTCTTGGCCCGGTCTTCATTCAATTTGCGGTGCCGCTCGGTATCGATTCTCCCGGGGCAGACGTTGTTGACCAGGATGTTGTCCTTGGCGAGCTCTCGCGACAGGGTCTTGGCCAGGCCAATGACGCCGCTGCGCAGGGCGTTGGACAAGACGAGCCCCGCGATGGGCTCCTTGACGGCGTAGGAGGTGATATTGATCACCCGGCCACCGCCAACCTTACGCATGTACGGGACCGCCTCCCGCGCAAGCCTGAGAGCGCTGAGAAAACTGAGTTGAAATGCCTTCTCCCAATCCTCATCGGTCAACTTCATGAATTCACCAGGAGGTGGCCCTCCGGCGTTCGTGACCACGATGTCGAGGCGACCGAACTGCTCCACGCTCTTGGCCACAAATCTTTGAATATCTTCGAGCCGCGCCATGTCCGCGACCAGAGCCAGAACCTCTGCCCCAGTCTCACGGCGAATCATCGCGGCGGCCTCCTGAAGCCTACCCTCCCCGCGCGCGCAGATGCTGACCTTGGCGCCCTCACGCGCGAAACCCATCGCGATCGCCCTGCCCATCCCCTGGCTCGCTTTCCCTCCCCAAAAAAAGCTGATAGCTAATGGCTAACAGCTGCTAAGCTATTTTTGAGTCCAGTAGATGTTACGGCGAAATTCCGGGTTGAGCCGCATCACGTAAAGGGCGAGCATACCGTGGGCGCCAAGCTGCTTCAGTCGCCGCGGGTCGCCCGCGCTTAATGCTTCCCTCTCTTCCGGAGACAAATCGTAGCGCTCCATCACCTGCCCGAGATCGGCGAGCGCGCCCTTAAATGTCTCTTCATTCATCTTAAGATCGAACAGCAGTCGATTCAGGTGATAGCTGCTCATCTTTACCTCCCATTAACAACCCGCCCTAGGCATGAGGCAACAGGCTTGAGGCTTGAGGCTTGAGAAGATTCCATTTGCTCACGCCTCGTGCCTCACGACTCACGCCTGTGTCAGTTTCCAACTGACAAAGCCCCACCCCGTGGCGACATGATCCGGCATATAAAAGTTCGAAGAAGCCCGGGCATCCCCGACACATCCGATCACCACCATCCAGTTGAGAAACTCGGAATCACCCGCTTGGAGGAGTTGCTCTAGAGAATACTCCGCCAGCGATCGGCCTTTGCCCTCGCGGAGGAGTTCCAGAAGCCGATGATCGAATTGGCTATCGATCTCCCCGATCCTCGGGGAGCCGGGAAAATGGGAGAGGCCCCCTGTGGCCAGAATGGCGACCCGCTCCCGCGATCTTTGCGCAACCTCTCGGATCAACTCTCCTACCTGGTAGCAGCGCCGCGGCGTCGGAATCGGCTCCACCCAGGTATTCACGTAAATGGGCAGAATCGGGATCTTGGGCTCCGGCAGCACAAAGTAGAGCGGAACTACCTGGGTATGTTGCAACTCCACATGTTCCCCGAAGGAGAAATCTATGCCTTTTTCCATACCGGCTTTCAGTATGGTTCGGCCCAACTCTTTGTGGTTGCGATAGCGAAATCGGTGCCGGGTGAACTGCCCCCTGACTTCGTCTGCCAGGGTAATAAAAAAAGTCGGAATATTGTTGAAAAAAAAATTGACGAACTGATCGTTGGCCACGACAATCAGAACCTCCGGGCTGGCCGCTTCCAGTTCAGCGCGTAAAACCGCGAAGGCCTTCTCCGCCTCAAGCCGGAGCCTTTGCTGCGCCTCCAAAGACGGCTTCGAGGAGACCGCCTGTGGGGCCATGCGGTAGTGAAGTTGCATGAAATCCTCCCACTCCGCGCCAGGCTCCAAAAGAATATTCGGGGCATGGCTGGCCGCCAGCGCAGCTACCAGAGACATCGATTTCCCCCCTCCGGCTTAGGGGCCGCATCCTATAACCCACCTCGTGAAAAATCAACCGACTAACAACACCACCGCATCGATCTCCACCAGGCAGTAGGGCGCTATAACTCTCTCACCTCTACGGTTTGAATCTCAATATTGGCTAGCTGGGGCACTTTTCCTTGTGCGTCCGCGCGCACCCCCAGCCCGCCCCCGAGAAACCGCCCATACAAATTTC
>JACPSF010000229.1:0-5206 GCA_016193385.1 Deltaproteobacteria bacterium
AGCCGCACAAGGATTTTTGACAGCACAAGGGTTTAAGGCACAGGGGATCTGAGATGCTTTCTTAGACTTCGGAACACAGGGGTTGGTTTGGCCGTAAGAGAGATTAGGAAGGGTTAAAAAAAGAAAACTTGTGAAAATAGCACAAAAAAGTCCACACTTGAGAACCTTTGTGTTTCTCATAAGACCTCCTGTTAAAGTTAAAAGCTTTCAATTACGCAGTCTGTAAACATGGGCAGGGGCATAAAAGTTCCCGTGAAGCTCGCCCTACAGGAACTTTTTTTGACCCAGCGGCATTTTTAAGATAAAAGTCCAACCTAGGGGGATAAGTTGCGTTTTTTCAGCTCGGGAAAGCTCGCTCTTGTGGCAGGAGGTTTTTTAGCTCTTGTTCTTCTCCTTCTTATCTTCGCCTGGTTTTTCCCTTCGTGGAGCCAGAAGAACCCCCGATCTACCGTTAGCCTAACTCTTGACCAGGACCTAGAGAATTTTTTTAAGCTTTATTGGCAGAGGCCCGTTCCTCTCCAGGGCGCGCCTCGCGCCTCTTTCACAGAGAAAGAGGCCTCCCTTAGGCCTGAGGCGTGCGGGAGTTGTCATGCCCAGCAGTACGCAGACTGGAAAGAAAGCCTTCATAGTAAGGCAATGGGGCCAGGGCCTTGGGGACAGATCGTCGATCTGACTCAAAACAGCCCGGAAGAAGCTATTCTATGTATGACCTGCCATGGTCCGTTAAGCGAGCAAATCCCTGTGATTGCTACGATTACAGATGGGAATAAAAAAACTTACGCGAAGAATCCTGATTTTGATTCTAAACTGCAACTCCAGGGGATTACTTGCGCCGCATGTCACGTGCGACAACATCAACGTTTTGGTCCTCCCAAAGCCGAAGGAGCGGCCGCTACGAAGTACCCTGTTGGCACGCCCAACCACGGAGGTGTCCAAAGGACTCCCTACTTTGAGAAGGCTGAGTTCTGCAAAGACTGCCATCAATTTGACCCCGAAAATACAGTGTTGGTCAACGGCAAACCGATACAGGACACCTACCGCGAATGGAAAAATAGCATATGGGGGCAGGGTGAGGCCGCCTGTCAGGATTGCCACATGCCGGGCCGACGGCACCTTTGGAAAGGTATCCACGACAAGGAATGGGTCAAGGGGGGAGTTCGCATAGAAGCGCATCTAAAAAAAGGCGCCTCAACTGGCGGGAGCCCTCTGGAACTTTCGGTGGAGGTAACAAACGCCGCAGTGGGGCATAAGTTCCCCACGTATGTCACGCCCAAGGTCTTTGTTCGGGCCGCGCTTTTGGACCAGGCAGGAAAGGTTCTTCGCGGGACTGAGCAGGAGAAGGTAATTGGCTGGGACGCTCGTTTCGAGGACGGGGAGTGGAAAGAGTTTTTCGATACGCGCATCCCGCCAGGGGAGAAATTTCAGCACACGTTTCGCTGGGCTCCAGACAAGCGGGCAAACAAGGGGCGGGCTTGGGTCGAAGTCCAGCCCGACCACTTCTATCACGTCCATTTTTATCCGGCTTACCTGAGGGGGGAGAACCTATCCCCGGAAGGCAGAACGCTGGTTAAAGAGGCCTTGCAGGAGTCTGGGCGTACTTCATATATCCTGTTCGAGAAGATTATCCCCCTGAATTGATACCAATCCTGAGAATAAGCGATTTTCGGGAACTTCCAGGATAAGCAGAGCGTTTTATTTGTGAGTCCATTAGTTGGACACCGGCCTTTCTCTTCGTTAGAATGGCCGCGTGGCTGGGGAAAGACAGGATCAGAGGGAAGGTTTTTCCCGTGAGGCCATGACGCATCTCGATCATCTCTACCGGGTGGCCTTTCACTTGGCGAAAAAAAAGGACGAGGCCGAGGATCTCGTTCAGGAGACTTATGCTCGGGCCCTGGGTTCGTACGCGCAGTTTACGCTCGGGACTAATATGAAAGCCTGGCTTACCAGGATTCTTTACAATCACTTTTTCGACGATTACCATCAGAAGAGACGATGGGTCTCTGTGGAAGACCGGGCTGAGCGGGGAGAGGAAGAATTGGATTACTGGGGAAAGGTGGCGGCTGAGAATCCTGGTCCGGAAAGCGACGTTCTGCACAAGGAGCTGAACGTTAAAATCACCGATGCCCTGGGAAGAATACCTGAGGAGTTTCGCGTCCCGATTATTCTGGTGGATATGGGGGATTTTACCTACGGGGAAGCCGCCGAGATCCTTTCGTGCCCCGTTGGGACGGTGCGCTCCCGGCTTTCTCGAGGAAGAAGGCTGCTGCACAAGCACCTCAGAGGATACGTAGGCGTCAAGGATGAGGAGTGATCAGGAGATGAGATGCGAAGAAGCGCAAGAACTCATCACCGCTTTGGTGGATAAGGAGTTGGCTGGCGCGGAGAAGCTCGCGGTAGAAGACCATCTGCGGGCCTGCTCGAAATGCCAGTCGGTCTACCGGGGAGAGCAGGCCTTGAAGACGAAGGTCCGCATGGTGGCGGCAAGCATGAGCGCGCCCGCCGAGCTAAGAGAAAGGATACTCTCGCACCCTCACCTCTTTCCGCCGAAGGCCGAGCCCCGAGGATTTTGGCACGGCCTGTGGCGCCCTTCGAGGTCGCCTCTGCAAGCTGCCTTCGCGCTCGCCGTCTTAATCCTCCTAGTTCTTCCGTTACTCTATCTCGTCCGGCCGGCCAGGCAGACCATTGCTTTGGCGGCTCTGGAGACTCACGGGAAGATCCTGGCGCGGAGCCTCTCGTTGGTGAAAGCAGGCAGCCAGGAAGAGGTCAAAGAACAGCTCGTTCGTTCCGTGGAGCGCAGATTTGCGCCGATGGGGTATGATTTGTCCGCGATGAATCTTCAAGTCGTTGCGGGCTTGATGCAGGAAGTCCAAGGGCGGAAGATCCTCGTAACTCTCTACGAAGGCCAGAGTCCATCCCTCACTTGCTATACGTTTCTGGGCACCGAACAGGACGCGCCCGAGGGTGCCGCGGTCTTTTTCGATGCGGGGAAAAAGATCAAGTTCTATATCTTCTCTCGTGGTGGCATTAACGGTGTCCTACACCGCGAAGGGAATGTCATTTGCGTTTTAGTTTCTGAAATGCCGATGTCGGAGCTGCTCGAGGTGGCCAGATCCAAGGCCCGTTCGGCTTGACCGATAGAGTTCCATATTGGCGAAGGGAGGCATTATGGCCGACGACCTTCAGGTCAAAAGAGAAATCCTCTTGGAAGCGGATGCTGAGACCCTGGAAAAGATGCGGAAAGAGGGGCACGCGAGGGGGTTTACGGTTTATTGTGACGAGGCCGAGCGAACGGGCGGGGACAACACGGCGCCACCGCCCCTGGCTTACTTCGGGCTTTCGTTGGCTTTCTGACTGCTCACCCAAATTTCCCGGTACGGGGAAATGATGAAAGCAAGAATCGACAAGGCTCGGGTGTTTGTCAAGGCCAGATTCAAAAGCGAGGGTTCGGTCCTGGCCGAGACGGTGCAGGCGAGAGGCTTGGGCTTTGAGACTCGCCTGGAACTGGAGTCAAAGGAGCCCATCGAACGCGTCGCTGCCGTGGTACGCAATGCTGAGAACGGCTGCTACGTATTACAGTCCCTTCTCCATCCGGTCCCTGTCGAGCGCCAATTTGCGCTGAATGGGGCGCCGTTCGAGCCGGAGAAATTCCGTAAAAAGAGCCGCTAAGAGCCGGCAGCTTTCTTTCACGGCTAGGATTCGCGCCAATGCCGGCGGTCGGTTTCGATCAAGGCTTCCGCCTCCGTGGGGCCCCAGCTCCCCGCTGGGTAGTTGGGAAAGCGCGCCGGGGCTATCGACTCCCAAGCCTGCAGAATCGGGCTCATGAGGGACCACGCGAGCTCGACCCAGTCGTGGCGGGTAAATAGCGTGGAGTCGCCACGCATGCAATCAATCAGCAGAGTTTCGTAAGCCTCCGGTGGAGCGGCCCCGAAGGCTCCCGTGTAGTTGAAGTCCAGACTCAGCGAGCTCACGCAGATCTCTGGCCCCGGAGGCTTCACCTCGAACGTCAGGGAAATACCTTCGTCCGGTTGGATGCGCAGGAGCAGGACGTTGGGGCTTACTTGTTCGATCGGGCATGCCTTGAAAAGCAGTAGCGGCGGGCGTTTAAAGTAGATGGCAATCTCCGTCACCTTCCTGGGCAGGCGCTTTCCCGAACGTAGGTAGAACGGCACTCCCTCCCAGCGCCAGTTTTCGATCAACAGTTTGACGGCTGCGTAGGTCTCACGGGTCGAGTCCGGAGCCACGTCGACTTCTTCCCGGTAGGCCTTGACCTCATTGCCGCCGAGCTTTCCGCGACCGTATTGACCGCGCACGGCTACTCGGTTTGTCTGCTCCGGTGAAATCGGTTGGACCGAGCGGAGCACCTTGACCTTTTCATCGCGCACGGCATCGGCCGTCAGGGCCACGGGGGGCTCCATAGCGGTGAGACAAAGAAGCTGGAGCAGGTGGTTTTGAAACATGTCCCGGATAACCCCCGCCTCTTCGTAATATCCGCCGCGGTCTTCCACCCCCACGCTCTCTGCGGCGGTGATTTGCACGTGGTCCACGTACCGGCGGTTCCAAATCGGCTCGAAGACGGCATTGGCAAAGCGGAAGACCAAGATGTTCTGCACGGTTTCTTTGCCGAGATAATGGTCGATGCGATAAACTTGCCTCTCGTCAAAGACCTCGTGCACCTGTTGGCTGAGTTCCCGCGCGGTCGCGAGATCCCTTCCGAAAGGCTTCTCGATCACGATTCGTGTCCATCCCGTGCCGGGCTTATCCTTGCGCGCGAGGCCGGCGGCGCCGATCTGGCGAATGATCGGAGCATAGAGGTCGGGAGGAGTCGCAAGGTAAAAGATGCGGTTCTTGGCGCAAGCGCTCTTGCCCTCGATTCCGACCAAAGTCTCTTTGAGGCGGCGATAGCCTTGCCCCTCCTCATAATTGCCGCGAACATAGACAAGGCCCCGAGCGAATTTCTCCCACCCGGATCCGTCTCCTAGCCCGCCCCGGACATGCTCGCTGAGCGCCTCTCGCATCCTGAGGCGGAACTCCTCGTGGCTGAGTTGGCTCCGGGCGTAGCCCACCACGGAAAAACGTTCAGGCAGTTGACCCGTTGCCGTCAAGTGGTAAAGGGCGGGGAGCAGCTTGCGCTTGGTCAGATCACCCGAGGCGCCGAAGATCACCATCGTGCAAGTCTCGGTGATCTCCATCGTCCCGGACGGAACGG
>JACPSF010000229.1:5286-11262 GCA_016193385.1 Deltaproteobacteria bacterium
GAACGGCGGGCAACTCTATTCCCCCCGCACGCCCCGGCTTTGCTGATCGACCTGGCGAGCGATGATGGTTTTGCGCTTTTCACCGAGTGCGTTCAGAAGCTGGTCGAAGGATGCCGCGAAAGCAGCCACCCCATCGGTTTGCAGCTTCTCCGTGACCGCCTCCAGATCAATGCCAAGCTCCTTGAGCCGTGCCAGGCTGGACCAGGCCTCCTGCCAATTCTCCTGGACCGCAGCCCGGCTCACCTCGCCATGGTCACGAAACGCGTCCAGCGTGGCCGGAGGCAAGGTGTTGACCGTGTCCGGCCCGATCAGACCCTCAACGTAGAGAACGTCGGAATAGGCCGGATTCTTTGTTCCCGTACTGGCCCAAAGCGGTCGTTGGACCCGGGCTCCCCTGCGCCGCAGAGGGGAAAAGGCTTCGCCGTCGAAGATCTCGCGGAAGCGCCGATAGACCAGCTTGGCGTTGGCGATCGCGACCTTGCCCTGCAGCGCTAGGGCTTGGGGAGTCCCGATGGCTACGAGCCCGTGGTCGACAACTGTATCGACGCGGCTGACAAAGAATGAGGCCACCGAGGCGACATTCTCGGGTGTGGCACAACGTCGCAAGCCTCTTAGGTAAGCCTGGGCTACTGCCTCGTAATGACCTAAGGAAAACATGAGCGTGATGTTGATGTTGGTTCCTTCCGCGATCAGCGCTTCTACGGCCGGAATACCTTCGGGGGTTCCCGGCACCTTGATCATGACATTAGGCCGGGCTACCGCTTTCCACAGCCGCCTGACTTCGCCCAGGGTCCCTTCGGTGTCGTGCGCCAGGTGGGGAGAGGCCTCGAAGCTGACGAAACCGTCGGCTCCTCCGGTTTCGTCATACACCGGTCTTAGGACATCGGCGGCCATCTGGATATCCTCGATGGCCAAGAGTTCATAAAGCGTGCGCGCTTCCGCCCGGGGATGGTCGGAAAGAATCGCCTCCAGCCGGTCATCGTAGTCTGCGGTCCCGGCGATCGCCTTCTCGAAGATCGTCGGATTACTAGTCACGCCGCTGAGGCCATCCGCTTCCACCATCCGGCGCAGCGCGCCGCTGGTGATCAGGCTTCGCTGAACGTAGTCGAGCCAAACGGACTGGCCGAATTTTCGTAGCGCTTGCAGTCGGCTCACGTTTTTTTCCCCCTTTCCTCTGGTGGGGAGTCGCTAGGACCCATATTATTTATTATAGTCCTTGATATCGCTCGTGTCGATGAGCTTTTCCCGATTCCGTTGGCGCTGTTTTTTTGCTCGCTCTACGAACCCACGATCTTGCGCTTGCGCAATTCGTTGCCGCACTTTTTGATCCTTTGAGCGAAGGGGGGCATGGGTCCCACTCCTGTAAACGAAAACCACGGGTATTTGCGCCCCTGCAGGCAGCCAGCTTCTAAATGGTCGGAGATGGCCGGTTGATTGCCGAATTGCCTCGCCTATGCTAGATGTACTCAGCAATGGATGATAGTGGGCCAGGAGGGTCCCCAAGCGGGGATTGGCTCTTTCCGTGCGGTCCTTTGGCGAAAGCTGGCTTAACCGGCGCCGATTTCCCTTACAAAACATATCGGGTTCGCTTTCTCCCGCTTCCGCGCAGCGCTAACAGGCGCCTTCGACTTCCTGTCTCGTCCAGCCTTGCGTAATTTATGGATTTTGTTGTCGTCATTGTCTGCATCGTGGCGTCAGCTGCCTTTTCCGCCATTGAAATCGCCTTTTTCTCCATCAGTGAGTTGAAGCTTCGGGCGTTGGCGGAGACAGGCCACGGGGGAGCCAGAATGGGGCTTCGCCTCAGGGCAAATCCCCAGCGCCTTCTCTCCACGGTTCTTATCGGGAACAACGTGGCCAACATTGCTGCCGCCTCGCTGGTCACGCTCATCGCTCTGCGCCTCTTTGGCTCCGAGGCGGTCGCCTTGGCCACGGGGTTGCTGACGCTCCTTATCCTTATTTTCGGCGAGATCGTGCCGAAGACCCTTGCAGCCAGGCATGCTGCTGCGGTCGTGCAATGGCTGGCCTATCCGATTTACTGGTTTGAGAAGCTGCTCTGGCCCATCCTCTTCATCCTTGAGCCCCTGATCCTCAGACTGACGGGAGGTCGGGGTCTTGCCGTGCCGTTTGTCACCGAAGAGGAGCTCACGATGGCCCTGGAAGAAAGCGGAAGGGCTGGGGTCCTGGAAACGGATGAAGTGAAAATGATCAAGAACGTCTTCCAGCTCAACGATATCACCGCCGAAGACGCCATGACCCCGCGCATTTACATGTTTGCCCTCGATGGAGGTCTCACGCTCAGGGCTGCCAAGGAGCAGCTCTTCAGCTCGCAGTACTCCCGTATCCCGGTTTTTGACGGAAGCCTGGACAACATCACGGGAATTCTCTACAAAACCACGGCGCTCAAGGAGCTTGCGGAAGGCCGTTTTGATGTAAAGCTCGCCGACATCGCCAGCCCGCCGCTGTTCGTGCCATGCGGGAAGCCCGCTGACGACCTGATGAAGCAGTTCCAGCAGGAAAAGCGTCACATGGCCGTTGTGGTGAACGAGTTCGGCGGGGTTATGGGATTAGTGACGCTCGAGGATCTCCTGGAGGAGGTCGTGGGCGAGATCATGGATGAGACCGACATCACCGAGGAACTGATCAAGCGCATTGGGAAAAATCAGATTTTGGTGCACGGCCGCACCGAGGTGCGCCGGATCAACGATTTCCTCAAGGTGGATTTGGGCGATGATGCGAACACGGTCAGCGGCCTGATTCAGGATCACCTGGGCCGTATCCCGGCCGTGGGCGAAGAAGTCCACATCGGCCACTGCCGCTTGGTGGTCCATGAAGCCGACCCAAAATCGATCAAGAGCGTCGCGATCTTCAAAGAAGAGAAGACAGTTGTCCCCGCGGAATCTAAGCGGATAAGTCTTTCCGGTTAGTTCACAGACTTTTTAGGCCTGCCCCTCTGCTCCCTGGCCCGCCACTGTTTGCGCCCTTTTTTGCTTTTGCCAGTGCTGCCCGGCGATTTTCAAGGCCCGCGGTTCGGGCAGGTCCTTAAGGCCGAAAAACTCGATTGCGTTTCCGCTTAAGATCCTTTGCTTCTGGGTATCATTCAGGTCGCGGGCTTCGATAATATCCTTGACCGAATCGGGGAAGTGACAGTCCCAGTGGCAATAGTCGGAGGCATAGAGCACAGTGCCGGGGCCGGCCGCCCCGAGCACATGATCGAGGCCGCTCTCCTCGGACTCGCATGTGAGAACGACTTGGTTGCTCCGGATGATTTCGCTTGGCATACGCTTAAGCTCGGGCATCTGCGGCGCCAGTTTTTCCACGTGCTCGTCGAGCCGCTCCATCCAGAAAGGAAGCCAGCCCGCCCCTCCCTCCATGAAGCCCACTTTGAGGCGCGGATAGCGGCCGAACACCCCCTCTCCGATCATGTGCATCATGGCGATCATCAACTCGAATGGGAAGGCCGTTATGTGAACGTAGGCGTACTTAAAAAAACGCTCGCTCCCTGCCCCCATGACTCCGGAAACGCCAGGGACGCCATCGTGGCCGGTCTGGGGATGGACGCTGAGTGTGATGCCGATATCCTCAGCCGCCTCGTAGATGGGGTTAAACATGGGGTCGCCCATATTTCGACCATAGACATTGTTGGGTAGCATAATCGAAGTCGCTCCCGCCTTGGCCAGGAACTCCAGCTCCGGCAATGCGGCCTTTGGCGCTTGACATGGGATCAGACCCACCGCCCTGAGACGCTTCGGGTCAGCCGAGCAGTATTCCAGTAGCCACTCATTGACAGCGTGGCATAGAGCAGCCGCAAACTCGCCATTCATGAGACCGTTTACAGTGAGCGCGATCTGCGTCCCAAAAATCACAGCGACATCGATTCCTTCCAGGTCCATGTCCTTCAGGCGCTCGATCGGATCGATCATGCCCGGACGCGACTTGCGGGCCTTTTCAGTGAAAGGACCGGTCACTCCCGGCCCCGGCCCTTGGGAGGCTGACCAGATCCTTCCCTCCAGGAGGATGCGGGGATAACCCTGGTTATCCTTGATTCTGACGGGTGCCTGAGACCGCCATTTTTCCGGCAGGCGGGGTGCAAGATCCACATCCCCTTCATTAACGTGCCCATCGGCGTCGATGACCAATGTTCGGTCTAAATTCTCCATGCGACCTCCCTAGGTTCGCCCGTTCAGTTATCAAGCGCCCAGCTAATTGTCAAATTCCTGCACGGTGTTGAAAACCCCTGCTGACGGACCGGTCAAAAGGGCCCAGATAGAAGGCGTGCGAGAGACCTGCGTGCGGTCACCTGCCCGCGCCCCGGCAGGCGGGCGCACAGGCATAGCGGAGGCGTATTGACGTAGTGCGTTGACCTAAAGACCGCTGCCCCCTTTTTCCCCCTATTGAGTCTAAGATGTTCATCGAGGAATGTCCTCTACCCAAAGCAGATGAGCCGACAAAGCACCTTTCTTGAGGGCGTTATGAAGCTTAGAGTCAGCCGTGACAACCCGGCATTGGTAGGCTATCGCGACAGCAAGATAGAGACTGTCATAGACCGTGCGATGCGCGCTGCACGCGATTTCCAGAGCTGCAGGAATCAGCGATTGAGAGGATTCCACCTGGAGAGGCAGAGCCAGCAAGGCTTCGGTTGTGACTATGGCCTCTTTTCTGGATATCTGGCCTTTCCGAAAGCGCTTCCAGAGGACATTCCCAAACTCCGAAAAAATAAGATCCGGAACGCGCAGCGCGTACTCCCCTTCCAGGAGCCGGAGCGCCGCTTCACCGTGGATTTCCGGGAAAAACCACTTGATTGCAACGCTGGCGTCAACGACCAAGTCGCTCATCGCGTCCTGTCTCTCTGAATGAGCTCCGAACTATCGCGAAACGTGCGGCCGGCAAACATTTTGCGGACCTGATCGACGGTCGCCCGCGCGGCCGCAGTATTCTGCTTCGCCGCGTGCTCTAGGATCTCCCTCAGCTCCTCTTGCAAGGAACGACGGTGCCGTCGAGCTCGAAGCTTTAATTTCCTGACGACCTTCGCATGAAGGTTCCTTACCAGGACTTGTCCCATGACAGATTCCTCCGTTGATCATGTGATATCAAAATGCTAGCACAGAGCGTTAGGACATTCAATCTTCGGCGGACTGAGAGTTTACCGAACTCACTCATGTTTTGTTTTTGCGGGTCCGAACTCCGCCTTGTGCTCGCCCGCGCGGCGCAATCAAACGCCGGGTTAAGTTCGTGCTCCAACCCGATCGTGCCGGCAGCGGGATTCTTGCGCTTCGCCGCGAGGATGCGGTCAACAAGTTTGGTGATTGAAGCGTCGGCAGGAGATGGGTTCGACGGGCTGGAGATTTTGGAGAGCGATCTATAAAACGAAGGCCCGGCCTGAGAAGCCTGTTTTCAGACCGGTCAAAAAGCTCCCAGATGGAAGGCGTGCGAGAAACCGGGGGCCTGTCTGCGTGCGGTCACCTGCCCGCGCCCCGGCAGGCAGAGCGGAGGCGTACTGACGCCGTTGGGCTACAGACTCCCGGCCCCCTATCTTCTCCGTCGCAAATGGATCGCCTTCGAGATGGACCACTCCTATCTGGCAGCTTCGGCTTTTAGGTCCGTCGACGAATTGAATCCGCAGGAAGCAAGGCAACTCTATTCGCATCTAATGGAACCTCCGTCTATGAGAAAAGCGTCCTACAGCGGACAGAAAAAGAGGAAAAGGCTCTGACCTACCGCCTACCCAGAGCACCGAGGCCGGGGGAAGACCTGCGATTCTCGGACTGTTCTAGCCGTGTCTCCCCCCGCGGCCCCTTTGTGAAAAGATTCCTGACCCCTTTCTTCTTCCCGACCCCAACAAATAGACTTTTCAAGTTGAGAGGAGAATTGAATTCAATATCAGGCTCGAGGTATCTGCAAACAAGAGACCCGCTTGATTTTCCTTGAGGTTGAAGGCGGGTGGATCGGAAGATAGCTGCTCGGCCGCCAAAGATCCAC
>JACPSF010000056.1:0-1927 GCA_016193385.1 Deltaproteobacteria bacterium
CAGGCGGGTATCCAGTTGGAAGGCCGCCAGGAAATTTCGGTGCCGATGCCGGGGAAAGTGATCGCCGTCCTGGTCTCAGAGGGTGATCGGGCAGAGAAGGGGCAGGGGCTTGTGATCGTGGAGGCCATGAAGATGGAAAACGAGGTCCGCTCTCCAATCGCCGGGGAGGTCCGGGAGATCAGGGTCAAGGCGGGGGACGCGGTGGAAGCGGGGGCCATCCTGGCCGTCGTCGAGTAGGGACTTGCAGCCCATTCCCGACAGAAAAATTTCTTGTCACTTGTTTGCTTTCGTGTTATAGAACGATCCGTAAATGGTTCCGAAAAAGGTTTTTTTCACCAAGGGAGTGGGAGTCCACAAAGAGAAGCTGGCCTCTTTTGAGTTGGCGCTGCGCACCGCCGGGCTCGCTTACTGCAATCTCGTCCTGGTATCCAGTATCTATCCGCCGGGATGCAAGAGGATGCGAGAGCACCAACGAGCCGAACCGTTTGGTGGCTGCTTCGGTCGGCGTGGCAATTCCCGCTGACGAGAACCAGTACGGTTATCTTTCCGAGCACCACTCTTTTGGCGAGACCGACGAGAAGGCTGGAGAATACGCCGAGGACCTTGCTGCGAGCATGCTGGCGACGACCTTGGGCATCGAATTCAATCCTGATACCGCCTGGGACGAGCGCGAGCAAATTTTCAAAATGTCGGAAAAGATTGTCCGCACCACCAATATCACGCAGTCTGCGATCGGCAATAAGGATGGGCTTTGGACCACTGTCTTTGCCGCCGGAGTCTTTATCAACGACGACGCCGCCAACAACGACAACAAATAACAATTTTGAATTACTAGGGGAATTTTCAAAGTCCTCGATTCAAAATTCACAATTCACAATTCAAAATTATTTTGTCCTGGCCAGATAGGCGACGCCGATACTGACGCCGTAGAGGGCCGTAAGCGGCAGGGCCAGAAGGATCTGCGAGATAAGATCGGGAGGGGTGAGGATGGCTGCCAGAAGAAAGATCAACAGAACGGCGTAGCGGAACTGGTGGATCAAGATGTGGTGGTCGAGAAGCCCGACGCGCGTTAGGAAATAGGCGACCACGGGCAGCTCGAAGGTGACGCCGAAGGCGAGCAGCAGGCGGGAGGCGAAAGAGAGGTACTCGCCGATCCGGATGGCCGGGCGGACGCCAAGGGCCTGGTAGCGCTTGAGCAGAAAGCCGAAACCTATCTGAAAGACCACGGTGTAGCAGAAGGCCGCCCCCAAGAGGAAAAGCACAGTGCCGAAAAAGACGAAGCCACGGGCATAGCGCTTTTCGTGCTCGTAGAGACCCGGCGCGATGAACTGCCAGGACTCCCGGAGGATGATCGGGAAGGCGAGGAAGATGGCGGCGATTAAGCCGACCTTCATCTTCGTGAAGAAGGCTTCCGGAACGCCGGTGCCGATGAGGGTCACGCCGGAGGCCTGGAGCCGCAGCAACGGCGCGGTCAGGAGGCCGAAGATTTCCTCAGCGAACGCAAAGCAAACCGCAAAGGCGGTGAGAATCGCTATGATGGATTTGATCAGACGGGAGCGAAGCTCCTCCAGGTGGGCGGTGAAAGGCATTGAGGCATCGTTGGGACGCCCTTTACCTGGATTTTTTCTCACTCTCTTCTGCGGGGGGCGTTGACGCGGCTATGGAAGGTTCCTCGCTGGCAGGAGATTGGGCCGTGGACTCTTCGACCTCCCGTTCCACTTGCCGGAACTCTTCTTTCAATTCGTCCGTGGCGCGGCGAAACTCCGCGAGCCCCTTTCCCAGGGCCCGGGCGATTTCGGGAAGCTTTCGCGGGCCTAGTACGATAAGGGCCAAGACTAAGATCAGGATCAGTTCCGGCATGCCGATGCCGAACATTGCTTGCCTCCCCGTGTAAGCTATTCCATTTCTGGCTAGTAAGCAAGCGGAG
>JACPSF010000056.1:1933-5570 GCA_016193385.1 Deltaproteobacteria bacterium
CTCAAGCCTGAACTTCGCAGGGCATCTGCGCCCGATCGTCGCGCATGCTATCGCTGTCAGGTGCAAAGCACAGGCTTTACTTTCGCGGTCCGGGGATGGTAGATAAAGAGATTAGTTATGCCCCGGCCTGGAGTGGTGATCGATCGGGATTATCTTAAGCATGATCCGGGGCCTTTTCATCCGGAAAGGCCGGAGCGTCTGAAGATTCTCCTGGATCTCGCTGGAGAACTCGATATAGAGGGCTTTCAGCTTCTCCCTCCCCGGCCCGCTGCGAGAGAAGAAATCGAGACCTGCCATAGCAGCGACTATATTGCGCTTGTCCAGGCCACCTCCAAGGTCAATCGTTATGCTTTGGACGGAGACACGGTGACGTCCCGAGATTCGTTTGGTGTCGGGTTGTTGGCCGTCGGAGGGTTTCTTCGGCTCCTGGATGCGATAGCGTGCGGCGACCTCGACAATGGCTTTGCCTTGGTGCGCCCGCCTGGCCATCACGCCCTTAAGGATCGAGGGATGGGCTTTTGTCTCTTCAATACGGCGGCCATCGGGGCGCACTACGTCAAACGGCGGTATGGGGCGAAGAGAATCTTCATCATCGACTGGGATGTTCACCATGGGAACGGGACGCAGGCGGCCTTTTATCATGACTCCTCGGTGCTCTATATGTCTACCCATCAATATCCCTACTACCCAGGCACTGGCGCCATCGATGAGGTAGGGGAGGGTGCGGGTGAAGGCTTTACGGTCAACGTTCCCCTTCCGCCCGGTTGCGGCGATGGTGAGTATCTGCGGCTTTTTAAGGAAATCGCGCTTCCCATCGGTTCCAAGTATAGGCCCGATTGGATTCTCGTCTCCGCGGGGTTCGACCCGCACCAACGGGACCCTCTCGGAGGGATGAATGTGACAGAGCGTGGATTTGCGGCCATGGCTGCGACCTTGCTTGAGCTCGCCGCGGAGCACGCGAGCGGGAAGATCGCTTTTTTACTCGAAGGGGGTTATGATCTCGCCGCGTTGAAAAGTTCCGTAGCCGGTGTGCTCGAGCAAATGAGAGCCGGGGGAAACGGCGACGCGCCTGCCGACGACGGCGGGGAGTTCATCGAGCCGCTCATTCGGAAAGTCCTCCGGGTTCAAGAGCCGTACTGGTAAAAAAGTAAGGTATTGACGGTCCGCAGCCGCTGGTTTATTTTTTACGTTCTTCGGCACTGAGATCGGACAGGAAGAGAATGGAGCAGCGCAGGGTAGTCGTGACCGGCCTGGGCCTGGTTACCCCTCTGGGGACCGGGTTGCAGAAAAACTGGGAGGCCGTCATTGCGGGCCGGTCGGGAATCACAGCGATCACCCGTTTTACCGGGCTGGAGTTTTTTCCCACCCGCATCGCGGGCCAGGTCCCGGATTTTCGCGCGGAGGATTTCATCGAGCTCAAAGAGATCAAAAAGATGGATCTCTTCATCCAGTACAGCGTGGCCGCAGCCGGGATGGCGCTTCAGGACAGTGGTTTCAAGATCGACTCGACAGATGCCGAGCGCGTCGGGGTGATCATCGGAGTGGGTCTGGGCGGCATCGAGACCATCGAGTACTATAACCGCGCTCTCTTGGAAGGCGGTCCGCGAAAGGTATCGCCCTTTTTTATTCCTAAAGTGATCTCTAACTTAGCTCCGGGTCAAATCGCTATACGGTGCGGCGCAAAAGGGGTGAACTGGACACCCGCGTCCGCCTGCGCCTCAGGCAACCATGCCATCGGCGAGGCCTTCCATCTGATCCGGCGCGGACTCCAAGACGCCGTCATCGCCGGAGGCGCGGAGGCCGCCATCACGCCACTCGGGGTGAGCGGGTTCAGCGCTATGAGGGCCCTTTCTACGCGCAACGATGAGCCGGAGCGAGCGAGTCGGCCTTTTGACAAGGATCGAGACGGCTTTGTCATGGCGGAAGGTTCTGGCGTGATGATTCTCGAGGAGAGGGAGCGGGCGTTAAGAAGAGGGGCGAAGATTTACGCCGAGATCATTGGCTACGGAGCTAACGGAGACGCTTACCATATGACTGCGCCCTCGCCCGAGGGTGAAGGCGCCGCCCGTTGTATGGCGCTGGCGATCCGTGACGCTGGTGTACCGGCGCAGGCCGTGGACTATATCAACGCCCATGGGACGTCCACCGAATATAACGACATCAATGAGACCCTGGCGATCAAAAAAGTCTTTGGCGAGCAGGCTTATAAGATCCCCGTGAGTTCGACCAAGTCGATGACGGGCCATCTGCTGGGGGCGGCTGGAGCGGTGGAGGGAATCTACTCCGTGCTTGCCCTGCAGGAGGGGATCATTCCGCCGACCATTAATTACGAGAACCCGGATCCTCGTTGTGATTTAGATTACGTACCGAATCAGGCGCGCAGAGCCGCAATCCGGGTCGCGCTTTCCAACTCTTTTGGTTTTGGCGGGACCAACGCCTGCGTCATCTTCAGGAGGGCTGAGTGAGGCAATCGCAACTGAGAAGCGTCGTTCTCGGCACCGGCTCTGAGCTTCCCCCGAAAGTTGTGACCAATTCGGCTTTGGAACAGCTCGTCGATACCTCGGACGAGTGGATTACCACGCGCACCGGGATTAAGGAGCGCCGAATTCTTGAGGACGGCAAGGGAAGCGCCGACATGGCCTATCACGCTTCGATTCGGGCGCTCCAAGACGCGGGGATGGAAGCGAAGGACCTGGAGGCGATCGTTGTGGGGACGGTTACCCCCGATTATCCCTTTCCCAGCTCCGCCTGCGTTCTTGAGCACATGCTGGGCGCCAGGGATGTATTCTCGTTCGATGTCAATGCCGCCTGTTCCGGATTTCTCAATGCCCTGGCCGTTGCCGACTCTTTCATTCAAACCGGCAAGATTCGCAGCGCGCTTGTCGTGGGATCGGACGCCTTGAGTCGCCTGCTCAACTGGCAGGACCGCGCGACCTGCATCTTGTTCGGGGATGGAGCGGGCGCTGTGGTTCTGGGGGTGTCGGATGACGGGAGCCGAGGGGTCCTAAGCACGCGGCTGCGCACGGACGGCTCCTACGCCAAGACGCTCTATGTTCCCGCGGGCGGGTCTCTCAAGCCTGCCAGCGTCGAGAGCGTGCAGCGCAACGAGCACACCATCACCATGAACGGTAAAGAGGTTTTCAAGGTCGCAGTGCGCTCAATGGAAGAAATCAGCCGGGAGGCCTTGGATGAGGCCGGAGTGACGATCCATCAGGTCTCGCTGGTTATTCCACATCAGGCGAATCGGAGGATCATCACGGCGCTGGCCGAGCGCTTGGGTCTGCCGCTGGAGAAAGTGGTGGTGAATGTGGATAAATACGGGAACACCTCGGCGGCGTCGGTTCCGGTCGCCTTGGATGAGGCGCGGCGAGAAGGTCGTATTCGCTCCGGAGATATCGTGCTTCTGAACGCTTTCGGCGCGGGCTTCGCCTGGGCTGCCGCGGTGATCAAGTTCTAACCGATCTATAGCTACGAAATCGAGCCTCTGTTTTCCTGCCTTCAAACCATATCGTACTGCCCGCGCATTTCAGAAATCCTTTTGCCGGCGCTCTTTTTGGCGTTTCTGCTCGGCCACGAATTACCCGAGTACCGCGCCGGCTCAGGTCTGTCAAGGGGTCTTTATTGGGTTTGGGTGACC
>JACPSF010000057.1 GCA_016193385.1 Deltaproteobacteria bacterium
AACCACTACCGGACCAACCAACACGGACGCCAACGGGAATTATTCATTCACTTCGGTCCCATTTGGCCCGCGCGGTGTCAGAGCGTTGCCGAGCTTCGTTTATAGCCCAGGTAGTGTTACTGACTCCGCTGGCGCGAATCCTACTGTCACTTTTGTGATCATTAACTACTCGACGGTTGCACAAACGGTTGACCGCATGATGGTCACCTTTGGGGGGGGCGGCCAGTATAACAGGATTCAAATAGATACTGGCGGTGGGCTGAACACGATATATAACACTGCTAATACCAATAGTGGCGCGGATGTCAACGTTACGGATACGGTAGTTGCTGCCAGTCCGGCAGCCAGGCCGTCGATGAGGGTGTTTGTTGACTCTCCTAACGTTCAGGTCCCGGATACTATAATTACCGGCCAGGGGACGACAGCGATCATGAACATCAGATTTCAACAGAGCATCGCAGGGATCCCTATTACCGTTACCATTAACCCTTCGGGCGCAAATCCTAAGTCTGTGCTTAAATTTACCCCCCCGTAAACCGGATCGGCGGCACCTTGGGGGCCTGTGATTCCCCGGCACCCGTCTACGAGAACTTCTGCTCCCCCTCTCCGGATTACCCGCCCAAGGCGGTTTCGATGTTCTTCACGAGCTCGTCTGTGGTGATGGGCTTGGCTAGAAAGATATGCCCGCCGATGGTGCCGGAGGTGGTCTCGACTTCCTTATTTTTTACCAGAGCCGTCAAGAATAGAACCGGGATGTTGCCCGTTGTGGGATCGTTTTTCAGGCGGTTGGCCACCTCTGAGCCATCCATGTCCGGCATGATGATATCCAGCAGGATGAGGTCAGGCTTGAAGGAGCGTGCGGCGTTGAGCGCTTGGGACCCTTTGGTTTCTGTCTGAACCTCGAATTTCCCGGTTCTCTCAAGGTTAAGTTTTAGCAGACGCCCAAATCCCGCCTCATCATCGACAACCAGGATCTTTTTCGCCGCCATGATCCCCCCTAGGTCTGAAACTGAAGTGCGACCCTTACCCCCCCATTTTCTCTGTTTCGAATTTGTATCTTCGCATTATGCATATCCAGAATGTTTTTGACAATAGACAGTCCGAGGCCGGTCCCGCCGATGTTCCGTTTGGTCGTAAAAAAGGGATCAAACACCTGCGCTAGGTGTGCTTCGGGGATACTTTTCCCATCGTTTTCGACTTCAGCAATAATGGCGACCCCATTCCCGCCCGGTGCGATCTCCCGATAGGTTCTGACCCATAATCGACCCCCACTGGGTTGAGCCTCGACCGCGTTCATAAAAAGGTTGATGAAAACCTGCTCAAGGCGGGGCCGGTCCACTTTCACCTGGGGCAGGCCTGTTCCGAGCTCTTTAGTCACCTCGACATGGGAGCGATCGAACTGATTCTTGAGCAGCAACAAGGACCTCTCAATGATTAAATTGAGATCCTCCGCCACGATGTTCAACTGCGCAATGCTCGCAAAATCCATCATGCCCCGAATCACCGAGTTCGCCCTATGGACGGCCTCTTCCATCTCTTTGACGACCAAGGTGACATCGGGGTCCTGCTCGCCAGTCTTATCAGCGAGATACTCCACCCCCTGGAGGAGTATGGCTAACGGGTTTTTGACCTCGTGTGCCACCCCTGCCGACAAATTGGCTACTGTCTTCCACCTCTCAACTTCCGCCTGCTCCCTTATGGCCTTTCCGTTGCGGGCCAACTGGGCGAAGTAGCCGTAAAAGAGCGAGGTCACAAACAGGAAGGGAAAACGGATGTAAAGGCTCGAATCATAGATCTCGGTCGTCTTAAAGAGCACGTATCCGTAGAGGATACTGACAAACACCGCGGCGACGATCGACCAGCGGAAATCCTGCCAAAGGCTGCACAGGATGATGATCAGGAAGTACGTGAGGTAAAAATCTGTCCCCACTCGCTGTGTGAGGATCAAGGAAGTGGTGAGGAAAAGCGTGTCGAACATGACGAGAGGGATGTAAAAAATAGGGGAGTCGAATAGCCGCTCGTCGAGTCGGTGCAGCACGGCATTGGATAAAATGTAGAGGAGTAGAAGGAAGTGGGAAGTCGTGGGCCTCAGCCATGGGCTCGGCGAATAGAGCAGCAGGTACGCGCAGACGAGTACTACCGGCCATCGAAGCCTGATGACGGTGGATTTTCTGGAGACCTCGAAGATCCCCTCGGGTCTGGGGAGAGCCACGGAGGGATAAACCGTCCCTGCTTTGTCCATGGGTGAGCGTCTAGAAAAACGATCTCTAATTTACCATTTCGTGAGGAAAATGAGAAGCTATGATTACGGTTTTCTTTGCGATGAAGAAAGCGGACCCTGCGACGGTTGAATCTCACGTTTGCACTAATCGCGGCCGCGCGGATCAACGCTGAGCGCTAGAAGGGCGTTTCTGGCTTGGAGGTCCATGGGATCGAGAGCTAGGACCGCTTGGAAATGCTGAATGGCCTTCGCTTTTTCTCCCTCGCGGGCGTAGATTGTCGCTAGGTTCCTATTCGCTTCGATGTGGCGTGGCCATATTCTGAGCGAGGTTTGAAAAGCCTGGATCGCCTTGGGGATGCTTCCCGCCGAGGCATAGGCTACGCCGAGATTGTTGAGGGCGTTGATGTTGTACGGGTTGAGCGCGAGGGAATGCAGGGTCGATTCGGCAGCTTTTTCGTAATCTCCTTTTCTGATTTGTAGCAGCCCGAGTAGAAAATGGTAGCGGTAATTGAGCGGGCTGATGTCAGTGGCCCGAGCCAGGTCCCTTTCTGCCGGATCCAGGCTGCCCTCGTACATTTCCCGTGCGCCGCGGCTGTAATAAAACTCTCCGCGCAAAGAGGAAAGGGTCAAAGCGGAAAAAAGCGTGGAGACGAGGGTTACGAGCACAACGGGGATGAGAAATAGCTTTGCTGAGATTCGACCTTCTCGGGGGGACCCTGTCCGGGGCAAGCTCCAAAGGATGCCCGCATAGATCCAGAAAAAAGCGGTGGGCACCGGAAGATTGAACGGAAAGTCCCAGAAGGCCTCCGCTAAAATCGCTATCAGGGCGAAGGCAACAACTAAGAGTTGGGGTTCGAAATCTCGTTTCAGGCCGTGCCAAAATCGTCGTGCCAAAAGAGCTAGGATGAAGAGGAATGCTGCCGCTCCCAGAAATCCGGTTTCGGCCAAAAGCTGGATGTAATCGTTATGGGCGTCCGCGGCTCGTGACTGAGGGCTGAAGGAGGGATCCTCGATGACTCTGCGCGCGTATACCGGGTAGATAAAGCGGAAATCCCCCTTTCCAGCTCCGAATAGGGGATGATCGGCAAAAATGGCCAGACTGTTGGCCCAGATGGCGAAGCGATGCTGGGCCGAGGTGTCCGTTTCCAGCTCCGCCATACTTTCCAGTCGGGCAAGCACCGGGAGACCGCCGAAGCCCGGTAAAAGGTAGGGAGGAATCGTGTTCATGACCACCACAAAGAGGATGATCCCCAGCACGAAGCCCCGTTTTCTTTTGCTGAAAAGAGCCAAACTTTTGGCGCTCCGCCCCGCTAATAGAAGGCAACATAGGAGCGTCAGCCCGGCAACGCATGCGCCGCCCCATGCGGCACGGGTGCTGGTATAAACGAAGTAGGTGGTCATCAAGCTTGCCAGAGAGGCGTAAAGCCACTCCCGGGCAGGTTCGGAAGAGAAAAGCAGCGAATAAAAAACCACGGGCAGCACGAAGAGAAGATACTGCGCGGCCATGTTTTTGCTGCCAAAGGTCGAGCCCGGGATTGAGGTCGAAATGAGCGTGGGGACATTGGCGCCCCAGGTCTGAGCAATGCCGATAATCGACACGATGGCCGCAGCGTTCACTGACCAATGAAAAAGCCGGGGTAGACGGGTCTTTTCGAGGTGGTGATGCGTTATCCAGAATAACGAGACGCCTAAAATAATCTGGAAGAGGAATTGCCCCCCCTCATAAGGGTTGATCGAGCGAAATAAGGAGAGGGTGCTAATGAGAAGATAAAACATGATAGGGACTAGAAGGGGCAAGGTGGGTGTCCGCTTGTCCTGCTCGCGGAGGTAGCTGATGAGCCACAGCCAGCAAAGCATCGTGACCAGGAAAGCCAAGAAAGTTGTTTTTGGGAGGCGGTAGAGGCTAATGAGGCCTGGAAAGAAGGTGAGGGGGAGTAAAAAGCACAGAAGGATGATTCCCTGGGTGATCTGCTCGGACCCAGACGCCGATCTTTTCACGTAACGTTTCCCCATAAAGAAAAGGTGCCGAAAGGCACCTTTTCTTTGTCGCGTTGTTAGAGATGCTTGGCCCTACTGGGTGACAAAGATAAATCCTCGGTCGTCCCCGGAAAGAGAACTGGCTTCGGGGCAGGTGTTGAAGACGCCGTCTTCGCCAGCCGAAAGAATCCAACCTCTCCCACCGGTGTTGATCTTCGTGCCGTTTTTCTCCATGGCGCCCACGTGGATGATGTATCGATTTCCCCAGGGATCATTGCCCACTTTGGCTATGTAGGGCCCTTTCCAGCCGCTGTAGTCCGCACCGGATTCAGCCTCGGTGCTGTCAGCGTTCGGGTTGTTCACGACGAGCTGATTAAAGGCGTTGTTTCTCGCGGGCGTGGCCGACAAGTTGCCGGCAGCGTTCCACGTGGCGGCCCCGGTGCAGGACACTCCGGACGCCATAGCCGGGATATCGGAAGTTGCCACCGCGCTGGTGTCTGCTTTGATCGCAAGCATTTTGAGGTCGTTATTGTTCCCCGTAATGGGATCGCAGTCGGCGTTGTCGCAGGCTGGCATGTGCTTGACATCGGTAAAAAAAGACGCCAAAGACGCAGCGATCGTGTTCAGATCCGAGTCAGCCCTTGCTTGATTCGCCTGGGCCAGCTTATCCAGGGCTAAAGGAACAAAGATGCTGGCCAGGACGACGATGATGGCGATGACGAAGATAAGCTCTATCAGGGTAAACCCTTTGGCCAGTCTATCGGTACGTTGCATTTTTTCCTCCTTTGAATTTAGCCTTCTAGCCGCAATTTGTCTCATGGATTTACGCTCCTATTTAATCCTTACGCCGATGTCATCCCCGGATAGCGAGGTGTCTGTGGTTGCAGTCTGAAAAACGCCATCTGGTCCTGGTGAGGCCACCCAAGTCGGGCTGGTGTTTCCTCCTACGAAGGTTGAGGCGTTGATCGCGTACGCGTTACCCCATGGGTCCGGATTGAGCGTTCGAAGGTAGGGACCTTTCCAGCGGAAATTTCCCGAAGGCCGGTAATCGTCAGTGGCCTCGTTGGCAGTGCCGTCTTCATCCGGGTCATTTATGAGAAGATGATTGGAAAGAGATCTTGAGTTAGCCGCGGTGCACCAGACTACTCCGGTACTGGGTTGAGTTCCATCGCCGCAGATGAAAGTCCGACCGGCTAACTTATTCCCCGGGTACTGCCCCGTATCTTTGACCAAATCGTTGAGCATCGCATTGATTGTTTTCACATCTTCCTGGGCTCGGCTCATCCGGGCGTCGTCGATGTACTTAAGAACGGTCGGTGTAAGGATAGCCACCAAAATAGAGATGACCGCCAAGATGACGATGATTTCTATCAACGTAAAACCTTGCGCCCCAGGTTTCCATGTGGCGCGCCTAACCTGTCTATGTGGCCGATTAATAAAATGAGAGCTTATAAACATATTCGCTCCTCATAGCAATCGGAAATTTGACAAAAACTTATCATACGGACAACGATTGACAACGATTGACATACGCAATTGACGTGCCAGATCATCTGAAACGTCGAGGAATATCATCGTGGATTGGGGAAAAAGCCCGATAAAATAATGAGTTACGTTCTATTTCTCTGGATCTTCCAGGCAATTTAGACTACTCTTTGGATCTAATTTATTTAGAAATTCAGCCCTGTGTCTAACAATTTTAGATAGAAGATCGTGTCCAGAGGCCGTCTCAAAGGTTAAATATGGCCGGGGAAACGAGCAGCGAGGAAATTTTAAGCTGCCTGGGCTGGACACCCCGTCGCGGTTCTTGGATAGCTCACAAACGTGCAGCGCCCTTACAGGTATTGAGGTCTTTGTCCGAACGGTATACAGCCCGGGGCAAACAAGAATGGCTAAAGGAGAGTGAATCACGCGACACTCTGCCAGGTTGAAGATGACGACCTGAGATTTAACGCGGGAAAACGATCGTGAAACCACGCGGGTTGCGCCGGGAGATACGTCCTTTATGCGTTGCGGAAGAGATAAATTGATTTAAAACTCCGGGAGTGTTACATAGTCCATAAGTAAAGGCCCATGTCGGGGCGTAGCGCAGCCTGGTAGCGCACACGCTTGGGGTGCGTGTGGTCACCGGTTCAAATCCGGTCGCCCCGACCATTTCCCCATCGGTGTGAAACCCTCTACCCAAATCACACAAGAGCATCACGCGGCCAGAGAAAGGATGATTCAGGAGCAGCTTTTGTCCCGTGGGGTCAAAGACCCACGGGTTTTGGGAGCCATGCGCAAGGTCCCCCGCCACCTCTTCGTGGAATCCGCCTTTGCCAATCGCGCGTATGGCGATAACCCCTTGCCGATTGGCGAGAAGCAGACCATATCGCAGCCTTACATGGTGGGTCTTATGACACAGGCCTTGGAGCTCCAAGGTGACGAAAAAGTCCTAGAGATCGGCACCGGCTCCGGCTATCAGACGGCGGTCCTGGCCGAGCTATGCCAGAATGTTTTTTCGATCGAGAAGATTGGCTTCCTCGCATCTCGCGCAAGGGTGATTCTGGACACGTTGAGCCATTACAACGTCGCGATCCATGTTGGGGATGGGACTTTGGGTTGGGCAGACCATGCCCCATTTGACGCCATCCTTGTAACCGCCGGTTCACCAGGCTTACCTCGACCGCTCGTTGAACAATTGTCCGTGGGAGGGAGATTGGTCATCCCGCTCGGAGATGAGCAGTCGCAGGTGCTCAAGCGATTGCGGCGGACTGCCATGGGACAGGAGGAGGAGGTTCTCGGGGAATGCCGCTTTGTTAAACTCTGGGGGAAATACGGTTGGCCCGACTGAAGCTCACGCCATCCTTTGCTGTTTTCTCCGTTTTGTTTTTAGTTTTGTTTGAGAGTTGCGCCCCTCGGTCTGCAGTTCCCGTTCGGAGGAGACCGGAAGGGATCCATCATGTGGTTAAGAGCGGTGAGAATCTATTTCGCATCGGCAAAGCGTACGATATCCCTTACGGGGAGCTTGCCCGGATCAACCGAATTTATGACCCGCATCAGATCCGAGCCGGCCAGAGGATCTTCATCCCCGGGGCGACACGGCCACTCCCGGTGGAAATCATCACACCGTCGACGGCTGTGCTCGAAACCCGTCACCTGCCTGACCGGCAAGCGATAGGTCCCGGAGGGTTTGTCTGGCCGATCAAGGGGAGCATAAGCTCGAAATTCGGGCCCCGCAGCGAGACCTTCCATGATGGTATAGATATCGAGGCTCCTGAGGGGACACCGATTCGAGCCGTTGAGAAGGGTGAGGTTTTGTACCGCGATGAGCTGCGCGGCTATGGCAATCTCATCATCATCCGCCATCCGGGGGGATTTGCCTCGGTGTACGCCCATAACCGCATCAACCAGGTCCACGAAGGACAAGAGGTAAAGCAGGGGGACGTGATCGGCGAGGTGGGAAGCACGGGAAGAGTCTCTGCGCCTCACCTGCATTTTGAGATCCGTAAGGATAACGTCGCCCGGGATCCGCTTTATTATTTGCCTCAGTTATGATAGCTCAAGGGCCATGGAGCAGGAGATAGCGGAGCTCCGGCACGCGATTCGGGACATCCCCAACTTCCCCAAGCCAGGGGTGATATTCAAGGACATTACCCCCTTGCTCGGAAATGGCCGCCTCTTCAAGCAGGCGATCGATTTGCTGGCGGCTCGTTACCGATCGCAAGGGTTGGATGTGGTGTTGGGGATCGAGTCGCGGGGTTTTATTATCGGTGCCGCGCTAGCCTACAGGCTGGGCGCGGGTTTTTGCATCGTGCGCAAGCCGGGAAAACTTCCCTACGAAACGCACCGGACGACCTATGAGTTGGAATACGGGTCCGATACGCTTGAGGTCCATCGCGACGCTCTTCGGCCACAGGCCCGGGTCTTGATCGTGGACGATCTCATTGCGACAGGGGGAACCGCTGCGGCCGCTGCGGCCTTGGTCTCCAAGCTCGAGGGAGAAGTCGTGGAGTGTGCCTTCGTCATCGAGCTGGCGTTTCTCAGGGGGCGCGAAAGGCTTAAACCCTATCGGGTTTTTTCCCTGATTCAGTACGATTCGGAATAGGTTGGCCTCCCGGCAGGCGCCGCGAAAGACAGGCCGAGTTCCTTGACAAAGATGGCCGTTGCTTTAAAGTAAACTCTAGTACCGAGTTAGCATGAAGAGGGTTGAAGAAATGGGTTTCTGGGAGAGACTGTATCTCCCGGAGATTTTTCGCGGTCTGTGGGTTACGGGCTCGCGCTTCTGGCGTAACCTAATCATCCATACGCTCCACCTCTTCGGGCTGGCAAAGGATATCCGGGCAGCCATCACCGTTCAGTATCCTGAGGAAAGGCTGTCTTATCCCGAAACCTACCGGGGCCGCCACCGGCTGACCCTCCACGAGGACGGGTCGGTCAAGTGCACGGCTTGTTTTCTATGCGCCACGGCGTGCCCGGCCGAGTGCATCTACATCGAGGCCGCCGAATATCCGGATAACCCCCTTGAGAAGTTTCCCCGGCGCTATGAGATCGACACCTTGCGCTGCATTTACTGCGGCTTTTGTGTCGAGGCTTGTCCCTGCGACGCCATCCGCATGGACACGGGGGTGCATCCGGCCAATTGGGGATTCTCACGGCCCGATTTCGTCGAAGACAAGGAATTGTTGATGGATCGCTCCCGTCTATTGCAAGCGAAGGGGAGGGAGGGACTGTACCAGGAGCATGTGCAGCGGTACCAGCATGTCTAACAGGCTGCGGAAAAAGTGATTTTCATGCTTCGAGAGCCTCAGCATGAACGGAAATTCGTCAATGTTTTCAACACTTGCTCCGTTCGCCCTGAGCGTGTCGAAGGGTGAACGGAGGCTTTTTCAGCAACCTGCTAATCGCCCCGTAGGCGGGCCAGGGATTTTGCGGAGTCCTGGGCGGTCGGAACATTAGGGAGGTAAAGCGATGTCAAAAGCCAAAAAGAGCGTGGCTAATCCGGAAGCGACCGCGATCACTACCGAGCCATTCCCCGCGTCTCGCAAGGTTTATATCCCGAGTGAGCGCTATGCGAATGTCCGGGTCTCCATGCGGGAGATCTCTCTCTCCCCAAACGACCGGGCTCCAGTCGGCAACGGCGCCGAGCCCCGGGAACATGGACCGGTGGCCGTTTACGATACGTCGGGGCCATACACCGATCCCAAGATCAAGACGGAGATCCGTCAGGGGCTTAAGCCCCTGCGGCAGGAGTGGATCAAAGCGCGCGGGGACGTGGAGGAAGTAATGGCGCCCCAGCGGCGCTCCGGCGAAAATGGAGCAGAACGGTTTCCCGAGTCTTCGCGCCGGCCGGTGCTGCGGGCGAGACCGGGCGGGAACGTGACCCAGATGCACTACGCCAACAAAGGGATGATCACGCCGGAAATGGAGTACATCGCGATTCGCGAAAACCTCGGCCGTGAGAAGGCTTTGACCAACGGTGGGAATGGGGTGTCTCGGGTCCATGCCGGGCAGAGCTTTGGCGCCTCTATCCCTGAGTTTGTTACCCCGGAATTCGTGCGCGATGAGGTCGCGCGCGGCCGCGCTATCATCCCCTCAAACATCAATCATCCCGAGAGCGAGCCGATGATCATCGGGCGGAATTTTCTGGTCAAGATCAACGCCAATATCGGCAACTCAGCCGTGAGCTCCTCAATCGAAGAGGAAGTGGAAAAGATGATCTGGGCGACGCGGTGGGGGGCGGACACGGTCATGGACCTCTCGACCGGAGACAATATCCATGAGACCCGTGAATGGATTCTCCGCAACTCGCCCGTACCGGTGGGAACGGTGCCCATCTACCAGGCGCTGGAGAAAGTGGGCGGCAAGGCGGAGGAGCTTACCTGGGAAATCTACCGCGATACTCTGATCGAGCAAGCGGAGCAGGGAGTAGATTACTTCACCATCCATGCCGGCGTCTTGCTGCGCTTTATCCCTCTGACGGCCAAGCGGATCACCGGGATCGTTTCCCGCGGCGGCTCCATCCTGGCCAAGTGGTGTCTCGCCCATCACCAGGAAAACTTCCTTTACACCTGTTTCGAGGAAATCTGCGAGATCATGAAGGCGTACGACGTCGCCTTCTCTCTTGGCGACGGGCTGCGGCCGGGCTGTATCGCGGACGCCAATGACGAAGCTCAGATGGGCGAGCTCGCCACTTTAGGCGAGCTCACGAAGATTGCCTGGAAACACGATGTCCAGGTCATGATCGAAGGGCCGGGCCATGTGCCGATGCAGCTCATCTGGGAAAATATGACCAAACAGCTCGAGCTGTGCCACGAAGCGCCCTTCTATACTCTGGGCCCGCTCACGACGGATATCGCCCCCGGCTATGATCACATCACGAGCGCCATCGGCGCTGCCATGATCGGGTGGTATGGGACGGCGATGCTCTGCTACGTGACGCCCAAAGAGCATCTCGGCCTGCCCGATAAGAAAGACGTCAAGGACGGCGTGATCGCCTACAAGATCGCGGCGCACGCCGCAGATCTCGCCAAGGGGCACCCCGGCGCGCAGTTGCGCGACGATGCGTTAAGCCGGGCGCGGTTCGAGTTCCGCTGGGAGGACCAGTTCAATCTGAGCTTGGATCCCGATACCGCCCGGGCATTCCATGATGAAACTCTACCCGCCGAGGCAGCCAAGCTCGCCCACTTCTGCTCCATGTGCGGTCCCCACTTTTGCTCCATGAAGATCACCCAGGATGTGCGGGACTACGCGGCGAAGAAAGGGCTGGATGAGCAGACAGCCCTGGAAGCCGGTATGAAAGAGAAGGCCGACGAATTCAGAAAGACGGGGTCAAAAATCTATCATGAAGTGACGGCCCCAGAGAGCGGGGTGGGTGGGGTGCGCGTCGGGGCCGCTGCCAAAGAATAGCCCGATAAGCCAATCGATCCGGGCCGGAGCCTCCACCAGTTTCTTCTCAGCCTAGGTGAGGTATTTGCTCACATCCACCCGCTTCATGGCCTCTTCGGGGACTTCGTTGCGCTTGGGGAATTCTCCTTTCAGGGGTCGGGTCGCATCGATCATAGCCCACGGCCCACAACACCTCGCGCTCATTGAATACATCCACGTCGTCATCCACCACGACGGCGAGTTTCAAGTTGGGCATCTCCACGAACGCCTGCATCGCGGCTTTGTTCGCGTCGTTTTCAAACTCCTTCTTGATCGAAATATAGCAGATGACGCGTGCGCAGCCGGAAGGGGGCAGGTGAATTGCCGTTATCCCGGGGACAGTCTTTTTGATCACATTGAAGACGCTGCCCTCTTTGGGGATCCCGCCCATGTTCCAGTGGTCCATCTGTCCGGGCCAGAAATCCTGAACGATAGCCTTCTTGCGATGGGTGATGGCGGTTACCTCGAGGACGGGCACTTTCATCTCGACCTGGTAATAACCCAGGATCTCTCCGAAGGGGTTTTGACTCTCGCGCACGTGGGGGGGGACTTCCCCTTCGATGATCATTTCCGCGTCCGCAGGGACTAGAAAATCCTCTCCCCAGGTTTCGGACGGGGTCAGGCGCAACGGCTCCTGGAGAAATGCCGAGGCGGTGAGATAATCATTGTTGCCGTAGGGAGTCATGCAGCATGTGGATAAGAAGAAAGCGGGGTGGTGGCCCAGAATGACGATCACGGGGGCGCGTTTGTCCTTCTTTTCATATTCCGTCGTCATCGCCTCCAGATGGTGATGGGGGTGGGCGGAAAAGCTCATCCTTTGGGGTGTATAGTACATGTTTTTCGTGAAGGTGATGTCATAGAAATCGTTATCAAGACTTTTCATGGCACAGGCCATGGTGAGGTAAGCTCCAACGTCGTCTTTGTGATGCATTGGGATGGGAAGCGTTCTCACATCGACCTGAGAGCCTTTGAGGATGACCTCTTTGCAGGGGGCCTTCCCCCGAGAAATGGTTTCCACTTCCCCTTTTTGGAGCTCCCTTCTCGCCACCTCGAGGCTCAAATCCATGTTGGATTTCAACTCCCCCATTCCCAACCCATCGGCGCAGAACTGGCGGGTTACCCAAGGGTTATAAAACAGCGGAAAGCCCGAAGGTTGGCCGTTGAGAGCCGGGACATTTTCAAAAAGGACCATCTTCTGCAGGCCGCGCAAATCGAGATGCTTCAAAAAGGCGATGGTCTCGTGCTGGTTGGAATCAATCCGGTCCTTGACGCGGATCACCGAACCGGGCCGTTTTTCCTCTTCCTGAGAGATAAACTGGTGTAAGTCTTTACTCATCTGACTCTCCTCAAATCTCAAATCTTCTCTCCCTTAGTCCTGGAGCAGCTCAAGCGCCTTACGCGCGATGTTGTCCTCGGAAAGGCCGTATTTTCGGTAGAGTCCTTCGGCGTCGCCGGATTCGGCAAAGTCTTCGACTGCAACTCTCTTGATCCTGCCGCGCCCGAGCTCGGCCAAGACCTCGGACACGGCGCTCCCAAGGCCGCCGGTGATTCCATGGTCCTCTACCGTGATGATTTTTCCGTGGCTGAAGGCCGCCTCTGCGATCAAGTCCCGGTCTACCGGTTTGATAGTCGGCACGTTGACGACCTGGGCGACCACGCCCTTTTGCGCCAGAATATCGGCTGCCTTGAGGGTGTTTACCACTACCCCTCCTGTCGCCATCAGGCTCACGTCTTTGCCGCGGCGCAAGATCACTCCTTTGCCGAATCGGAATTGATAATCAGGCGGATTGATATCGTCGGTTTTCTGTCGCATGAGGCGGAAGAAAACCGGCCCCTTGTGTACCACGATATATTCCAGAGCGCGTTCGGTCTCCACCGCATCGGCAGGCTGGATGACCGCCATGTTGGGGAGACTGCGCATCAACGCGATGTCTTCGAGCGCCATCTGGCTGTAACCGTCTTCGCCGATGCCGATACCTGCGTGAGTGCCAACGATTTTCACGTTGGCCCGGCTGTAGGCAATCGACATGCGTATCTGCTCGAACCGGCCGATTACGAAGCAGGCGAAGCTGCAGATAAAAGGAATCTTGCCCGCGAGAGCCATCCCGGCCCCCGTTCCCACCATGTTCCCTTCGGCGATGCCCAAATCGAAGAAGCGGTCCGGATACTTTCTGGCAAAATATTCGGTCATGGTGGATTTGCTAAGGTCGGCGTCCAAAACCACGATGTCGGGATTCTCACTGCCCAGCCGCACCAGGGCCTCACCGAAGGCGACGCGCGTCGCTTTTGCTCCCATAGCATTAGCTCTGAGCCAGGATTTCCTGAATCGCCCTTTCTCCTTCCTCTCGACTGGGCGCCTTGCCGTGCCACTCCCACTTGCCTTCCATAAAGGAGACCCCCTTGCCTTTGATCGTCTGGCAGAGGATCAGCGTGGGTTTTCCTTTGGTCTTTTCGGCCTCGTCCAGGGCCCGAATGATTGCGGCGAAGTCGTGCCCGTCGATCTCCAGGGTGTGCCAGTTGAAGGCGCGCCATTTATCGAGCAGCGGTTCCAGATCCATGATGTTTTTGACGGCTCCGCTTAGCTGGATCTTGTTGTAGTCGAGCAGCGCGCAGAGATTGTCGAGCCGAAACTTCGGCGCGGCCATCGAAGCTTCCCACACCTGTCCCGCCTGGCACTCGCCGTCGCTGATAACGCAATAAACCCGATAGTCCTTCTGCGCGGTTTTGCCCGCCAGGGCCATGCCGAGCGCCAGAGAGAGCCCCTGGCCAAGGGAGCCAGTCGACGTCTCCAGGCAAGGGAGCCTGTGGCGGTCTGGATGTCCTTGGAGGCGGCTGTTCAGCTTCCTCAAAGTCGCCAACTCCTCGCGGGCGAAATATCCAGCCTTGGCCAAAACCGCGTACAGGGCGGGGACGCAGTGGCCTTTGGATAACACGAAACGGTCGCGATCCGGCCAGGCCGGGTCGTGCGGCCGGTGGCGCATTTTATGGAAAAAGAGTGTCACCAGCATGTCGATACAGGAGAGGGAACCTCCGGGATGGCCCGAGCCGGCCTCAACCAACATGCGGATGATATCGACTCTTAGCTCTTTTGCGATCGCCTTGAGGTCAGAAATCTCCATCGTCTTTTCACACCATCGTTTGTCCGCCGCAGACGTTGATGGCCTGGCCCGTGATTCCGTAAGATTTGTCCGAAGCCAGGTAGGCCGCTAGTTCGCCGACTTCCTCGGCGTCGATGAATCTTCTGATCGGGACGGCCGCGATCGCCTCCTTTTTGAACTCCTCCACGCTGATTCCCCGATAAGCAGCGTTCTCTTTCATGCCCAGGCGCGCCATTTCGGTATCTACCCAACCGGGGCAGATCGCGTTTACCGTAATGCCGCGGTCCGCGACCTCCAGGGCGAGGGCTCGGGTAAAGCCGATCAAGCCATGCTTGCTGGCGCAGTAAGCGGTGTAGCCCGCGACGCCGAATTTGCCCAGGACGGAGGCGATATTGATGATCCGGCCGCCGGCATGGTTCTTCATGCTCCTTAAGACTTCCTTGGTCGTGAGGTAGGTGCCGGTAAGGTTGGTATCGATAATTTCATACCACCTTTTGTCTTCTTCTTCGTCGATCCTATTCAATCCGGAAACCCCGGCATTATTCACCAGGATGTCGATCCGTTCCCAGACCCCCAACACCCGGGCGACTCCCCTTCGCACTTCTTCCTTATTCCGGATGTCCATCGGGATACCCATCACTGGAGACTCGGAGAATTTCAGCTCATTTTTGGCGCTCTCGAGGTGGGCTGGATTGCGCGAGGCAACCGCGATGCGGGCGCCGTTTTTGGCCAGGGTTTTGCTGATGGCTCTTCCGATGCCAGTTCCCCCTCCGGTCACGAGGGCGACTTTTCCCGTTAGAATCGTTTCGACTCCTTCGTGGCGTGCTTGCAGCATACCTATCTATTTTTTGCGTAAAAGGCAAGGAAGACGCCGCTTAAAGAAAGCTGCCGATCGTCTCCGAACGCCGCGTCCGGAGGGCGAATTTCACGTCTGGCGGTTATTCTTCTTTGCAGTTTCGCCCCCCGTGTTATATATTTAAGGGCGGGACTTTATGATCGGAGGGGGATCTATGGAGGTTACGCAGCTTTTGGCCTTCGCCGTGGAGCAGGGGGCTTCGGATTGTCACTTGAGCTCGGGTGAGCCGCCCATGTTGCGCATCAATGGCGATTTGAAGAAGCTGGACCACCCGCCACTCACCAGAGAAGAAGTTCACGGCATGGTTTATGACATCATGAACGACACCCAGCGGAAGACGTTCGAAGGAGATCATGAGTGCGATTTCTCCTTTGAGATGGGGGACGTCGCTCGCTTCCGCGTCAATGTCTTTCTGCAGCGGAAAGGCGAGGGCGCGGTTTTCCGTACCATTCCGACGACGATTCTTACGTTGGAACAATTGTCAATGCCGAAAATTATGAAGGAACTCTGTCAGAGAGAAAAGGGGTTGGTTTTGGTGACGGGCCCGACAGGTTCCGGAAAGTCGACTACCTTGGCAGCCATGATTGACTTCATCAATGGCGACTTCGAGGGGCATATCCTGACCATTGAAGATCCTATCGAGTTCGTCCACAAGGCGAAAAAATGTCTCATCACCCAGCGGGAGCTGGGAGCCCACACGCATTCTTTCGCTAACGCATTGAGGGGGGCATTGCGTGAGGATCCTGACGTGATCCTGGTCGGTGAGATGCGCGACCTGGAAACCATTCAGTTGGCTCTTACCGCGGCCGAGACCGGCCACTTGGTCTTCGGCACTATTCACACCTCCAGCGCGCCGGATACGGTCAACCGGATCATCGACGTCTTTCCCCCCAGCCAGCAGGCACAAATCCGAACTCAATTTGCCGAGTCCATCGAGGCGGTGGTCACGCAAACCCTGGTGAAGAAGAAAGCCGGAGGAAGGTGCGCCGCTGTGGAGATCATGACGGGGACCACGGCGGTTCGTAACCTGATCCGCGAAAACAAGATCCACCAGATCCCGGGGACGATGCAGGTAAGCCAGAAGGACGGGATGCAGACGATGGATATGGCTTTGACCGATATCGTCAACCGCGGTATCGTGACCAGGGAAGAGGCACAGGCCAAGAGCATGACTCCCAATCTGTTCGGTGGTGGTTCCTTCGGGGTTGGGGCAGCGTCAGCCGGCCGGTCGCTGAATCGCTGAGCTTCTTACGCGGAGGGAATTTATGGAGATCCGTGATTTTCTCAAAGTCATGGTGGAACGGGACGCCTCGGATATCTATCTAACCGTGGAGAGCCCGCCCATGTACCGCGTCAACGGCGTGACCCAGCCGATCGGGGATGGAAAGTTCGCCAACGAGCAGTTGGAGGCGCTGGCGAATGCCGTCATGAAAGAGAAGCAGAGAAAGGAGTTCGAGGAGACCTTGGAGATGAACCTGGCCCTGGCCTATGACGATCTTGGCCGCTTCCGGGTCAATATCTTTCGCCAGCGAGGCAACGTCGGTCTTGTCATTCGCCAGATCAAGGTGGAGATCACGCCCATCGACCAGTTGGGCCTACCCTCGGTCATCCAGGACATTGCCATGACCAAGAGAGGCCTCGTTCTCGTCGTCGGAGCGACGGGTTCTGGTAAATCGACCACACTCGCTGCCATGATCGATCATCGTAACACCAATGCGCCAGGCCATATCATGTCGGTGGAGGATCCGATCGAATTCGTCCATCGGCATAAGAAATCCATCGTCACGCAAAGGGAGCTGGGGTTTGACACGCATTCGTACACCGACGCCTTGAAGAACGCCATGCGGCAAGCGCCGGACGTGATCCTGATCGGAGAGATTCGCGACACCGAAACCATGGACGCCGCGATTACTTTCGCCGACACCGGTCATCTGTGCCTTGGGACCCTGCACTCCACCAACGCCAACCAATCTTTCGAACGGATGCTTAACTTTTTCCCCGAAACGCGCCATCCGCAGGTCCTCATGCAGCTCTCGCTGAATTTGCGGGCCATTGTCTCGCAGCGCTTGATCCCTTCCGTGGATGGCAAGCGCGTCGCGGCTGTGGAAATCCTTATGGATACTCCCAGGATCAAGGATCTCATCAAGCGGGGAGAGATCGACACAATCAAGGAAGCGATGGAACAGGGAATTCAGGAGGGCTGCCTGACTTTTGATCATTCCCTGTTCCTGCTCTACAAGGAAGGGAAGATCGGTCTGGATCAAGCGCTCATCCATGCGGATAGCACCAATAACCTCCGTCTGAAGGTCAAGCTGGAGGGACTGAAAGGGGACGAGGCGATCGACAAGCTGCTGGAGAAAGATGCCAGAGAAAAAGATGCCAGAGAAAAAGAGGCCAGAGGCAAACCGGCCGGTTTCCAGATTCAAGGGGTGAAGCCGACCGGAGGCCAGGTCAGAAAAATTTAGGTGCTCGACCTCTTTCCCCGCCTCGGCCCTTCCTCCGGCTCGAGCAACGCCACCCTGAGCTTGACGTCGGCGTAAGCTGCTCGTTAATGATAGACCGCATCATCGACCTTCGAAGCGATACGGTGACGAAGCCTTCGGCCGAAATGCGCAAGGCCATGGCCGGGGCCGAAGTAGGGGATGACGTATTTCTCGAAGACCCGACCGTCAATCGGCTTCAGGAGCGCGCCGCAGAGATTTTCAGGCGCGAAGCGGCGCTGTTCGTCCCGTCGGGGACGATGGGGAATCTCACTTGTCTGCTTGCCCACACGCACCCCGGGCAAGAGGTGATCTGTGAAGAAAAAAGCCACATTTACAACCTGGAGATGGCCTCCATGTCCGCGGTCGGCGGGGTGCTTCCCCGGCCCATCTGTGCCGAAGACGGCATCATGACCTGGGAACAAATCGCGCGCGCGATTCGACCGAAAATCTATTCCCGGGCGCAGACCGGGCTCCTTTGTCTGGAGAACACGCACAATATGGCGGGCGGCTCGGTTTATCCCACAAAGCTGGCGCACGGGATTTGCGCCGCGGCTCATGATGCGGGGCTTCGGGTCCATCTGGACGGGTCACGCATCTTCAATGCCGCCACCTATCTGGACGAGGGCGTGGCCGAGATTACAAATAAATTCGATTCGGTTCAATTTTGCCTCAGCAAGGGACTCGGAGCCCCGGTGGGATCGATGATTGTCGGCTCGAGGGGCTTCGCCGAGCGATGTCGCAGCATCCGCAAAATGCTCGGGGGAGGGATGCGGCAAGCGGGCGTCCTAGCGGCGGCAGGTTTGATCGCGCTGGAAAAGGGTCCCGGGCGACTCAGTGTCGATCATGAGAACGCCACAGTTTTGGCCGATGGGCTTTCCCGGATTCCCGGTATTCGCGTCAATCTGGCCAAGATTCAAACGAATATCGTCATCTACGACGTTCAACAGGCAGGCTTTTCATCATCGGATTTCCTCGCCGAGCTGGCCCGCCGTGGAGTCCTGGGCGTGCCCGTGGATCGGGAAAAAGTCCGCATGGTCACCCATCTCGATGTCGATCGTCACGACGTGGAACAGGCGGTCGAGACGATTCGGGAAATGGTAAAAAGCTCCTCTTGACGCGGTGACAAGGGGAAAAAAGGAGAGTTCATCATGGTCAATGCGATCGTCTTATTAAACGTGGACCGAGATAAAGTAAACGACGTGGCCGAAAGGCTGGCGGAAATGCAGGGGATCTCCGAAGTCTATTCGGTTGCCGGAAGATATGATCTGGTTGCGATCATTCGCGTCAGAAGCAACGAGGATCTCGCAGATACGGTGACCGGCCACATGCGTAACGTCAAAGGCATCCTGAAGACGGAAACCATGCTCGCCTTCCGCGCCTATTCACGGCATGACCTGGAGCGCGTTTTTTCGATCGGGGCCCAGTAATTTGACGGCGCGGCGGCCTTTCTGATGGCTTGATAACTATTTGAATCCAACCATCTTAGCGTAAAGCCTGGTAAGCTTCTCGACCAATTTGGCCTGGTCTTGTGTCATAAAGGTTACCTGTTTCCCCTGGGCGTATTTGTAGGCGCGAGTTCCCGGTACAAAGGCAGAGCTCTCCCCAGGGGATTTCTGCCAGATCTGCTGAGCCTCGGGGCTTGTAAGGAAAGCAACAAAAAGGTGTCCGGTCGTTGGGTGGCGGGAGCCTTTCAGTACGGCCGCGTGGTAAGCGGGTGAGATCACCGGTTCTATCCCCTCGGCGAACACGATGGGAGCGTTTGTCTTTTCCGCTCTGAAGATGAAGCTATCCACCAGAGTGACGGCAACTAGGACTTCCCCCAGCAGGAGCCGGTTATAAATCTCGCCCAACCTTCCTAGGTTCAGACCCTGTTGGGTTAGCGCCTCTACATACTTCGTGGTTTTCTCTTCGCCCCACGACCCAGCCGCTAGCGCGGCGAGATGCGCGGGGGTTCCGTTGGTCATTCCCAGCTTTCCGCCTTTCCACTTGGGGTCAAGGAGATCATGCCAGCTCTTAGGCACGTCATGAGTTGGTAAAATCTTTGTATTGTAGGCAGGGAGGGCAAACTGGTTTGCGAAAGAAACTGTTCCACTGTCATAATGAATAACTTTGGGATCAATCCCCAGTTTTCTGTAGTCAAAGGGCAGGTGCAACTTTCTCAGCCACAAGGTCGTGTGGTAAGTGTCGGGAAACGCCATCACGTCAAACCCGGGGTCGCCACCTGTGGCGGTCGCTGTGACTACCCTGCTGAGGTCACTGTCCATATTGGCCGACGGCGTAAATTTCACGGTTATGTTCAGGCCATATTTCTTGTTGAAAGCAGCGCCTAGATTACGAACTCCCTCCGGGCCCAACTGCAAAGGGCCATAAAATTCCAGCGCCCCTTCTTTGGTAGCCGAGGCCAACATGTCCTCTACGGCAGCAGCTAAGGACAGTTGTGCCCTCGACGAGAAAACCAAGAGCGCGAAGGCGCAGAGCCAAATAAGTTTTGTTCCTTTCACAACTCACCCCCGATAACTAAATTTCCCGCTCCGGAGAGCCAGCCTCAACGGTGCAAATCATAAGACGTTTTTTTACGAGCGATAATGGCCAAGAAGGTACTGTTTGTCAACTTGAGGGCCGGACGCCTAAAAATCTCTGTAGTTTTGCGCTTTACAATCCCCAAAGCTAGCAGTAAATTCCCGTGGGGACAGGTGCCCGGCTTGAGTTATTGACTGAATGGAAACATCACGAAGTTGATATCTTGACTAGGAGGATGACAATGAAGAGGCCGCTTTTGCGTTCACGACTTATAATCAGTTGTCCGGCTATATTTCTTCTGGCTTTGGTTGCCGTCTTTGTCCTTATTGCCGATGCTTCAAGGGTTATGGCCCAGCCCGTGAGCGAGGCAGATCTAGAACAGGCAGCCAAGCGAGAGGGAAAAATCAGGATCGTCGTCTATCCCAGTTATCGACCCGTGGTGAAAGGCTTCGAAGAAAAATATGGCATAACGGTCGAAGGGATCTATGTCGACGAGCCTAACATCCAGCGCAGGGTAAGTACCGAGTCTGAAGCTGGCGTCTTCCAAATCGATCTGTTTACTACGACCACAGGCCCTATTGGTAGTATTCTCAATAGATGGGCGTTGCCCTATACGCCGAAGGGGTTTGAAAAAGTAGCCGACGTAAAGAAGATGTTGCCTGCGGGCTGGAACCAGACTCCACTTGTCAGGAACGTGGTTGGTGTTGCTTATAATAAGGAGCTTGTCCTTCCTCATCAGGTTCCCAAAAGCATTTATGATCTAATCAAGCCCGAATTCAAAGGCAAGATCCTGTCGAGGACACCCTGGTTGGGATCGAATTGGATCGTGCACATCCTGTCTTACTACACCTGGTTTAATGAGGACATGAATAGATGGCGGGATTACTGGTCCCGTCTCAAAGCCAACGTGGGCAGATTTGAGGCTGGTTTCGTCCAGTTGCACACCGCCGTCGGGCTCAAGGAATTTCCAATGGGCGTTTACTCCCTACAATACGCCACCAAGGTGTGGGGTGGTAGCTACCCGTCTCTCGCCTACTCTACCTTCAAGGAAGGGGGTATTTGGTGGCCGAATATGGCGGTAGTCCACACGAAAGCTCCACATCCCAATGCCGCCAAGTTCTTTACCAACTTCCTCATAAGCGACGAAGGGCAGAGGCTCTTCGCCAAAGAAGGTCTGATACCGGCTAACAAGAATATCCCCCCTAGTGACGAAATAAAGGAAGCTCTCGAAGGAACAACGCTGTTAGGCGGCCAGGCCCATATCATTTTGGTGAGGGAGACTGTGGAGAGAGAAGCAGAGTGGAAAGATAGAATCCAGAAGATTTATCAATAATGTCGTTGAGGGTAGCTGGCCGGAAAGGAGAGCGAGGATGAAATTAGAATCGCTAAAGGGTTACTTCCGGGTGGTCCCTATTGCTCTGACATTTTTGTTCGCATTGGTGCTTTTCGGGTCGCTCCAGCCTGCCCATGCCGCGCAGCTCACCGTCAAGGTGGGGTATCCTCAACCCAGCGGGGCGCAACTTGCGGTCTGGGTTATCGCCGAGGCAAACACAGACAAGCGCTACGGTGTGAACGTTCAGGTCATCTATATCTCGGGCGGTGCGCGTCTTACCCAGACAGTCGTTGCGGGTGACATCGATATGGCGGTGACGGGAGGAGCCGTAGTCAATGGCATTCTCAGTGGAGCGGAACTCGTTTATATCGCCATTGGGGTCCCGACTTACGGTTTCTCCGTCTATGCCCGCCCGGAGATCAAGGACATTTCCGAGCTGCGGGGTAAGGTTCTCGGGGTGATGACGAAGGGGGCTTCTTCAGACCACGCGGCCACGGCGCTTCTGAAACGATACGGCATGCGACCAGGTCAGGACGTGAAGTTTCTCTACCTCGGCGGGGTGCGTGAGATCGTGGCGGCTCTGGAGCGCGGGATCATTCCTGCCGGAGTTATTTCGTCGCCGACAACGCTGGTCGCGCGCCGTCTTGGTTTTAGAGAGCTGGTCGACATTGGCAGCCTAAAACTGCCCTACATTCACAACGGTATCGTTGCTCGCCGCGCCATTGTCCGCCAGAATCCGGACCTCGTCAGAAATTTCTTGAAGGCTTATGTTGCGGCGATAAAGATCACGAAAGAGGAGCCGGAGGTGGCCAAGCGCGCGCTGTCTCGGTTTCTAGCGACCAAAGATGCCGCGATTATCGACGAGGCCTACCAGGCTTTCGCTCCGCTTTTCCCGGCGGTTCCCTACATAACCGAGGACTACATCCGATCGGTTCTATCGGTTTCCGATCATCCCCGGGCCGCTAAGGCGGATCCCAAGGATTTCTTTGATAACCGCTATTTGAAGGAGCTGGAAGAATCCGGGTTTATCAAGGAACTTTACGGTCAGAAATGAAGTCCGCCTTCCGGTGAGTGTTCAGGGTTTTACCTTAGCCCGCCCAAAATGTCTCCCTGTTGACAGGGCCTCGGTTTCACTATATTATCTGTTTCACCGATAGGTGAAACAACAGTGTTACTGAAAACCAAAACTCCGGTGCCCAAGCTCGCTGGAGCCAAGGAGGCTGGCGGGCTTGTCACGGGGGCACTGGAGATTCTCAAACTGATCCCGAACTTGGAGATTAAACAAGTGCGGGTGGAGCCCGGACAGACTACCTATAAACCAGATTTTAGCTTCCTAGTGGCCTATGGGCAGAGGAAGTTCAAAGTGGCGGGAGAGGTCAAACCCAGTGGAGAGCCTTCCGTTCTGCGTCGCTCAGCAGCCTGGCTTAAAGATCTCGTGACAAAAACCAAGCATGACTATGCGGTGATCATAGCCCCATTTATAAGCAGGGAAGGGGCAGCAATCTGCTGTGACCTCGGAGTGGGGTTTATCGACCTCTCTGGGAATTGTCTGCTGAGCCTTGAAGGCCTCTATGTCGAACGCAGCGGATACCCCAACAAGTTCAAAAAACCGCGAGAGATACAGAGCCTTTTCTCCCCCAAGTCGTCCCGAGTCGTTCGCTGCCTGCTATCCGATCCGGGACGTGTTTGGACACTCAAAGGCTTGGCGACCGAGACCGGCGTGAGTATCGGACTGATTCATCGCATCGCAACAGCCCTGGAAAATAACCTCTTCGCCAAGAAGGAGCTGAGAGCGTTCAAGCTAGAGGACCCGGCACGCCTGTTAGAGGCGTGGAGGGAGGAATATTCCCGGCGGGCTCCCAAATGGGCGAGGCACGTCGTTCGAATCGGTTCTATCGAGGATTTGGTGGCAAAGCTCAAAACAACGGCGATTCACCACGGAGTGAGGTATGCCCTTAGCGGACCAAGCGGCGCTTCCTTGATATCCCCATACATGACTCCGACCATGGTTCACTTATATGTCGATGTCTTAAAGCAGGAATTCCTGGAGGAGCTAAAGGCTGATCCTGTCCCTTCTGAAGGGAGCCTCCTGATCAGAGTTGTGGAACAAGAGAATGAGTTCATCGGATCAAGGGAAGTGAACGGCATCTATGTCGTGAGCGATCTCCAGTTGTACCTGGATCTCTGGGCCATGGGTGGCAGGGGGCAGGAGGCAGCAGAAGAACTTCGTCGCGAACGCCTCCGTTTTTGAGCGGGCAATGTTGTATAGCAAGGATGCCCTTGAGGCGTGCCGGCAGGTTCTTAACGATGTTATTTACTGTTTGAGGGATTATGCAGACAGATTTTATCTGATCGGCGGATGGGCTGTGTACTATCTCCTCGATCGGCCTGATCGTAAGCCTGAAACTGTCGGTTTTGCCGGGACCGAAGACGTTGACCTGGCTTTTCTGGTTCCGATGGTTGAGCTTGGGAAGATCATGCAAAGGTTATAGGAGAAAGATTACCAACAGTCAGGCAGTCAGCGAATGTGTCGAGAAGTCTCTGGTAGGACCGTACTTGTCGACCTTCTTGGAGGCAAACAGGAGGTTAAAGATAGTTTTACTTTTAAGAGAAGAATCTCGGGCGCGACTCTGGCCGGAGAGGTGATAGATGCGGACATTAGCGTAGCGAATCTTCCGGCATGTCTAGTCCTCAAGGCACAGGCGTTTGATGAGAATCCCAAGGACAAAGACGCCTACGACGTTTACTATCTGGTGACGCACGGCGGGGCCAAAGACGGCGACGCTGCTTCGGAAGTGAAGAAGGTTCTTGAGCATCCGTTTGTCGCGGAGGGCGTGAAGATTCTCCAAGTACATTTTGGAAGGGTAGAGGGCAAAGGCCTCAGAGCCGCCACACAAATGCTGAGCCGCTTTGAAGGCAGACCGGCTAAGGTGGCAAGGGCCATGGCTCGGGGAAGCTTCAGTCGGTTTTTTAGGGGACTAGGGATGGATGTGAATTTTTGACTTCTAGGAGTGTTGCCGATTTTGAGGAATTAACCCTAATCCGACAAAAATTTTTCTTTTCTAATGGCCTTAAAACTTGAAATGGCCTGCCATTGTAGGGGATAAAGCAGTTGCAACACCAACC
>JACPSF010000058.1 GCA_016193385.1 Deltaproteobacteria bacterium
AGCCAGGCGTAGGCGGGTGTAAAAGAGATGGTTTTTCAAACGGAGCGCCGAACCCTCGGCTGGAGCGGGCAATCTGGCTGCTCTACCAAACGTCGGCACGACCGTTTCACTGCCGCTCAGCCTTTGCGTTAGCCCTCACGAGGGGGGGCGCATGACCAATTTCTTTAGGCGTCAGGCAGCTGCATACCGAAATGACATCACACGGTCGCTTGGTGCCTTGCTTGGGCTTCTATGTTTGCTGACCTCCTGAAGCAGTTGGACGAGCTGCGCAAGCGGACTGCTCGATTTCGACGCGTCGCCCTCCACCTCCACAGCGTCGACAGCCACGACTGGAGCACTGGTAAGAGCGATGCATCTCGGAACGCAAAATCCCGGTTTCAAGGGCCACAGGGACTTACAGCATTTGCCGATGAGTTGAAACCACATCTCGATGTGGTCGCGGTGACGGATCACATGCGGTGCAGCTTCGCTACCGAACTTTCTCGGCACGTGGGGAGCGGCGGGTCGTTCGTTGTGCTTCCTGGCATCGAAGTGAATTTTCGGGGTGAGGCAGCTCTCGGTGTGACGAGAATCCATTTGCTCTGCATTTATCCGGAGGGCACCTCGTCGGAGATTTGCGGGCGAATGTTCGCAAACCAGCCCCATATTCCACCGGATAGCGGCCGAACGGGGAACGAAGACGTAACGGGTATATCGCTGAATGACTTCGTCGCCCGCGTACACCAGAACGGAGGCATTTGCATTGCGGCGCATGTTGACGGCGCGCAGGGCGTCCGCGCGGCGTTTCGCCAAACTGCCAAGGACACCTTAGCGCTGTTTGCACTTGACGGCGAGCAGCCCCCGAGGACGGACTCGCCGGTAATTTCCGAGCAGTTAAAGAAGTATTTGCTTGAGGCAGACCTTGATGGAGTGGAGATACACAAGGTTTCGGATGCGCCGCATTACAGGTGGGAGCCATCGATCGACGGCCGTCGCCGGGCCCTTCCAACGGTCCTTCGCTTTGATGCTCACTGTGTAGAGCACTTTGCTCGATCCGACTATGTAACGCACATAAAAATGACGGCGGTCGGTTTCGAGGGGTTGCGCGACGCACTACTGTTTTCTGAGACACGAATTCGCTTCGCGGCCAATGTGCCCGTCGCGCCATGCCCGAAGCTCTTGGGGCTCACGATTGAAGGCGATGCCCGTACGTTCTTTCAGAAAGTGGCGGTAGCTTTTGCGGAAAATCTGAATTGCATCATTGGAGCGCGTGGATCCGGAAAATCAACGTTGGTCGAGGCGCTGCGGTACGTTCTTGGTTACAACAGATCCTTGGCGGAACTCCAGGACCTAGAAGCGCCTATCCGAAAACTCCAAGCTGCGAACCTTGCAGGGACACTGATCCGTCTGGTCTACGAAACTGCGGACGGCAATGTTCGCGTGCTCACTGCGACGTTCGATGGAAAGTCTGATTACGTCACAAAGGTCTTCACTGATAGCGGCGAACACGTTGACATCGCAGACGTAGAACACAGCGGCATGTTCCCGCTCCGATTATTCGGTTGGAGTGAGATCGAACTACTTGGTCGGGATTCCGCGAGGCAACGCGAAATGCTGGACAGGCTAGTGGAGGAGTTGCAGCGACCTCTCGCTGATCGTGAGGAAAAGCGGGCCGGTACAAGGAATACAAGTCTGATTTCGACCGGCAGAACACCGACGAGGTGCGCGGACTGTTCGCCGAACTGGATCTCGTGACGGGGAAGCTACAGGTACTCGATAAAGTTAAGGCCAGTGTTGAGGGACTGCTGAAAGAGCTATCCCGCAACAAGAGCACCAGTCTGAGGGCGGCGGCTGAAGAATACATAGCACAGTCCGGCTCCCAGCCATTGAATCAATGGTGGTTGACAGAGGGCATCCTGAAGCTCGATCTGACCGCCAAGGCAACTGGAGTTCAGGCATCCATCGAAGCGGCGGCCTCGAACTTGCGCGATCTTATTGCGCTGGTGGATGGACTTCGGAAATCTGTCGTTGACGAGAAAAACGCCATTGAAGACAAACTTCGAAAACAGTTTGCGGAAGACGCTTCAATGCAAAAGATTGCTGATCTCCGGGCGAATGCGGCGAAACGACTTCAGCGGGTTACGGAACTTAGGAATGCCTACCTTAAGGCATGGAACGCACTGCTTGAGGCGCTGAAACAGCACAGCGCAATTGCCGCCGGCATCCAGACGGTCCAGGACCAGATCGCAGGGATTCGTGCCAGACACAATGCAAGGGTAGAAGCTCGCCTTAATGCATTTCTACCAGAGGGCATGAAGGTTTCAATCCGGCTAGATCCCGGCAGAGATACAGCTGAATTCGAGAAGAGGTTGTACGAGATGTACGGCGCCAGGAGCAATCAGATCAAAAAGATTCGCGCGGCGATCAAGCATAACTGCTCGCCAGTCACGTTTTCTGCGATGGTCATCGAGAGTAAGCTCGGCACGCTGGTTGGGAAATCGGTAAGCGAAGAAACCCTTGACGGCACGTTCGACGCCTCGGACCAAGCGGAGCTCGAAACGCGTACACGGCTCTATGAGGATGACGAAAACGCCCAAGTTCAGGTGCTTGTGGAATCCGGCAAGCGGCTGAAGGAAGTGCTGGACACTCAGCAATCCCGATGGGAGGACCATGAAGCCATTCTGCTGAATGAAGTGCCGGTAAATGAGAAATCGCCGGGCCAGCGGTCAAGTGCCATGCTCCCGCTGATCGCTCTTGCGGAACAGACCCCTCTGGTGATTGATCAGCCCGAAGACAACCTCGACAAGAAGCTAATTGGTGATGTGCTAGCGAGAGTGCTGGCTGATCTCAAGGAGAAGAGGCAAATCATAGTGGCGACCCACGATCCCAACATTCTTGTGGGGGGCGACGCAGAGCAGGTCGTCGTACTGGAGGCGGAGAGTGATCGCCGCGCCTCTGTGGTCAACCACGGCTCGATTGACAACCACGACATCGTCGAGGCAGTAATCGATTTGCTCGAAGGCGGAAAGGAAGCGTTCGAGGCTCGTAGAAAGCGATATCAGGACCGGACATCGTCGCTGTGACAAACGTGAGGGCTAACCCCTTGGTGCAACCGACGCGCATGAAGCCGCGCGCGGCTGACCAAGAACGTTAGAGAGCGTATTTTGTCGTGCGAGTAGTCCTTGATATTGAGAGGGAACTGCTTAGCGAGAAATTCAAGAATGCCGGATCTACCTTTTCCCGACTCCGTCATGCGCCGAATCCTCGGTTGGCATGTGTTTATGACCTTGGCAAGAAAAATGTCAGCCTATGAATGCCGACAAATTGTTCCTGACGGTCGGGTTCGGAGAGAAAAAAGGTTCGGAAGGTACTTATAAAGATGGTTTGCAGCAAGGACCCGCAGATTCTGCACTTCATGGGCGGCCCGTCTTTAACCTGCCCGTTTAAGCCGCCTGGTGGATGCGGATTGCTTTTGGCGTGACCGTGCTGTGGCGGAGCTGGCGGCATCGACCAGGAGACGCAATGCTCGATTCACTGAGAATGTAGGTAGAGTAAGAGCTTGGCGGGGGCACAGGGTAACCCTCTCCGCGCAGCCCCTCGATATGAAACTCGATTGCCTCGCGCATACTGCGCTCAACCTCCTCTTTGGTTGAACCGGTTGCCACGCAGCCGTCAAGGTCGGGGGAATAAGCCGAGTAACCGGTTTCGCTTTTTTCGATCACGATCAAGTAC
>JACPSF010000059.1 GCA_016193385.1 Deltaproteobacteria bacterium
AGGAATGAGCTTACCGTCCTCATGCTTCCCCGGGCCAACCGCGATCACACGGCCCTCCTGAGGCTTTTCCTTGGCGGTATCCGGGATGATGATCCCGCCCTTGGTTTTCTCTTCCTCCTCTAACCTTTTAATAATCACCCTGTCATGAAGCGGACGAACTTTTGTAGCCATAAAAACCTCCTAAATAAAACATGAGTTTATACTTCTACCGGAAGGTATTACCGGGTGAAAATATAAGATCACTTCACGAAACGTCAAGGGGGGGTTGGCAACTAAAATGGCCGCGATCATCTCCCCCACGACCCGGCGACCGGCTGCGATGATGGCCAGCCCCTACACTTTTATGGCGAAGGATGGTATGGAGTACGCTCGAACAGCCGGGATTTAGGAGTGGTTGTGATGATCAAAATTTGGGGCAGGAAAGATTCATCCAACGTGCAAAAGGTGCTGTGGTGCTGCGGGGAACTAGGGCTCGCTTACGAGCGGATTGACATCGGAGGGCGCTTTGGGGGCAACAAGGAAACGCCCTACTTGGACCTTAACCCTAACGGATTGGTGCCAACGATCGAGGACGGGGATTTCGTGCTTTGGGAATCCAACAGCATCGTGCGCTACCTGGTAGATAAATACGGCCAGGGAAAGCTGCTTCCGCCCAATCCCGAGGGGCGGGCAAATGCCAATCGGTGGATGGACTGGCAGCTCACGACGATGGGTCCGGCTCTCGTGCCCCTTTTTCGGGCATTCGTCCGCACTCTTCCGGAAAGGCGAGACCAGGCCGCGATCGATGAGGCATTAAAAAGAGCGACTCATGCCTGGCAGATCCCGGAGGAGCATCTGGCAAAAAACCGCTATTTGGCCGGCGAGTCTTTCTCCATTGGCGACATTCCCCTTGGAATCTGGGCCTACCGCTGGTTCAACCTACCCATCGAGCGGCCTAACTTCCCCCGGGTGAGAGCTTGGTACGACCGCCTTACCGAGCGGCCGGCTTACCGGACACATGTTATGATTCCCCTGACTTGAGCACGGGCTTGACCGCCCAACGGCGCGACCGTTTCCACAATCGTCGAAAGGGCGCGGTTCCGGCTGATTTCACCGACATTGGAAGGAGCAAGCTATGGCGAAACCAGAGGAAAACACCGAAGGCAAATGGGAGCGGTGGGAAAAGGACCGGACCTTTGTCCGGGCCGTGATCGGCAAATACATGGAGATCTTCAAAGATCTGCAAAAGCAGCCGAGGGTCTATAAGACCGTCAATAACCGCTATAAGGGCGGTCCTGCCAAATGGAGCAAAAACGTCATCAACCCGCAGACTGCCCCCATCACACAGTCCATAGAGACCCATATCGATATCTTGGCGCCGGGAAATCACGGACAAAGACACGGTCATTTGAACAGCGCGGTCTTCTATATCCTGGACGGGAAAGGTCATGACGTGCATGACGGCGTGCGCTACGATTGGGAGGCGGGCGATGTCTGCATCGTCGATAACGGCTGCGTCCATCAGCACTTCAACGATGACCCGGGCCAGCCCGCGCACATCCTGATCTTCAAGGCCAAGCCGCTCTTCGCCTTCTTCAACCTTTTGATGCAGAAGGTGGTCGACTTCCCACCCGAGGTCGCCAAGCCGGGTTTTGAGAATTTCGATCCGGAAGAGGCTTTCGACCACAAGTAGGAGTATCCCCAATGGCCTTTGAGGAAGCGAAGAAAATCAAAACGGCCGGCCCGACCGTCGACTATTACCGCAAGGCGCTGGAGCGCTCGAAGAAGTTTCGCCAGGAATACGGCCGGCGCCGAACTGTCGTCAAGGCCACCGAGATGCCCTGGGAGAAAAGCCCCCAGGGCCTGATCAAACACATTGTCCACGAGGAGATGTTCACCAGAGAGTTCGCCCTGGAGATGTACATGCAGTTGCTCGGGCCCGGAAAGTGCTCAGGCAAGCACCGCCACATGGCCGAAGAGGTCTTTTACGTCATCGAAGGCCGGGGCTACGACCTCCACTGGGACGTGGAACCGGAAATCAGCACCAAGTACGAATGGCGATGGGCCAAAGAGGCCACGAGATTCGACTGGGAAGAGGGCGATTTCGTCTACATCCCGCCTTACACCACGCACCAACACTTCAACCCCGACCCGAACCAGCCAGCGCGGATCATCACGGCGACCAACCGGGTCGTGCGGCTGCTCGGCTACGACTGGCTGGACCAGGTCGAAGACGCGCCGGAATAGCCCGGACGCTTTCCCGCACGAGATTGCTCGTTTAGGGGAAAAGCGGCGATCGGCCGTTTACTTCAGAAAGAATCGCAGGGATTCGCTGGTGTAGCGGACCAGGGGACCCCAGTACACCCCGAAGACGACAGTGAGAGAGCTGAGAACGCCCAAAAGGGCGGACTCGTTCGCGCTCATGTCCACTTTCTGATCGGCGGGATTAGGCTGGTCCATGAACATCGTCTTGACGATGCCCGCGTAATAGTAGAGGGAGATCACGCTGTTGATGATCGCCACCACCGCCAGGAAATAAAACTCCTCCCTGATGGCAGCGGCAAAGAGAAAAAACTTGCCGACAAAGCCCGCCAGAGGCGGAAGTCCGGTGAGCGAGAAAAGAAAGATCGCCATGCAGACCGCGGGGATGGCGGCTCCGCGCCAGGCGAGCCCGCGGTAGCCTTCTATGTCCTCTCTCCCGGTCGCATTAGCGACAATCACGACCACCAGAAACGCGCCCACATTCATGATCAGGTAGACCACGATGTAGAGCAGCATCGCCTTGAGCCCTTCGTTGTTCAGAACCACGAGTCCCATCAGGATGTAGCCGGCATGGGCGATGCCGGAATAGGCCAGCAGGCGCTTGACGTTTTGCTGATTCAAGGCGCAGAGATTTCCTACCGTCATCGTCACCATACTCAAAAAGAGAAGGAAGTGAGGCCACTCCACGCCGGTGAGAAAAAGCCAATTGCCCCGATCCCCCAGGCGCGAAACCGCAGGGAAGAAGAACCGGATCATGATGGCCACTCCGGCCGCATTGGAGCCCACGGAGAGAAAAGCCGTAATGGGCGTCGGCGCCCCCTGATACACGTCCGGGGACCACATGTGAAAAGGAACAAAGACGACCTTGTAGCCGAATCCGGCCAGGATTAAGACGAAGGCAGTAAACAAGCTCAGGCGGTTCACCTGGGCATGCGCCAGCACTTCGCTGATCCTCGCATAATCCAGGCTCCCGGTGATGCCGAAAACCCAGCTCATCCCATAGATCATCGTGCCCGAGGCCACGCCGCCGTAGATCAGATATTTCAGCGCCGCCTCGCTCGATCGGCGATTGCGCGGCAAGGAGCCTGTAAGGATGTACGAGGTCAGGCTCACCAGCTCTAAGGACAGGTAGGCCATGAGCAGATTGCTCGAGGAGGCCATAAAAAACATACCGAGGGCGGAGGTGAGCAGGATCGCGTAGTACTCTCCCAGATGAATTTCGCGAATCTCGCGGCAGCCAAAAGAGATCCAGATCACGAGCAGGGCCGCCACCAGGGGGATCACTTTAAAGAAGAGGCTAAAGTTGTCGAGCACGATCATCCGGTGGAACAGCCAACCCCCCGGGCTCCCGTAGAGGTCGAGGGTAGCCCAGAGAGAGAGCAGGCAGCCGAGGAAGGCTGAGCCGGCGAGCCACCGCTTGTCCGCGACGATCAAATCGAGAACGATCAAGAAAACGATGGTCCCGGCGAGGACGAATTCGGGATAGAAAAATTGCAGGCTCTCGAGGTTGCTCAGGTCCATGGGATCTCAAGAGAGGTAGGGGATGACCGCGCGATTCAGCTCGTCCAGGGAAGAGCGCAGCAGATCGAGCATGGCATTCGGATAAACCCCGAGGATAATCACGATAATCCCGAGGGGCACCAGCGTGAAGAGCTCCCGTCCGTTAATTTCCGGGAGCGTCTTATACTCCTCGTTGACCGGCCCGCGAAAAACCCTCTGGATCGTCCAGAGACAGTAGCCCGCGGTCAAAACCACCCCGCTCGCGCCTAAAACCGTTAGAATCGGATATTTTTGCCACGCCCCAAGCAGCACCAGTACCTCAGAGATGAACCCGGAGAGGCCGGGCAGCCCCATCGAGGCGAACAAGGCCAGGGCGCTCACACCGGTATAGACCGGCATGACGGCTGCCAGCCCGCCAAAGCCGTCCACTTCTCGGTGATGTGCCCGGTCGTAGATCACCCCAACCATGAGAAACAGCATCCCGGTGATGGTCCCATGGTTGAACATCTGAAGCACCGCGCCGTTGATTCCCTGAGAAGTAAAGCTGGCCATGCCCAGCATCACGTATCCCATGTGGCTTACGCTTGAGTAAGCGACGAGCTTTTTAAAATCTGTCTGTGCCATCGCGCAAAGCGCCCCGTAGACGATGTTCCAGGTTCCAAGCGCCGCCAGGAAGTAATAGGCGAGCTCCGCGGTGGCCGCGGGAAGCATGGGAAAATTGATCCGCATGATCCCATAGGTCCCCATCTTCAAAAGAACCCCGGCCAGGATCACCGAGATCGCGGTCGGCGCCTCGACGTGAGCATCCGGGAGCCAGGTGTGAAAGGGAAAGGCGGGGATCTTGATCGCGAAGCCGATGAACAGCGCCATCCAGACCACGTGTTGGAAGCCCCAGCCCAACCGGTCGAAAGGCCAGAAAGGCAAAGCCGCCGTGCCGTACTTGGTGTTTTGGGCGATGAGCACCGTCATGTCGAAGGTATAGGGCTCGCTCGAGAAATAGAGGGCCAAGATGGCGAGCAGCATGAGGACGCTGCCCAGCAGGGTGTAGAGGAAGAACTTGATCGCCGCATATTCCCGGCGCGGCCCGCCCCAGATCCCGATCAGGAAGTACATCGGCAGCAGCATGAGTTCCCAGAAAATGTAGAAGAGAAAAAAGTCAAGGGCGACAAATACCCCCATCATGCCGGTATCGAGCAAGAGGAAGAGCGCGAAGTAACCCTTCACCGCCTTATCGATCCCCCACGAAGCGAAGATACAGAGAAAGCAGAGCAGGGCGGTGAGCAGAACCATGGAAATACTGAGCCCATCAATCCCCACAAAGTACGCGATGTTATAGTCGGGGATCCACCGGACCTTCTCGATGAATTGAAGACCCGGCTTCGTCGGATCAAAGTGGCCATAGAGCCAGACTGCGAGAAGAAGCGGCGGAAGGGTGAACAGGGCCGAGACCCAGCGGATCAGGTCGTGCCGTTCGCGCGGCAGCAGCAGCACCACCCCCATCCCCGCCAGAGGAAAAAAGGTCATGTAGGTCAGCACGTGGTCTGTCATGGTCTCAAGTCTCCCGTTCGAAATTAGCTCCAATAACGCAGCTTAATGATCATCGCAATGACAACCGCGCCCAGAATCACATAGAGGTAACTGTTGATGTTGCCGGTCTGGATCTTCCTGAATTTGTCGCCAGCGGCAAAAGTCGAATCCGCGACCTGGTTGACGATCCCGTCGACCACATAGTCATCGAAGAGGCCGTTGAGCCAGGAGACAAAGGCGGTCAGCCTGGCCGAGCCATCGACAACGAAATCGATGATATGGAGGTCGAACCACGCCCCGATCCGAGCCAGGAGCAGGGACCCCTCGACGAAGACAAACTGATAGATCTCATCCACGTAGTATTTGTTATAAGACAGCCGATACGGGAGGCCGCCGGCTAGGGAGGAGAAACGCTCCGGCGCCAGGGTGCGCCGGAAGTAAACCAGATAGGCGAGATAAAAACCCAACGCCGCGACGGCTACGGAAAGTAGCATCAAGCTTATTTCCAGTCCTGCCGAGCCATGAGCTTCCTGGTGCGGGCCAAAAACGGGCTCAAGCCACCCGGCAAAAAGGCTCCCGCCAAAGGCCGCCGGAAGCCCGATCCAGCCTGCGACCACTGAACCCGCGGCCAGAACTACTAAAGGCAGGGTCATGACTTTGGGCGACTCGTGAAGATGGGCCTGCGTATGGCTATCGGCACGGCACTCGCCAAAAAAGACCAGAAAAAACTGGCGGAACATGTAGAACGCCGTCAGCCCCGCGCCCACCGCCCCGAGCCCCCACAACAGCGCCGAGCCGTGCTCGCTGGAAAAAGCCTGCCAGAGAATTTCGTCCTTGGAAAAAAAGCCAGCCGTCAGCGGCGTGCCCGCAATGGCCAGGACCGCGATAGCAAAGGTCCAGAACGTATAGGGCATATGGCCCCTGAGCCCGCCCATCTTCCTCATGTCCTGTTCCCCACCGAGGGCATGGATGATGCTGCCGGAGCCGAGAAAGAGGCAGGCCTTGAAGAAGGCATGGGTCATGAGATGGAACACGGCCGCGCCATAGGCGGCCACGCCGGCGCCCAAAAACATATATCCAAGCTGGCTGATCGTGGAGTAGGCGAGAACGCGCTTGATGTCGTTCTGGGTGAGAGCGATCGTTGCGGCAAAAAGCGCTGTCAGAGCGCCGATAGTCGCGACGATCGCAAGGGTAACGGGCGCCAGAGAAAAGAGAAAGTGATGGCGTCGGGGAGCCAAACATGGAGCGGGATCTGCGCTGATTTTCCCGTCGCCCCAATAAATAGCAACAGGGTTGCCAGGGTTGCTACTCCGATCCCCCACATCTCCTGCCCTTCGAGCAGGGGGACGAAGCGTTGCATCTCGCGAAAGGTTACCGTGCCGTGGCCCTGCTGGTTCAAAGACCAAAAGATCAGAAAAATGCCCAGGATGAAGCCGAAATCGCCGACGCGGTTAACGATGAACGCCTTGTTACCCGCCCGAGCGTTGACGTGGTCCTGGTACCAAAAACCGATCAGGGCATAGGAGCAAAGCCCGACACCCTCCCACCCGATGAACATGAGCAGGAGGTTATCCGCGGTGACGAGTAGCAGCATGGCGAACGTGAAGAGGTTGAGGAAGGCGAAGTAGCGCCAATAAGACCTATCCTCATGCATGTAGCCCATCGAGTAAATGTGGATGAGTCCCCCGATCCCCGTCACCACGAGAATCATCACCGCTGACAACGGATCGACCCAGAAAGCCACATCAGCATTGAGGGTGCCCAGCGAGAGCCATGCATAGACGCGGTCGAGCAAAAAGCGCTCCTCGGGCTTTAAGCCCAGAAGATCGAAGAACGCCTTCAGCGAGAGGAGAAAAGAGATCACCACGGGCGCGCAGGCAAGGAGGCTGATCATCCATTTGCCGAGTTTCTTCTGGAGACCCGCTCCGAGCAAGCCGTTCGTCGCCGCCCCGAGAAGAGGCAGAAGAACGATCCAGCGAAGATAATCTGTTGGTACCGGATGCTCCATCAACTCTTAACCAATTTACGATTTTAGATTTTCGTTTTTAGACTTCGTCGTGAGCTCAGCCGAACGATCAATCCAAAATCCGCAATCCAAAATCCAAAATTATTTGCCTCCCTTTAACCCGTGAACTATTCTTTGAGAGTCTCCGCCGCCTCGACATCGATGGTATGAAAGATCTGGAAGATGGCGAGGACGATGGCCAGACCGATGGCCGCCTCGGCCGCCGCCAGCATGATGACAAAAATCGCATAGATCTGGCCGTCCACGTTCCCGGTGCCGTAGTGCGAGAAGGCAACATAGTTGATATTGGCGCTGTTCAAGATCAGCTCCACCCCCATGAGGATGCTGATGGCGTTGCGTCGAGTAAGCACGGTGAAGAGGCCGAGCCCGAAAAGGACGGCCCCGACGACGAGATAGTGAGCGAGTCCGATAGCCATAGCGGGCTCCCCGTTACTCCCTAGTCTCCTTGCGCGAAAGGACCACGGCTCCGATCAGGGCCGCGAGCAGAACCACAGAGGCCAGCTCGAAAGGCAGGAGGTAGCGCTCTAAAAACCACTCGCCGATGATTGTGGTTGTCGGGGCATAAACAATCTCCTTAGCCTTCGCCCACGGCGTCTCCCGAATGCTTTGAATGAGCAAAAAGATAAAGATTCCGATCACCACCAAAGCCGGTATCCTGCCGACGGAGCGGTTCGTGATCTGCACATCGGCGATCCGATGGGTGAGCATCACGGCAAACAGGATCAGGACCAGGATCCCGCCCACGTAAATTAAAACCTGGACGCCGGCCACGAAGTCTGCCCCCAGAAAGACATAAATCCCGGCCACGCCGCCAAAGGTTCCGAGCAAGGAGAAAGCGGAATAGACGATGCTGCGGGAAAAGGCCACCATCGCGGCCGATCCAATTGTAAGGGCGGCGATCAAATAAAAAATGACCGTGGAAAGCTGCATGATTCTGATCTCTATTTGGAATCCCAAAAAGCCGCAGGCTTTCTGGGTCAATTACAGGAAGATCCCCCTACCCCCCCTCCGTACCTGCCCCTCCCCCCTTCTCCGGACTAGCAAACTCATCCAGATACTTCAGCCCAGTCTCCACCTTCTCAGCCAACGTGGGGTCTGTCTCGCCCCCCTTTTTTGGCTTGTACAGGGGAACCGGCTCGGTGACAAAATGCCGCACCAAGCCCGCGGGATTATAACAGGCCCCTTCGAACTCCTGGGAGTGGCGGATCGAGCCCGTCGGACAGGCCTCCGCACACAGACCGCAATACATGCATTTACAGATATCGATATCGAAATGAGTAAAGGTGCGCTGCTTTGTCTCCTTGCTGGTCTCAATGCCAATGGTGATGCACGAAATCGGACAAACCCTCTCGCAGGCAAGACATCCCGTACAGATGTCCATATCGACTTCCAGGATCCCCCGGTACCTGAGGGGAAGCGTTTCCTGCACAGGCTTCGGGATTCGATCCGGATACTGGATCGTCATGGGGCGCCGCACCAGGTGAGAAAAAGTCACGGCCATACCGTGGTGACCGTCTCGGTGATGTCTCTGACGTATTCGCCGACCGCGCTCATAACCCCTCAAGTGTTAGATATAGGGCTTCAGATACAGTACCGGGCGGGCGTGACGGATCTGAAAGCTCACGCGCTTCAAAAACAGCCCTAGAATGCCCAGGCCGATAAGGAACATAAAGAAACTTGCCAGCCAATTTCCCTGCGGCCAAATCACCATCCAGGCGGCCGTCCCTAAAAGGCAGATAAAAGCGAGCGGAACCAAATACTTCCAGCAAAGCGACATCAACTGGTCGACCCTGACCCGTGGCAAGGTGCCGCGCACCCACATGGCCACAAAGACCCAGAGGTAAGCCTTAAAGAAAAAGACTATGAACTGAAGAACGCCAGCCAGGATGGGATGATCGGTCATCGGTGGAATCTGCCACCCGCCAAGGAATAGAGTCGTTGCGATGGCTCCGATCACGTACAGGTTTCCCCATTCCGCAAAAAAGAAAAAGAGAAAACGCATCCCGCTGTATTCGGTGACGTACCCGGCCACCAGCTCCGATTCCGCTTCCGGTATGTCAAAAGGCGTGCGGTTGCCCTCGGCCAGGGCTGCGGTGAAATAAAGAAAAAAAGCGACGAAGGTAAACGGGTTATAGAAGAGAAACCAGTTCCACGGAGCCCAGCCCTGCGCTGTGATGATCCCCTGCATGCTCATGGTGCCAGCCGCAAACACGATCGTCAGCAAGGAAAGTCCCGCAGGGATTTCGTAACTCACGATCTGCGCGGCCGAGCGCATGCCGCCGAGGAGCGACCATTTGTTGTTGGAAGACCAGCCGGCCATCAAAATCCCCACGACGACCAGAGAAGTGATGGCCAAAAGATAGAGGATGCCGATGTTGAGATCGGCGACGATGAGCTGACTGCCGAAAGGGATGACCACGAAAGTGGCAAAAAAACCGGCAAAAACGACATAGGGGGCGAGGGCAAAAAGCCGCCTGTCCGCGGCCGTGGGAATGATGTCCTCTTTGAGCAAATTCTTGATGCCGTCCGCAAGCCACTGGAGGATTCCCTGAGGTCCTACGCGATTGGGACCCACTCGGGATTGAATCCTGGCCCAAACCCGCCGCTCCAGCCAGCTCGTGATTCCCGCCAGAGGCGCCACGAAAAACGATAGCACGACAAGGGCCGCCAGGAGCATGAAGCCCGCGTAGACGAGCTCCATCGGCGCTCCGCGAAAGTATCCCTCTTGGATGAGCTGGTTTACCAGTTGCTGCATAAGGTGTTCGGCTTATCGATCGATCTCAGGCGCATCCACGTCCAGGCTGGCGATCAGAGCGATCAGGTCCGCCACCATAAGGCCGCGGCTGATCTTATCGATGATGCTCATAGCGGTAAACGAGCCGGTGCGAATTCGGACGCGGTAGGGATACTCGCTGCCGTCGCTGACCACGTAAAAGCCCATATCACCGCGCGGGGCTTCCACCCGTACATAGATTTCCCCAGCAGGGGGCTTGATGGCGAACGATCTTGCAGCTCTCCTGCATCTCGAGGATTCGCACGATGTAACGATCGTAGCAATCTCCCAAAGTCCCCTTTTCCCCGGTCCCCACCGGGATGTCGAACTCAAGCTCGGGATAGACCGAATAAGGGATATCCCTGCGGATATCCCACTTCACGCCGCGAGCGCGCAGGTTCGGGCCGACGATGTTGTACTGAAAGGCGTCTTCTTTTGTGATCGGAGCCACATGGGCGAGCCGCTCGATAAAGATCTTATTGTAGGAAAGGAGGCGGTTAAACTCATCGACGATAGGTTCAAAGTGATCCAGAAACTGGGTGATCCGGTCACAGGTCTGGGGTGTGATGTCATAACCCACCCCGCCGATCCGGATATAATTATAAGTGAGCCTTGCTCCGCAAATTTCCTCCATCAGGTCATTGACGGTCTCCCGCTCCCTCAGCGCGTGGATAAACGGCGTGACGGCCCCGATGTCCTGAGCGAACGTACCCACCGCGATCAAATGGCTCGCGATGCGGTTGAGCTCGCAAGCGATCACGCGGCAGAACTCGCCCCGACGGGTCACCTCCACACCCCCGAGCCTCTCCGCGGCCATGCAGAAGCCTTGATTAGCGAACATCGCCGCCAGATAATCGGCCCGATCCGTATACGGGACATAGCCATGCCAGGTTACTTTTTCGCCGATCTTTTCGATCGAGCGGTGGAGATAACCGACATCCGGGATGGCCTCGCGCATGACCTCGCCATCCGTCTTAACGACGAAGCGCAGCACTCCATGGGTGCTCGGGTGCTGCGGACCCATGCTGATGGTCATATCCTCGGTGTGAAGGCCTTCGCCTTCAGATCGCAGGGTTTCGTCCATGATTCTCTTAGCGAAGCAACTTTTCTACCAGGGGAGCCCTTTCGGTGCTGATCCCGTCGTACTCTTCCTGCTCGACGTAATCTTTCCGCAAAGGGTATCCCTCCCAATCTTCAGGAAGCAGGATTCTCCTCAAATCGCCGTGCCCGTCAAAGACCACCCCGAAAAGATCGAAAACTTCCCTTTCGAACCAGTTGGCCGCTTTCCACACGCCCTCCATGGTAAAGACGCGCGCGGCTTCGCGCGGAAGATCGACCTTGAGGACAATTTGATGACGAAAAAAATAGGAATACAGGTGATAGACGACCTGGAGCTTCTCCTCCTTGGGAAAATCCAGCGCCGTAAGATCGGAAAGAATCTCGAATCTCAGTTCGGGCTCATCCCGCAGAAAACGGCACACCTCCACGATCGCCTGCGCATCCACCGTGAGGAAGGGATCCGCGACGTCATCCTTCAACCCACTCACCTTGCCCGGAAACCCTTGTTCGAGCCTGGCGTATATCTCCTTGGCCTCCATGCTCCCTTACGCCCCTACGGACCCCTCGGCCCCATCGGACTGACGCACCAGCCACCGTTCGCGCATCATCTTATCTTGGATCCGCAGCAGCCCCTCGGTTAACGCCTCAGGTCTGGGCGGGCATCCAGGAACATAGACATCCACCGGGATGATCTTGTCCACCCCCTTGCAAACCGAGTAGGCGCGTTGGAAGAGCCCACCGCAATTGGAGCAACTCCCCATGGAGATCACATATTTGGGATCCGGCATCTGATCGTAGAGAAGCTTAGTACTCTTGGCCATTTTGTAAGTCAGCGTTACAGCATGTACCACTGCGACGAGGCCCGCCCCCAATTGAGCAAGCTATCGACTTTCGTGGTGAACACCGTTTCGGGCAGCGAGTTAAGTAGCGGCTTCACAATACACCTCCCATGAACGCTCGGGCTATGCCTTGATCTTTTTTACCCACTCCAGATCCCCTTTGGCCCAGGCATAAACCAGGCCGAGAAAGAGGATCCCCACAAAAACCGAGATCTCCACGAAGGCAAAGAGCCCATTTCCGCTCTCGATCCAGCGCCGAAAAGCGGTCGCTACTGGAAAGACAAAAGCGATCTCTACCTCAAAGATGATAAAAATCAACGCAACGATATAAAAGCGGATGTTGAAATTGACCCAGGCGCTACCGCTGGCGGGCTCGCCACACTCATAGGTAGAAAGTTTGCGTACCTGGGGATTTGAGGGTCTAAGCAAGCGGCCAATGAGCAGGTTCACCCCGACAAAGGCCAGGCCCAACCCCAAGAATACCAAGACGTTGGCGAAGTCGAAAAGCATACGTGAACAGCTAAGCCGAGAAAAAATAACAGAATTTACTATAGACATAAAAAACTTCCTGGGTCAACCTTCAAGCCGTCTCATCCCCGGCTAACGCCACCGCTTCGCTCCCCAACCTGGCGCTAGGAAAAACCTCGAGCGCGCGAGCTTGAAAAAAGGAATGCGGAAGATGATATATTGGCCGCACTCGGGGGGAACCCTGCCGGACCCATCGAGCGGCCATGGCCAGGAGGGCGCGGGGAACGCCCTGAATTCAACATCACAACGAGTGGGAGGTGCCTTATGAGAGTTGAGACGGAGAGAAAGATGCGGCGCTGGCGGGAGCAGCGGTGGCTCCTGGACCAGGTGATCCAGACCCGAGGTCTCGATTGGGATCAAGGCCGAACTGGGAAGATCCTGCGGAACTGTGGGCCGGGCGTGGCCGGCGAGCTTCAAGAGATCGGCCGGAGGGTGCAGAAGTTTAGCGATATCCCGCGGGAATTTTCGCGGGCTTCCCGGCGTAGAGAGGACCTCGCTGCTGAGGCGGAGCAAGCGGGGCACCAGCCTGAGGCGGCGGAGCACTATTACGTCGCGGCAACCTACTACACCAACGCGCAGTGGGCGGTCTATGAGGACGATAACCCGAAGCGGATCGCCTGGGGGGAAAGAAAAAGGGTTTGCTACGACAAATTCATCCAGTTCGTCGGCCGACCTATCGAGCGCGTGGAGCTACCGTTCGAGGGGAAGTCGATTGCGGCCCTGCTGCACCTGCCTCCTCGCTTGAAGGCCGGAGAGAAAGTCCCCTGTATCCTTTACATTCCGGGGATGGACGGCGTCAAAGAAGACAATCCCATGTACGGTGATCCGTTTCTGGAGCGGGGGATAGCGGTGCTCGCAATTGACGGTCCCGGCCAGGGAGAAACACGTGAGAGAGGCATCAAATGCACCGCCTCCAACTATGAAAATGCGGGAAAGCTCGCCTGCGATTACCTGGTCAAGCGGCCGGAGATCGACGCGAACCGCCTCGCGATTATGGGCTCGAGCATGGGCTCGTACTGGGGAACACGGGTCGCCGCCGCCGAGCCGCGCTTCCGAGCATGCGCGTTAAGCGGGGTTTGCGTCGAACCGGGCCAATACACGATCTTCAATACGGCCTCGCCAACTTTCAAGCTCAACTACATGTACATGTCCGGATATGAGGATGAGGCGGCCTTCGACGAATTCGCCAAAACTTTGACCTTGCACGAGGTGGCCGGAAAAATCACCTGCTCCTATCTCGTTGTCGCCGGCGAGGACGACGAGCTGTGCTCGATCGAGTTCGTGTACCAATTGATGGAGCGGATTTCCGCGCCGAAAGTTTTGATCGTCTACGAAGGGGAAAGGCATTCGATCCGCAACCCGCGCGCA
>JACPSF010000060.1 GCA_016193385.1 Deltaproteobacteria bacterium
TGTTGGGCTCAACCTGGGTGCGGTAAGCGGGCAGCGTCTCATCATGATACTGTATCTCATTGCGCTGCACCGCCAGTCGGGCCTCGGCGCTGTTGTTGTAGCCGGTCACGTAATCGTACTTTAAACCCAGCAGATCGAAGGAAAGGCGAAAGCGCACATCCTTGGAGCTGTCGAAACTCAAGCCTCCGGCCCTGAACCTTTGGGCCTTGACGATGTCCGCTGGCTTCTTGATTCCGGGAGGCACGTCGGAACGAATGTAACAGACGGTGACTCCCTGAAGCGCCGCAATAAAGGGAAGTCTTGCCGGGCTAACGCGTAGGGCCGGATTTTTCAGCTGTTGATGGAACAGGGTGCCGGTAAAATAGCCCAAGGTGAGACCGTCGCCTTTGGCGACCTCTCCCAGATAGTTCGCGGCGATCACCCCGGCGGCCCCTCCCATGTTCTGCGCGATGACGGATGGCTGGCCGGGGATGTGTTTGGCCAGGTGGCGCGCTATGATCCTTCCCTCGATGTCCGTGGGGCCCCCGGCCGAAAAGTTGATCAGGACAGTTATAGTTTTGCCCTGGTAAAAAGGCCTCTCGGCCGCCCGAGCTTCGACGGCGAAAGAGGCAAAACCGCAAAGCAACAGTAGAACAGCGCGTACGGCAATCTTCATGACGGACCCTCCCTTCCCTTGGGACTAATGCCCCGCGGCGGATTTTTTCATCCCCCTTTTTCCGTTACGAGCGCCTCAACACGAATAGATCCATGAATCTTTCGACCGGTGTTGCCTGCAGGGCTTCGAGCTCAAGACACAGACTTATGATCTCCTTGCAACGCCGGGGCGGGAGTCGCGAAGCCAGATTGACCTCGAATTTCTTAATCAGCAGTGGGATACCCTCACTGCGCCGCCGGCGGTGGCCCACCGGATACTCGACAGCGACCTTCTCCGTGCACGATCCGTCTTTGAAAAAAACTTGCAGCGCGTTGGCTATGGAGCGCTTCTCCGGATCAAGATAGTCCTTGGTGTACTGCGGCTCCTCCGCAACGATCATTTTTCCGCGCAGCGCATCGATGCGCGGATCTTGAGCCATGCTGTCCTGGTAATGATCGGCGGTAAGCTCCCCGAAAATAAGCCCGATGGCAACCATGTACTGCAGGCAGTGGTCCCGGTCGGCCGGGTTATAGAGCGGTCCGGTCTTGTCGATGATCCGGATCGCGGATTCCTGGGTCGTGATCATAATCTTTTCGACTTGATCGAGGCGATCCCCGACCCTCTCGTGCAGCTTGAGGGCGCATTCCACCGCAGTCTGGGCGTGGAACTCTGCGGGAAAAGAGATTTTGAAAAGCACGTTCTCCATGACATAAGAGCCGAACGGCCGGGGAAGGGAAAACCATTTGCCGCCAAACAGAGCGTCATAGAATCCCCAACCCTTTGCTGACAGGGCCGAGGGATAACCCATTTCTCCCTTGAGCGCCATCAGAGCTAAGCGAATCCCCCGGCTGGTGGCATCGCCCGCGGCCCATGATTTGCGCGAGCCCGTATTGGGAGCATGGCGATAGAGCCGCAGGCTTCCTCCGTCGACCCAGGCGTTAGAAACCGCGCTTAAAATCTGTTCCCTGCTGCCCCCCAACATCGCCGTAGCTACGGCGGCCGTCGCCACTCTTACGAGAAGCACATGATCCAAGCCCAAGCGGTTCAAGCTATTTTCAAGGGCCAAGACTCCCTGAAGCTCATGTGCCTTGATCATGGCCGTGAGCACGCAGCACATGATCCAGGCCCACGCGGTTGAAGCTATTTTCAAGGGCCAAGACTCCCTGAAGCTCATGTGCCTTGATCATGGCCGTGAGCACGTCCCGAACCGTAAGCGGCTGATGGGTTCCCGGTTCCTTGGCTCGGCTGATAAAATCCGCCAGGGCCAGAATACCACCGAGATTATCGGAAGGATGGCCCCACTCGGCCGCCAGCCAGGTATCATTGAAGTCGAGCCAGCGAATCATACAGCCGATGTTGAAGGCGGCGTGAACAGGGTCCAACTCCCAGTCGGTACCAGGAACGCGCGCGCCTTTGGGCAACACCGCACCCGGCACGATCGGGCCCAGGAGCTTAGCGCATTCAGGGTAACGCAATGCAAGGAGCGCGCATCCAAGCGTGTCCATCAAACAATAGCGGGCCGTCTCGTAGGCATCCTTATTTTCCGGCACATAACCGGCCGCGTAGTCGGCGATTTGCACCATGATTTGATCCGGCGCCGGGCGCACATTGGAAACCGGAGCGCTCATCCCATCACCGCTTCGAGATCAGGACAAAGGGCCGCGGCTCCGACCCTATGTATTCAGCAGTAGGACGGATCAGGCGGTTATCGCCGCGCTGTTCGATGATATGCGCCGACCATCCGGTGATGCGCGACACGACAAAGAGCGGGGTGAACATCGGCGTGGGAACGCCGCAGAAGTGGTAGGCCGTCGCGCTGTAAAAATCCAGATTGGGAAAGAGCTTCTTCTCCCGCCGCATCACCTGCTCGATGCGCTCCGAGACCGGGTAGAGCCGTTTGTCACCTGCGGCCACGGCGAGCTTTTTGGACCACGCCTTGATGATGTCGGAACGCGGATCGGAAACCTTATAAACGCGATGGCCAAAGCCCATGATGAGTCGCTTGGCCGCGATAAGCTCGAGAACCCCCCTTTCCGCCTCGTCGGGCGTCGAGAAGCGCTCGATCAGCTCCATCGCCGCCTCGTTCGCGCCCCCGTGCAGCGGGCCTCGCAGCGCGCCGATCGCGCCGGTCACGGCAGAATAGAAGTCCGGCAGCGTGGAG
>JACPSF010000061.1 GCA_016193385.1 Deltaproteobacteria bacterium
TTCAACACTTGCTCCGTTCGCCCTGAGCGTGTCGAAGGGTGAACGGAGGCTTTTTCAGTAACCTGCTAGCGGTCGTGCCGTCTACTTCTTTGACTTGGAAGGGAATTACCAGCAGGTTCACGCCTCGCAGTAGGATTAAAAGGAGTCATCGAGCGACCGGCTAAAAACAACTGTTACGGTAAGTCTATTGGGCGTCTGATCGGCCAAGGAGGTGTAAAAATGGCGTATCGTATTAATAAAGTAGACGTGTGGGCAGGAGAGGTCGAAGATCGACCGGGCGGGCTCGCTGACAAATTGGCGCTCTTAACGAAAGCCGGCGCGAACTTCGAGTTTCTAATTTCCCGCCGCGCTCCCGAAAAGCCGGGGACAGGAGTTGTTTTCTTAACCCCTATCAAGGGAGCCGTACAAAAGCGCGCCGCAACGGAGACAGGCCTTAACACAACAGGGACTTTACATTCGGTGCGCGTGGAGGGTGCTGACCGACCGGGATTAGGCACCAAGATGACGCACGCGCTTGCCGATGCCGGCATCAATTTGCGTGGCGTCTCGGCAGCAGCTCTCGGGCGCCGAAGCGTGACGTATTTTGCTTTTGACACCGCCTCTGATGCAGAAAATGCCATACGGATTTTGAGGAAAGTTCTGAAATAAGCTGAACAAAAACATCGCAGTTGGTTGAAAAAGTTGTCTTTTTGACTGGTGGCATTGTCCAGATGTGAAGGCATGACAATGACACATTCTTCCCCGGGGAGTTTTTAGTGAGTTGACAAGCGCCTGAAGGGCGCGCTCAAGAGGCGGACGCGATGCCTCTTACTTGCCAGCGCGGGTCGCGTTCCACTTGCTGTTACTTCCGCCGGATTTGACGGTCCCCTCAATGACGTTGCCGCTCACGCGGCCGGTGTATTGGGCGCCGCCGGCACTGAAACTGATCTGATCCCCGCGCAGCCTGCCATTCGTAATCGGCATGGTATTACTGCCGGACCTGAGCGTGCCGGAAATCAGCTGGAACTCTTGCTTGAGCGTGAGCTCTCCCTGCCGAAGTTGCCATGTGCCTACCGCTTTTGCCGGCACGATCCAGAAAAGGGCCGTGCACCATGAGGTGCACCCGCCGCTCAGCGTGGCTGTCTCGTCGGCCGTCCATTCTCCCATCGTGAAGCTATTCGACACGATACGAGTGCCGGGCTTGAGATCGAGGATTCTCGGGCGCAGCTTGAGATTTATTTCGGGCAGCAGAAACATGGTAATCACGGTGGCCTTCGAGAAATCGCTCTCGAACAGGTCGGCTTTAACGAAATCGGCTTTGTCGCTGACGCCTTCATTGGCGGCATTGCGCTTCGACAGCTCGACCATGTCCGGGTTGTATTCGATGCCGAGCGCGCGGGCGCCGCGCTTCGCGGCAGTGATCACAGTGCGCCCGTCGCCCGAGCCGAGGTCAATCACGTAATCTTTCGGCGTGACTTTCGCCATGTCGAGCATTTTGTCCACCAGCGCCTGCGGCGTCGGCACCCACACCACATCCTTGCCTTCCTGGCCGACTTGCGGCTGGTATTCCTCCTTCGCCGGCTGCGTCTGCGCGAAAACACTGGCGGCGATCACAGACAGACATAGCGCCAACAACGACCGGCGCACAAAATGCGATGCATTCATGTTTGTTCGACCCCTCTTTCTCCCAGGTAATTTAAACCTCCATACTCCAAGGCCGAGGAAATGTCCAGCCCCGCCTCTGGCCAGCCCGCCTGCCGGGGCGCGGGCAGGCAGACCGGTCCATCCAGAAACCGCTCCTTATTTATTGTTGTGTCGTTCCCGCGCCCGGACCGGCAGGGACCAAACAGGGCTCGCCTCCTGTCCCCGCGGTTTGGGTGACCGTATTTATGAGGCACCACACCCCTTTTCGGCAACATTCTTTATAAGGCAGGTTGGTGACTACCAATCACGACTGTTCCAGTGTAAGATCCGGATGCGCAATCTGCTCACTGATCGACCTGGGCAAGTCTGAAACGGAGCGCGCCAAGACATTGGGTAAGATGATATTCCTCGGCTTTGCTCTTTTCGCCAGCCTGATATTCTGCCCTTTTTCAGTTGCCCTGGAAGTCCCTGTCCTCAAAGATACCATCAACGACTTCGCCGGGATGATGCCGCAAGCTAGCGTTCACGATCTGGAAGAGCGCCTGAAACGCTTCAAAACACAGACCGGCCACACCGTAGCAGTTCTTACGGTACGAAGCCTTGAAGATGAAGACATGAAAAGCTTCGGCGGCAAAGCCTTTAAGAGCCTGCCGCTTGAGGAGCCGGCATTACAGAAATCCGTTCTTCTTGTCGTCGCTAGAAAGCAGCAAAAAGTCGGCGTCGAGGTCGGCTCGCAGCTGGGACATCTTTTTCGCGAACCTGAGGCGAGCCAAAAACTTCAGGGCCACGTAGGCCTCTATTTCGGCGGCTTCAGACCGGATTTAGGAATTCACGCGGGAGTAAATTATATTTTTGGGGTGATCAAGGGAGAGTTTCATGTCGAAACCACAACCGAGCTAGAAAAGCTTGAAGATGCCTCGACGAGAGGCGCCGGGGCCGGAGCCATCTTCGCTGTATTGTTGGCTCCCTTCTTTGCATTCGTGGTCGGCGTGTTATGGGGAATTTACGCGACACATAACAGTATTGAGCGTGGAATGCGCCTCGTCATGGGCGCTGTTCTGAGTTATGGAACGGCGAAAATTGTGGCGTTTCTTATGTCCCTGATTAGCAGCTACAGTGATGGTTTATGGTATTTTATCCTGGCCATCAGCATTCCTCTGGGTGTTTTCGGCAGCCTGACGGAATTTTGGATGTCAGGGGAGTGGAGCGGCATACCGAGGGTGAAGGATAGAATAAAACGGAAGCCAGAAGACAATATGGGGATCTGAAAACCCGAGCTCGGACCGGAGCACGATGGGCATGGCTGATCCCAACCTCTCCTCAACGTAGTCGCAGATCCTGCTATTCTCGGCTCAAGCCTCAACAGTCCCGAGTCGGAAGCTCCGCGCAGAAAAGGGACAGGTTACTTTTGCGCTACTTGAATTCCTTTGTTATTTGAGAATCTCCCGCAGCTTCGTTACCAGAGCAGGATCGAGTTTGAAGAACCTTGCCACAGTCTTTTCCACTTCTTCTCCCGATACGGGGTCGATATCCAACTTGGACCTTTTCGCGTCGGCGAGGAACTCCGGATCCCGCATGGTGTCCATAAAGGCCTTCTGCAGAACCTTGACGCGATCTTTGGGTGTGCCTGGGGGCAGTGAGTATGGCCGGGTAATAGAGTTTGGGTCGTGAACGGCCGCCTGAAGCAATAGGCGAGCCTCCTCGGTTTTTGCCAAACTAACGGCCAGCGGCACCTTTGGAAGCTCTGGGTGAGGTTTAGGAACTAGCTGAATCACTACATTGACGTCGCCGGCATCCAACGCCTTGCGCCAGATCACCTTGATCGATTCCCACTGCCAGCATCCCCCTGCAAGCTCGCCGCTCTCGGACGCGAGTCGAATCTCGGCAGTCCCTTTATATCCCGGGATCGGCTGAACCGGCAGACCCAGGACCTCTTTGAGGACTCTGGCCATGCCGTAGGAGGCGTCTCCCGGCCCCACGCCGCCGAGCTTAACCGGCGTTTTTGCCGCCCTCCATTGTTCGAGGCTGCTAATGCCGCTCGCTCTGGCTAAAGCACAGGCGCCGGTATCCTGTACCGGTACCCCGAGCCATTCGAACTTGCGCGCGTCAAACTCAATCCCTGGAGCTCCCATTACCTGGTTCAAGATCTGGAAGCCGTGGAAGTTGCCGATCGTGAGACCGTCAGGTTTCGCAATCCTGTATAGATGGTTGGCTGAAAGAATGCTTGCCGCCCCCGTCATATTTTCCACAATGATCGTAGGATTACCTGGAATGTGTTTGCCCATGTGCCGCCCGATGGCTCGGGAATAGGTATCGAAGCCGCCCCCGGCGGAAAAACCCACAACGATGCGCACCGTCTTCCCTTTGAAAAAGGTCTCTTGGGCCTGGGCTGGCGCCACCCATGCGCCGAACGCCGACAGAATAGCCAATGTCAGATATGCTCGTGTCTTAAACATGTGGCCTCTCCTTTTTTCAGCCTTGCCTCCCTGTCTACTCATGTCCCATAACTCATTCCGGGTGTAGATTACAAGTCGGCACTACCCGTCCAAGGTCGCGAACCTGGGCTCTCCGAAGGGCCGGGTCGAAAGCCCTTCTTCTCGAGTTCCTAAAGGAAGCAGAGTCCAACGATCACGAGTCACATCCCACGCTGCAATCTCGTTGCGTCGGAGGCTAGCTTCAGGATATCCTCGGGCGCTTGATTGCTGACAGATGAGGAGAATTCAAATGCGCACGAACTTGATCAGCATACCAACTCCCACCCACCCTCTTGATGGAGCCTACTACACGCCGGATGGGCCGATCAAAGGAGCTGCTTTGTACTTTCATGGCAACCAGATGAACTTTTACGTGGGGGCAGCCCGCTTTCTGGCAACCCATATCACGTCCCTTGGCTATGCCTTCCTCTCTTTTAATCGGCGCGGACATGACTCGGTCGGCACGTACAACAGCCGCGAGCCCGTGGGAGGGGCCTACCAAACTGTGGCAGAGGGGATAGAGGACAACGAGCTGGCTGCGCGCTTTTTGACCGAGCAAGGCTTCGACAGACCCATAGTCATAGGTCACAGCAACGGTGGTGTTCTGGCGAGCCATTTTGCCGCGCATCATCCGGAAATCATGGCGTTGGTTCTGCTCTCCGCCCATGCCGGCGGCAACCGGCTGAAGAATCCCGGTTCGGCAAGTCAATTTTCACTCAACGAGAAGCTCGACGACTTAATGAAGGAGGCCCGGGAATTGCTGGCAGCTGGGCGGCCGCGCCAACTCATGCTTCTGCCCACCTGGTGGTACGTCATCTCGGCCCGGACTTTCATGGACCGACTCACCAATGTGCCGGACCTCCTGGAAAATTCCAGGCGGGTGCGGTGTCCGGTATTATTCATTCGGGGAGACAAGGAACCGGCCAACGTTTATCCGGCCGAAGCCTTCAAACAGAACTGTCCCGGTCCGTGTGATGTCGTCATCGTGCCGGACTGCGACCACTTCTACGTGGGAGCTGAAGACCGTGTCGCCTCTATCGTAACCGACTGGTTATCCCGAACGCCGGGTTGGCTTGTAAGGAAAAGATAATTTGTTCACATGGTCAGCGTCGATGGTCGGGGTCAGGTTAACCAGAATGTCCCCGTTTGCTGCCCTGGCTCACGTTAAAGCGGGGTTGTGCTGGCCGGTGGCCTGCGATGGTGGGTCGCCTGCTCATACGCGTAGGCGAGTCTTATCATCGCTCCATCGTCGTAGGGCCGTCCCAGGAACGTTATCCCGGCGGGCAGGTTGTCCCGCGTAAATCCCGCAGGGACCACGATCGACGGAACGAACACGACGAAGGTGTTCAGATGCGGCGCCCCCTTCTGGTCGACGAAGGGCGGGTTGACTCCATCTTGGATGAGCGTCGGCTGGTGCTCCACAGCCTTGTGCACGATGGCGTCCAGCCTGTTGTCCGCCATGACCTTCAGCACATTGGTCGTCAACTCCTCACGCGCCAGAAGGTACTCGTAGTGCTTGTTAGGATCCGTGGTCCGGGTCCAGCGCTTTTGCGAGCCGGGGACTACCTTGGCGAAATCCGCCGACCGCGCCGCCTCCTCCCGAGACTTGAACGGCGTTTTGGCACTCCTGCCGAAATAGACCTTGAACGACTCCTCCGCCTGCACCCAGCTTCCCGCCCGCTTCGCGATCAACTCCCGGAGTCTGGGAATGACGATCGGGTCGACAATCTCGGCGCCGGAGGCTTTCAGTTCCGCAACTGCTTTGTCGAAAACTTCCGTGATTTTTTTGAAGTCTTCCGATTCGGGCTCGGAGTCGTAACCCATCGACTCACGCAAGATCCCGATGCGCGCTCCTTTCAAGCCGTTTTTGTCGAGAAATCTTGTGTAGCTGTCCGGAACGTGGCCGACGCCCCTGGAGGTAAGAGGATCCTCCGGGTCATAACCGACCATGACGTCCAAAAGAACGGCCAGGTCTTTGACCGTGCGGGCCATCGGGCCCAACGAGCCGGCGATTTCCGGCCAGCCGGCATAAACACCGCCCCGGCTCACAAGGCCGGCCGTGGGCCGCATGCCGACGATGGAGTTCCAGATCGAGGGCCTGCGGATCGACGCAAAGCCTTCCTGTCCGACCGCGGCTGTCGCGAAGTTTGCCGAGACACTCGCCGCAGAACCGCCGGAGGAACCACCGGCGGTTCGATCCAAGGCGTAAGGGTTCCGAGTCGATCCAAAAAGGGAGCCATGCGTGTCACCCCCTCCTAATTCACCCAGGGTGGCCTTCGCTAAGATGACCGCTCCAGCTTTTTTCAGTTTCTCCACAACAAAGGCGTCTCTATCCGGGTAGTAGTTCTTGAACAAAAGCGAGCCCAGCGTCGTCGGCATACCTTGGGCGTCGGCCTGATCCTTAATGATCACCGGAATCCCGTGAAGCGGGCCCACGGGGCCCGAAGCCTTGAACGCGACATCGAGCCGGTCCGCCTCTTCGAGAGCCTTGGGATTTAGCGTGATGATCGCGTTAATGGCGGGTCCCTTCTTGTCATACGCCTCTATGCGATCAAGATACATCTGGACCAGTCGGCGCGATGTGAGCTGCCCCGATTTGTAGGCGCTGTGAATATCGTCAATTGTCGCCTCCAAAAGGTTAAAGGACGCTATTGATTTCGAAGGCTTCGAATCCATTGGAGCCTCTCCTTTCTTCCAGTTTTAAGTCGTTGACCCATTTTTCTCCCGCATAAGTTACAGCCCTGCATAGTTCAAGTTCGAGAAAATGTCCAGCTCTCATTCCCGAACCGGCCTATAAAACTCTTTACCTCTGTCCTACGAACGTGTTAGGTTCCGGGGTCGTCAACCACAAGCGCGGGGACAAAGACCATGCAAATCATAGAGCGTTCACTGAGCAGCAAGAGCGACGGCGTGGCCGGCTATCTGGTTTATCCCGAGCGAACAACGCCAGGGCCTGGCTTGCTTCTGATCCACCCGAAGTCCGGGGTCACCGACTACATCAAAATCGAGGCACGCAAGTTTGCCAGGCTGGGCTATAGCACGTTTGCACTTAATGTTTTCGAGCAGCTCGGGTATCCAGCCGCGACTCACATAGAAACCGGATCACAGATTCAGGCCAAGACCTCGGATGCCGATTTTACGCGCGTCCAAGCTGAAGGTTGGCGTTACTTGCTTTCCCAACCTCATGTGGACACGAAAAGGGTCGCGGTGTGCGGTTACTGCATGGGCGGGCGCATCGCCCTTCACTTCGTCGCCGCCACACCGGAGGTGCGCGCCTTTATCGGCTACTATCCGACGGTGCGCGACGAACCCGTGACGCCCACGAGGCCGCGTGCCCCTTGGGACGCAGCGGAATTGGTGCGCTGCCCGTCCATTGTCTTGTACGGCGCCCATGATACCGTCACACCGATCCCGATTCAGGATAAGATGTGGCGCGCTTTCCTGGCCAACGGCCAATCCTTGGAATGGCATTTCTTTCCGTTCGGCGGTCACGGTTATGTCGACCCCGGCGCCGTTGGCTATCATGCCCACGCTGCTGAGCTGTCGTGGCCGATGGTGGTGGATTTCATGGAGCGCGAGCTCCAATGGATTTCGTCGTCTCCTTAGATTTGCAGGCCTATCGATCGCCTTCCATTGGGACCGACAACGAATCTAAAATATTCTTGCCAGCCTCTATGCGCTTCGCATAAGATGACCCCGCGGGTTTGCATTGACACGGTGATCTGGCTTTCAAAGGCGAGGTTTTCTTGTCACGGATCATCGCACATAACTTTAAGCAAGAAGGCAAGCTTTGAGAATCATCGACCTTCACTGTTACCCCAACACCGAGCCCTGGATTAAATCCCAGGGCCCCTACGTCGAGGCCCTGGCCGAATACTGGAATCGCGCCTGGACGGCCAAGACCGAGCCGGAAGTCATGGAAGACTTCAAAAAAGCGGGGGTGGAGGCGGTTCTCGTCGCCTTCGATATCGAAACCGTGACCGCAACGCCCCCCTGCTCCAACGAGTATGTCGCAAGGATGCGTGACGACAATCCCGGCGTGATCCGGCAGGCTTGGGCCGCGGTCGATCCGCTAAAGGGCGGCGCGGCGATACACGAAGCCAGCAAGGCAATCAAAGAACTCGGCATGCTCGGCTTTCACTTTCACCCGATCATGGGCCATTTCTCCGTCGACGACCGCAAGCTCTACCCGCTGTGGGAAACTATCAACGCGTTACGGGCTCCGGTCATGATCGACGTCGGTACGACGGGCATGGGAGCCGGTATGCCCGGCGGCCTCGGCGCGGTCATACGGCACGCGCACCCGGCAGCGATCGATCAGCTCGCCGCCGATTTTCCCAATCTCAGCATCGTTGCCGCGCACCCGGGCTGGCCGTGGACCGAGGAAATGATCGCCGTGGCGCTTCACAAAGGCAATGTGTCGTGGGAGCTATCGGGCTGGGCGCCCAAATATTTTCCCGATCCATTGAAGCGGGATATCCGCAGTCGGCTCAAGGATAAGATCATGTTCGGCAGCGATTATCCGAGTATTCCTTATGAGCGTCTGTTCCGGGAATGGCAGCAGCTAGGATACTCGGACGAACTGATGGAGAAGATCTTCCACGGCAATGCCGAGCGGATTCTCGGTTTATAGCGACGAGAACGGAGGGTAAGCCATGAACATCGATTTTCACGCGCATCTCTACCCTGCGGAATACTTGAAGAAACTCGAAGCCTCCAAGGGGGATGTAAGAATCGAGAAGAACGAGAGGGGGGAGAGAATTATTTTGAGTATGGGGGCCAAGGCCGGGCCAGTTACGGAGGACTTTTTTGATGCCGAGGTAAGGCTGGACAGAATCAACGAAAACAATGTGGACATGCAGATTTTATCGACTCCTCATCCCGGAGTGGACCGTTTTTCTCCCGCTGAAAGCGCCGAGATGTGCAAAATCATCAATGACGGGCTTTCCAGGGTCGTGAAAAAGCACCCCGATCACTTTCAGGCTCTCGCCATGCTTCCCCTTATCGATACCAAGTTGGCGTTAAAGGAGCTCGATAGAGCCGTTCTCGATCTCGGGCTCAAAGGGATGTGCATGCTCACGAATGTAGCCGGCAAGACCTCGGACTCGGACTTTCTCCTTCCCGTTTACGAGCGGGCCCAGTCATTGGGAATACCGATATTCATTCACCCGACCACCCCTTTGGGTGCGCAGGTCATGCAAGAATGGCGGCTCGCGGTCATTCTTGGGTTCGAGTTCGACATCATGTTATCGGCGACCCGCCTTGCCTACGCTGGAGTCATTGAGAGGTTCCCGGAACTCCATTTCGTTATCTCCCATCTCGGAGCCGGGATACCGTTCGTGGCGGGGAGAATCGACCGCGGATACGACGATCCGACATGTGGCATCAAAACCGAAAGACGCACTTCGGAGTATTTGAAAGAGCTTTATTGCGACACCGTCTCGTTCTACAAGCCGGCCCTAATGATGGCTTACCATTTCTATGGTGCGGACCGGATGGTTTTAGGCAGCGACTTCCCCCTGCTCATCGGCGACCTGCCAGGCGCCGTCCCCAGTATCGAGGATATGGACATATCAAAGGAAGAAAAGGCAAAGATCCTTGGCGGGAACGTTAAACGACTCCTAAAACTTTAGCCGAAAGACGCCTCTCCGTTCGGGAGTGCGAGCCAAATGAAAATCGGCATCGTCGGCGGCGGCCCAGCCGGGCTCTATTTCGCGCTCTTGATGAAGAATCTCAATCCGGCTTACGAAATCAGGCTGCTGGAGCAGAACCCGGACGACGCGACGTATGGTTGGGGAGTAGTTTTTTCGGACCGGGCCGTGTCTTTCTTGGAACAAATCGATCCCGACTCTTACCTCGACATCAAAACCAGCCTTGAGAGTTGGAACGAATTAGTGATCGTCCACAAAGGGCAGCCGGTGCCTATTGATGGGAGCGTATTTTCAGGAATCAGCCGGATCAAGCTTTTACACATTCTTCAGGAACACTGCCATCGTCGTGGGGTTGACCTCCAATTCGAAACGCGGGTTACGGATCCGGAGGTGTTTGCCGATTGTGACCTGGTCGTGGGCGCCGATGGAGTCAACAGCGTTGTCCGGCAGAAATACAGCGATTTTTTTCGGCCCTCGCTCGACGTGGGGTCGAACAAATACATCTGGTATGGGACTCACCAGGTGTTTAATGCCCTGTCATTGGTTTTTCACGAGAACCAAGACGGGGTGTTTGTGGCTCATGCCTACAGATACACCCCGACGACCAGCACATTCATCGTGGAATGTGATACGGCGACTTGGGGAAAAGCGGGGTTTGCCTCGATGTCCGATGAGGAAAGCCGGGCATACTGCGAGAAGGTCTTCGTAACGGATTTAGACGGACACCCTCTGTTGTCGAACAAGTCGAACTGGATGAACTTCATCGTGGTCCGTAACCGGCGCTGGTACCATGACAACGTCGTGCTGATCGGCGACGCCTTGCGAACGGTTCATTTTTCCATCGGCTCGGGGACAAGGACAGCCTTCGAAGATGCCATTGCCTTGTCCGCGGCGTTCGAAAGACATGGGGAGGATGTCGGAGCGGCCTTGCAGACATTTGAAAAGATTAGAAAGCCGCCGGCTGATCAGTTGCTAAGGGTCGCTCAAAAGAGCCTGGTCTGGTATGAAAACATAAGAAACCTCATGCACCTCGATCCCATGGCATTTGTTTACGCTTACATGATGCGCGGCGGAAAAGTTAACCACGAAAGTTTGAGGCAAAAAGCCCCCAAATTCATCGCGGCTTACGAAACCTACCAGGCCGGCGAGAGGAGTTAGCGGAAGCCGTCCGGATGCTTGGGGGTGGAGTTCCGGCAATCTTGTAAACCGCGGGGTTCTAAGATAGATAGGCACCAAAGGGTACGCGGCTCACAAAGTTCTCCCATCGTCTTGATGCGACATAGAAACAAAAGTGAAAAAAGAGAAGGGGAGTTATGAATCCAAAAAGGCTCTTTTCCCTGCTGCTGGTCGTAAGCCTTTGGGCGTTCGGTCTGGATGAAATCCAGGCCCAGACCAAGAAAACGGTCGTTCGTCTCAACTACTCGGGAAGCATCTATGCCACGACATCCGTCGTCGGAGTAGAAAAAGGCTTCTTCGACCAAGCGGGCCTCATCGTCAATGCCAGCCCGGAGTCCTCCGGGCAGGTCGCCCTCCAAGCCTTGATCGGCGGCTCCACAGACTTTGCCGTGGGCGCTAACGTGCGGCCCATCCAGGCGTTGGCGCGTGACCTGCCGATAAAGGTTATCGCGCTCAGCACCTGGGGTTTTGCCGGTTATGTCCTCGTCCCAGTGAAGGACACAACAACTCAAAAGATTGAAGACCTCAAAGGCAAGACTCTGGCAGTGCAGGTCGGATCCGGAACCCACACCGTCTGGCTCCGCTACCTGCGTTATAAAGGCATCCCCGAGAGTGATTTTAAGATCAAAAACATCGAGACCGAGCAGATCCCCGCAGCCTTTGAAGCAGGCGGTATTGACGGCGCCATCGCCTGGGACCCTTACGCTACGCTGATCACCGAGAAGGGGCTCGGCCGGGCCATCCTGACTCCCAAAGAGATCGCCGAACCGATTCACGTCACCTATCCGTTTTTTGTCATGACGACGGAGGAGACGATCAAGAAGAAACCTGAGATGGTGCAGAAATTTGTGAATGCCTGGGCCAGGACGCTCGACTACATCCATAAGCATAAAGCCGAGGTCGCCGAGGTCATGCAGGCCTTCTTCGCCCGAGAGGGGACTAAACTTTCCAAAGAGACGGTGAAGAAGCTCCTGGATGGCACCAACTACGATCACGTTAAGGTTACCATGGCCGACATCGACGACACCATGGAGAGCGCCAAGATCCAGTTCGAGCAGAAAAAATTAAAGAAGCTACCCGACCTGAAACAGCATGTCGATAACAGTTTCGCGGAGAAAGCCGAAAAGGCGATGAAACAGGTGGCAACAAAAAAAGCGGCTAAATAAGGAGGGAATTATGAATGGCAGAAAGGCTAGACGCAGGGCGCTCTTTGCGTTGGCATTTTCAGTCTTCTTTTCTTTAAGTCTCACGGAAGGGTGGGCACAGCAGAAGCCACAGATCCACGTTACCTACTCAGAGAATATGTACGCCGCCATAGCCGTGGTGGCGATCGAAAAGGGCTACCTCAGCGCACAAGGTCTGGATGTCAAGCACGCCAGCGAAGGCACTGCCACGGAGGTGTTGGAGGCGATGGTAGGAGGATCTACTGATTTTGGCATCGCCTCGCCTTCCCGCATCGAGGTCATGGCCAGGAAAAAACTGCCGATCAAGGCAATCGCCTTGAACGCGTACGGTTTTACCGGCAGCGTGGTGGTTCCGAAAAAAGACGCAACCACGAAGACCATGGCGGATCTGAAAGGAAAGGCGGTGGCCGTTCAGATTTCACGATCAAGAATACCAATAATCCCTTAATCCCAGCGGCCATGGAGTCAGGCTCCGTCGATGCGGCCGTGACCTGGGAGCCTTCTCCGAGGCGGTTGGTCGTTAAGGGTATCGGTCGAGTCCTGCTTGGCCCCGACGATCTCGCTCGAGCGGCAAATTCCTCCTATCCTTTTTTCCTCATCGTTCCTTCGAGGCTTATTGACCAGAAACCTGAAGTGGTTCAAAAAGTCGCCAATGCCTGGGCTCAATCTCTCAAGTACATCCGAGAAAACCCGGATGATGTGGCGCGCATCATGCAGGAGTCGATGAAGAAGATGAGGGGCATTTCCCTGGACATTAATGATGTCAAACGCGAGGTCTACCTGACCAAGTATGACCGCCTGCTCATCAACGATGTGGACATCAAGGACACGGAAGAATTGGCCCGGGTCCTGGTTGAGGAGGGGAGAATCAAAGCCGTGCCGGATATCCGATCGGTCATCGATAATCGGTTCGCGGAAAGGGCCAAATAAGTTAGCTGGCGATGCAAAGAGCAACCGAGGCTACGATTCCAGAGGTGGGCGCGGAGCTGAGACCCGAGATTCGCGCCACGCCTTCCTACTACCTCCACGCCTTCCTCGACAACTTTATCCCCCTGGCTTTTGTCCTCCTTCTCTGGGAGGGAGTGGCCCGGTTGGAGATCATCCACCCGGCCCTTTTTCCGACAGTCACAGAGATCTTCGTAAAGATGTGGGAGCTCACGCTGGAGGGGATTTTCTTAAAAGACGTTTTTCACTCCTTGGCTCGCCTCCTCTCCAGCGTGTTCTTCGCCATGATCGTCGGGACCCTCAGCGGCCTGCTGATGGGAACCAGCCGCTGGGTGGAAAAGGTCCTCAACCCGCCGCTTAATTTTTTTCTTGCCATTCCTGGCATCGCCATCTTCCCCATCGTGATCCTCTGGTTCGGTCTCACGGAGAAGGCGATCATATTTACCCTTGCCTTCGAGGCGAGCCTCAGCATCATGCTCAACACCTGGGGCGGGGTGAAAAGCGTCGATATCTCGTTAATCAATGCGGGGCGCGCCCTCGGAGCCCACGGGTATGCTCTTTTTTATAAGATTCTCATCCCCGCGGCTTTGCCCGCTATTATCACCGGCTACCGGCAGGGCTTCTCGCGCGCCTGGCGCATCCTCGTGGCCGGCGAGATGCTCGCCTCCATCGGGACCGGCATCGGCTTTCGCATCTTTGAGGCACGCGCCTTTCTCGCCTCTGATGTCATGTACGCCGGGGTGATTGTCATCGGGATTCTCGGCTTCCTCCTGGAGCGGGTGGCGCTCCGATCACTCGAGATCTTCACTGTCCAGCGCTGGGGCATGGTGCGAGAGTTATGAGAGCCGAAGGGGCGAGGCTGGCGGTCGTGGGCGAACCCTTCGGGATCTCAAATGGTGGTTCGACAAGCTCACCACCCTGAGGGAACCCGAAGGGCAAATTTCAAATTGGAAATCTGAGATCTGCAATTTGGGATCTGAGATTCCGAGCGTAGCGAGGATAGCCATGGCTCATCCTAAGCTCATTGTGCGTAACCTCCACAAGGTCTTCCAGGTAGACGAGGGGTTCGGCAGGTTTTCCTCCATCACCGCCATCGACAATGTCAACTTGGAAGTGGGCGAAGGAGAGCTTGTCACCATTATCGGTCCCTGCGGCTGCGGCAAATCGACGTTGCTCATGATCCTTGCGGGCCTCTATGAAAAATCCTCGGGTGATGCGCTTCTCGATGGGACTCCCATCAACGGCCCGGGATTGGACCGCGGGGTTGTCTTCCAGGAATTCGCCCTTTTTCCCTGGCTCAACGTGCGCAACAATATTTGCTTCGGCTTAAAGATGAAGGGGACCCCCGTCTCCGAACACGATCGCATTGTGAAGCACTTCCTCAAAATGGTGAAGCTTGAGGAGTTTGAGAAAATCTTTCCCCACCGCCTCTCAGGAGGGATGAAGCAGCGGGTAGGGATCGCCCGGGCGATGGCCTACTCCCCGGAGCTCCTCCTGATGGATGAGCCCTTCGGCGCCCTGGATGCCCAGACGCGCACGAGCCTGCAGCAGATGCTCGTGGACATCTGGGCGGAGACGAAAAGGACCATCCTTTTTGTGACCCATAGCGTGCGCGAGGCTGTCTTCCTTTCGGATCGCATCGTGGTCATGAGCCGCCGCCCGTCGAAGGTGAGAGCCATCATCGAAGTGAAGCTTTCGCGTCCCCGGCAGAGGCTGTCTGAGCCGTTCCTTCGTTATGAGGAAGAGCTGGAAGAGTTGATCGCCCGCGAGCTCGTCGAGGAGGGCAACCCCTTCGGGATTACAAATGGCAAATTTCAAAATTGCAAATCTGAGATCTGAGATCTGCGATTCCGAGCCTAGTGAGGACTTATGAGGGAATCCCTGCTCAAGCTGACCCAGCCTGAGGCCGAGGCGATCCTTAAGCGCAGCGGTCTCGCCATACTCCCCATGGGAAGCGTGGAGCAGCACGGCCCCCACCTCCCGTGCGGAACCGACTATCTAGCCTCCCTCGCCATCGGGCGACGGGTAGCCGAAAAGGTCGACGGCCTGCTTCTTCCGTTCTGCCCGATCGGGGTGACGCCCTTCCATATGTCGTTCGCCGGCACCTTAAGCCTCAAGCCGCAAACCTTCATCGCGGTGGTCGAAGATATCTGCGAGAGCGTGATTCAGCACGGCGCCAAGAGGATCGTCTTTCTCAACTGGCATGAGGGGAACACCTCCGCTATGAACCTGGCCGCAGTCTCCGTCCAGCAGCGCCATCCCGTGCGCGTCCTGGTGGTTCAGGCGTGCTACATCGCCTTAGAGCTTTTCGGCAAAGAATGCGGTTTGACACATGGGGGTGAGTTAGAGGTCCTGCCCATTCTTGCCTATGATCCCTCTTTAGTGCATTTGGAGCGGGCCACCAACCCCTCACCCCCGGAGCAGGCAAGAAAGATCGATAGCCTCAGGCGCGGCCGCGCCGCTTATCCCTTTCTCAGGGACATCCGAGAGCTCGCCCCGACCGGCTGGTACGGTGAGCCTCAAAAGGCCACCCCGGAAAAGGCGCGGGAATTTTTGGAGCAGGTCGCCGAGGCTTCAGCAAAATATATTTTAGTCACTATTAAGGATTTGGAAGCGAATGGCTGACGGACCTGTCAGGGTGGCTTCGGTGGGCCTCGGGCGTTGGGCCAAGACCCTCGCCCAAAAGTTACGCCGAGCTGCTTCAAGACCCTGAGGTCGAGGGGATCCTCATCACCACTCCGAACGACGCCCACACCGCTCCGATCCTCGAAGCCGCTGAGAAAGGCAAGCATGTCTACGCGGACAAGCCGATCGCCCATACCATCGCGGAGGCGATCAAAATCGATCTCGGCTGCCGTGAGGCCGGGGTCATTCTCAGCGTCGGCCACAGCGCGCGCCGGCTCCGAGGAAGTCGCAAGATCAAGGAGATCCTCGAGCAGGGCGGCATCGGCAAGCTCGTCATGGCGGAGTGCAATTTCTCCAACGACCGCAGCCTGGAGCTCACGCCGGATAAGTGGCGCTGGTATAAAGACAAAAGTCCGGGCGGGCCCTTGATCCAGCTCGCCGTCCACCATGCCGACACCCTGCACTACCTTTTCGGCCCGGTGCGCAACGTCAGCGCCATGGCCAAAAGGCTCTACACGCCCGCGGAGATCGAGGATGTGACCATGACGATTTTGGAGATGGCGAGCGGGCAGCTCTGCTATATCGGCTCGAATTGGGCCTCGCAGGGAACCTTTTACACTTACGTTTACGGGATGGACGCCAACCTCTACTTCACGGTCGACTTCAACTTCTGGCATCGCTCCGCGGTGGTCGACCAGCACAGCCGGCTCGAAATCCAGCACCGTGGCTCCTCGGAGCACGAGCCCATTGCGCTCTCCCAGGGGGACATGTTCCGCGAGGAGCTAGAGGAGTTCGCCGAGTGCATCCGAGAGAAAAAGCGACCCGAGGTCGGGGGACCGGAGGCGATAGCCGCGCTAGCCGTCATCCATGCGGCCATCCGCTCGGCCGCAACTGGCCGGACGGTAGCCGTCGAGGAAGTCATGGAGGGTTAGGCTGGAAAAGGAGAAAGCCATGTTCGAACTCTATCACGGGTTCACATCCGTCTGCGCCCAGAAGGCGCGACTGACTTTGGCGGAAAAAGGGCTGGAATGGGAAAGCCACGTGATGGCCTTGAATGGTGATCAGCTCGACCCCGCCTATCTCAAGCTCAACCCGAACGGCGTGGTACCGACGCTTGTCCACGACGGTAACGTCATCGTCGAATCCACGGTCATCATGCATTACCTTGACGACACCTTCCCCACACCGCCCCTCATGCCGCGCCGTCCGCTTGACCGGGCGCGCGCGCATATGTTCACGAAACTGATGGACGAATACATCCATCCTGCCTGCATCGTCTTCACCTTCGCCACGGCCAACCGCGGGCCGCTCGCCAGCCTCTCTAAGGAGCAGCGCGACGCCCAGCTCGCCAAGATGCCGCTGCAGCGCCAGTCAGAATACAAACGCGCCGGGGTGGAAGAAGGCCTCAACTCTCCGATGGGCAAGGAGGCGACCAGGAGCTTCGAGAAGCTGCTCAAATGGGTTCAGGAGTCGAGCGAGCGGGGCCCGTGGCTCGCCGGGCCCGACTTCTCGCTCGCCGACATCGCGGCAACTCCCTACATAGTGCGGCTAGAAATGTTGAAGCTGTCGCGCATGTGGGACAACAAGCCCGGCGTTGCCAAATGGTGGGAGCGCGTCAAGATGCGCCCATCCTATGAGACGGCGATCACGAAGTGGCTCCGGCCGGAGGACATCGCACGCTATGAAAAGCTCGCCGACCCATGGATCAACGTGAGCAAGAACCTCTCACAATAGGTCCGCAGACGAGTTGCGAGGGCAGAGCTCATCGCGATCGAAGGCCGCCGGTCGACCATGCTGAACAGAGACAGTAGTGTGGTTTGTGGGTCACTAGCCCGGCTTTCTCAACTGGCGTCGAAGATTGCAAGGGGGGCCAGTTCGCTTATTGCGATTGCTCCTGGAGGCTCTCAGGCGCGGGCTGACACCGGGTCGTTCGGGATAATTTCGACTTCTCGGCCACTGACCCTCAAAAGGAACTTCCTAGCCAGGCATGCCTGAAACCTTGAAATCATCTGAAATCAGAAGCATGGTTCCTACAAAAAAACGCGAACAAAATTTGCGTTTTTGAGGAGAAAGGTTCTATCATCAATCGATACTCTGACGTTCGGAACCAACGTTCATCTGGGGAATGTCGGCCTACTCGGCAAACAGTCGCGGCTCTCCAAAAAAAGCGAAATTTCCGGGAGGAGCATATGAACACGCTTCATGAAGGCAATCGAATGGATCGTCGTGACTTCTTCGTCAAAGGCGCCGCGGTCACCGTCAAATCCGTCGATCGCCTCGTCGGCACGGCGATCAGCTACGCCTATGCCGTCAAGGCGGGCCCCTGGATCTTCCTCAACGGCCACGAAGCCTACGATTTCGAGCATGGGCTCGCGCCCGAGGTCGAGGGCCCGCCGGGCCATCGGCTGAGCGGGCGTCCGCCGCTGCGGCGCGAGGCCGACTACATCCTCCAGCGCATGCGCCGGATCCTGAAGGAGTTCGGCGCCGACCTCGGCAACGCCGTGCGCGTCGATCAGTATTACACCATGGGTCCGGCCGTCTCGGCGTACCATCTCGCCCGCTTCGCCGAGTTCGGCCAGTTCATCCCGCCGAGCACCTCGATCATCATGGAGCGCTGCTTCACCGCGCGCACCAACACCCACACCTCGCTGCTTGCCGTCGTTCCGGGCCCGGGCGTGACGGTGGAAGGGATTCGGCTGCCCAACCAGCCGATCTCCGCGTCGGGCTATTTCCCGGCGATGGTGGTCAACGATCTCGTCTTCGTCGCCGGCAACATGGCGCTGAAGGACGGAGAGCTGCCGCCGCACGTGAAGATTCCGGAGACGAGGCGCTGGGGCGGCCAGACCGGATTCCGCCGCCAGGTCCACATCGTGATCAAGGAACGGCTCGAGCCGTCGCTCAAGGCCGCAGGCTCCGCCCTCGAGCACAGCCTCAAGGCGCAGGCCTATATCCGCGGCGTCGATAACTTCCCGGATTTCATGGATGTCTGGTCGCAGTACTTCCGCGAGATCCCGTGCGCGGTCACGCTGGTGCCCGCGAAGGACTACGCCAGCTCCGAAGGCATGATCGAAATCAACCTGATCGCGCTGAAGGGCGGCTCGACTCGCCGCAAGGAGGTGGTGCGGGTCGACATTCCCGGCTTGGCCACCTACGGGCCCTGCGTCCGCGCGGGCGACCTCGTCTTCGCGTCGGGGCTGATGGCCGTCGGGCGCGACGGTTCCGTCCCCGGCGCCGCCAACGCGGCCGCGTTCGACGGCCTGAGCCTCGCAGGCCAGGCCCAGGGCGCGATGCTCCTCGGCTACGCCGAGGCGGTGTGCAAGGCAGTCGGCGTGACTGCGCGCAACATCGTGCGCGCGCAGTATTTCATGACCGACATGAAGGACTTCGCGGGGGTCGCAGCGGCATGGTCGGACCGCTTCGGCAAACAGCCGCATCCCTTCGCCGCCGTGCAGGTTCCCGGTCCGCTGCCGCCGTCGGGCGCCACGGTCGTCAGCGACTTCTGGGTCTACGCGGGGTGAAAGACCGCGCGAGGCTGGCGGAAAAAGACGCTGGTCCCACTTTATCCGAAAGGTCTATGAAACAGACCCTCTTACCTGTCTTAAGTGTCACGGAGAAATGCGCATCATCAGCTTCATCGACCAGCCAGAGATATAAAAAAAGAAGGGATCCCCCGGTGAAAGAGATTACCTTTCGAGGTGAGCCGTTCGATCCAGCCTCACGGTCGAGACCTCAAGGTCGAACCTTCGATCCATCCTGCAGCCAGGTTATTTAAAAGCCTCCTTACCGCGACCGGTAGCAAATGTCCATCCCTGCGCTTGAAGCCGCGCTGAAGTTGACATAACGTCACGTTATCGGATACTTTTTGTTCTAAAAGGGGGAGGGGGAAGGAACTTCCTATCATCTCCATTTTACCTTGAGCATCAGAAAGATTCATCAGAGTCAGGTGGCCCGGAGAAAGGCCCCCAGCCGATTTTTTCGGGAGCTGGTCTCTCACAGAAGGCTTCAATCGAAGGGCATCGCGCTTCGCCTCGTCGAGGTCATGCCGCTAAAGAAGGCCGGACCGCGCAATCCCCACAGTCATCCGGGAATGGAAGAGGTCATCTACGTACAGAAAGGCTCTGGCAAGGCTTGGGTAGACGAGAAAACGGCCGCCATCCGTCCCGGTGATACGATTCTGATCCCGCCGGGCGCGCGCCACATGATGGTCAATACCGGTCGCGGCGCCCTGGTATTGCTCTGCGCTTTTTCGGCCTGCGATCCGGAGAACCATTATCGAGAGCATCCGGAGATCGCTTACAGCAGTTAGAGAGTAAGCGACGCCCTGTCTGGATCGGCCAGCTCCAGGATGGAAAAGAGAGCCAGGATACCCACATTTGAAGCGAGAGGAGTCTTTCTTTATGGACAAACGGGTAAGCATAGAGATCCCGGGCGTATCACATCAGGCGCCCATTCCCATGGGAGCGAAGATCGGAAACCTGGTTTTTTCCTCAGCCATCTCTGGCTACGATCCAAAGGCTAAGTCGCTTCCGGCGGACTCTGACCAACAGGCCGAGATGCTCTTTCGCAACGTGCGGACCTTTATGGAGAAGGCAGGCGGGACAGCGCAGGACATTATCAAGATGACGGTGTTCCTAAGAGAGGAGCGCTACCGGGATTCCATCAACAAAGAATGGCTCAAGATGTTTCCGGACAAGGAAGATCGACCAGCGCGCCACGCCATCAAAGCCGATCTCCGAGGAGAGGTCCTGTTTCAAGTCGAAATCGTCGCGGTCCTGTAGGGGTTTTCGAGAACGCAGCGTCCTCCCAGACAGTGCTTTGTAATTTCCGGGATTCGGCATTAGAGTAGCACAAGCATGCCTCAGAAGAATTCCATGACGGAGGTTGGATTTGTCGGCCTTGGCGTCATGGGTGGCCGTATGGTGAAGCGGCTGCTCGATGCCGGGCACAAAGTCACGGGCTACAACCGGACGAAATCGAAGGCCGAAGGGCTGATTAAGGCCGGGATGAAATGGGCCGACAGCCCCGCCGCGGCAGCCCGAGCGGGAGAAATCACGCTCTCGATGGTCACCAACACCGAGGCCTTGAAAGCCGTTACCGAAGGTCCTGAGGGCATCCTCGCCGGCCTCAGCCGGGGCAAAATCTATGTCGATATGAGCACCGTGAGCCCTGCCGTGAGCCGCGATCTGGCCGCACAGGTCTCCGCCAAGGGAGCGAAGATGCTGGACGCGCCGGTCTCCGGCAGCGTGAGCACCCTGGAAGAAGGCAAGCTGTCGATCATGGCCGCGGGAGAGCGCGAGGCCTTCGAGCAGGCGCGGCCGATCCTCGAAGCCATCGGTCCCAGGGTCACTTACGTGGGGAAAAACGGGCTCGCGGTGACGATGAAGATCGCCACGAATCTGAGCCTGGCGGTACAGATGCTTGCCTTTAGCGAAGGGGTGCTGCTCGCCGAGAAAAGCGGCATCGCACGTGAGACCGCAGTGGAGGTTTTGCTGAACAGCGTCGCCGCCTCACCGATGGTCAAATATCGCGGCCCGTTTGTTCTTGAGATGCCGGAGGAGGCCTGGTTCGACGTCAACATGATGCAGAAGGACCTCCTCCTGGCATTAGAGCTCGGAAGACAGCTCGACGTCCCCTTACCAACGACAGCGGTGACCAACGAGATGCTCACGGCCGCCCGTGGGATGGGACTGGCGAAAAAAGATTTCGCCGTACTCTTCGAAGCGTTGGCGCGCATGTCCGGGCTAAACAAATAGTTTTGAGTTGGATTAGAAAATGAAGTCGAAAGCGAAAACTAAAAACGTAAAACTAAAAACTAAGAGCGAAATTAGCGGGGAAAAGTTGCTGCGCTTTTACCGCCAAATGGTGCGAATCCGCTCATTCGAGGAGCAGGTCAACCAACTCTACACGAGCGCCAAGATGCCGGGTCTCGCGCACCTCTATATCGGCCAAGAGGCCGTGGCCGTGGGCGTTTGCGATGCGCTTCAACACGACGATTTTATCACGAGCACCCACCGGGGTCATGGCCACTGCTTAGCGAAGGGGGCTTCCGTGGACCGGATGTTTGCCGAGCTGCTGGGAAAGGAGCCCGGATACTGCCGGGGCAAAGGCGACTCGATGCACATCGCCGACCAGGACACCGGCAACCTCGGGGCCAACGCGATTGTCGGAGGCAGCGCGGGCATTGCCACAGGGGCAGCCCTGTCGGCCAAGATGCGCGCCAGCCAACAGGTGGCGGTCTGTTTTTTCGGCGAGGGGGCTTTGGGCCAGGGGCTTCTCTATGAATCCATGAACATGGCCTCGCTGTGGCAGCTTCCGGTGATCTACGTTTGCGAGAATAATCTCTATAACGAATATACCCATTATCGGGAAACGACGGCCGGGGAGTTCCTGGCTCGCGCCGGGGCGTTCAACATCCCGGCGCAGGCCATCGACGGCCAAGATGTCGAGCTCGTCCATGGGACCGCGCTCAGGCTGGTGGAGCACGCGCGACAGGGAAAGGGTCCGGCTTTCCTCGTCTGCCACACTTACCGGTTCCACGGCCATCACGTGGGCGACATCGACCGCTCTTACTACCGCTCTAAAAAGGAAGAAGAAGAGTGGAAGAGGGAGCGCGACCCGATCAAGCTTTTCGCCTCGCGCCTGCTCAGGCGCAGAATAGCGGACGAGAAGACGCTCGCCCGGATTGAGGCGGAGATCCGCCGCGAGATCGAGGCGGCAGTGGAATTCGCCCTGAATGCCCCCTACCCTGAACCCGGCGAGGTCGACCAGGATGTGTACGCATAGGCAGGACTGAGCGATGAGGACTATAGTGAAGGAAAAAAGAAAATTACCATAATCACCCTGTCCTCCCTCAAATCCCTCTTTCTCCCCCTTTGGTAAAGGGGGATAGAGGGGGATTTAGGAGAGCGAGAGGGGATTTGATGTCAACTTATTTAATTCCGTTACTATAAGTTCCGAGTTGTTGTTAGCTCAGTACTCAGCACTCGTTACTCAGTCCTAATTGGGTGATCGATGAAAGCTAGACCAAAACAAGACGCAGCACCCGGCGCGTTGAGTCGAGAGATCACCTTCGCCCAGGCGATCAACGAGGCTTTGGCGGAGGAGATGCGACGCGACCTGCGGGTTTTTATTATCGGCGAGGACGTGGGCGAAGCGGGTACGCCCTTCAAGGTCCTGAGCGGCCTCATAACCGAATTCGGGCCGCAGCGGGTGATCGATTCCCCGATCTCCGAGGCGGGCATTGCCGGCCTGGGAGTAGGCGCGGCCATGACCGGCATGCGCCCGGTCGTAGATATCATGTTCGGCGACTTCCTTACCCTCACGATGGATCAGATGGTGAACCAGGCCGCCAAGATCCACTACATGTCGGGGGGCAAGCTCAGGGTGCCGATGGTGGTGCGCACCACGCTGGGCGCCGCCCGGCGCTCCGCCGCCCAGCACAGTCAGAGCCTCCATGCGTGGTTCAGCCATGTTCCGGGCTTAAAGGTCGTGCTGCCCGCCACGCCTTACGACGCCAAAGGGCTCCTCAAAACCGCGATCCGCGACGACAACCCGGTGATCTTTTTCGAAGATAAGATGATGTACCAGCTCAAAGGCCAGGTGCCGCAAGAAGAGTATACGATCCCTTTCGGCGTCGCCGACGTCAAACGCGCGGGCACGGACATCACGATCGTGGCCACCAGCAGCATGGTACAGGTGGCTTTGGCGGCGGCACAGAGGTTGGAGGCGGATGGCATCAGCGCCGAGATCATCGATGTCAGAACCACGGTTCCCCTGGATGAAGCGCCGCTGATCGAATCGGCCAAGAAGACCGGCCGGGCGATTGTAGTCGACGAAGGCTACCAGCGCTACGGGGTCACGGCCGAGATCGCCTCGGTGATCGCCGAAGGCGCCTTTTACTACCTCGATGCGCCGGTGAAGCGAGTCGGGGCCATGGACGTGCCCGTGCCCTTCTCGCCGGTGCTCGAAGATCAAACCGTGCCCACGCCTGAATCGGTCGCTGAAATAGCCAAAACGCTTTGCGGGAAATGAAGAAAGTAAATCGCTGCTGTAGCTTCGCTCGTGAGCCTGCCTCACTCTGAACGGATTGAACGTTTTGAACTACTTGAACGGCTTGAACTATTTGAGTTGAGTAAGGAGTTGTTATGGGACTCAAATCCTTTGGTCTGATGGGGGTAGATTGGGAAGAGCGCATAAATTTAGACCGGCTCAGGCAAGATCGTCTGGCACGAATCAAGAAAGCCCTCAAAGCATCGGAGCTGGGCGCGCTGCTTTGCTTCGACATGAACAACATCCGCTACATCACGGCCACGCACATCGGCACCTGGGCCATGGACAAGTTGGTCCGCTTCACGCTGCTGCCCCAAGACGACGAACCCGTTATCTGGGATTTCGGTTCGGCGGCGCGCCACCACCAGATTTACTGCCCGTGGCTCGGCGAGCGCTCGCGCGCCGGCATCTCGACGCTGCGCGGGGCCACCTCCCCTGCCTCCGGACTGGCCGAGGACGTGGCGAAAAAGATTCGCATTGAGCTGGAAAAGCACAAACTCCAGAACGAGCCCGTCGGCGTCGACGTAGTGGAGCTGCCGGTGCTCTTCGCTTTGCAGGCTCAAGGCATTAAAGTGGTGGATGGCCAGCAGTTGATGCACGAGGTGCGGAAGATCAAAACCCAGGACGAGATCACGCTTCTCAACATGGCCTGCATGATGGTGGACGCCGCCTATGAGGAGCTCTACCGCTTCATGAGGCCTGGGGTGCGAGAAAACGAGTGCGTGGGAGTGGTGAGCAAGGTGCTCTACGATCTAGGCTCTGAGCACGTGGAAGGCGTCAACGCGATTTCCGGCGAGCGCTGCAGCCCTCACCCCCACGTTTATACAGACCGCGTCATCCGCCCGGGAGACCCGGCTTTCTTCGACATCCTGCACAGCTACAATGGCTACCGCACCTGCTATTACCGCACCTTCTCCGTGGGCAGCGCCTCCCCCGCCATGGTGGACGCCTACAAGCGATGCCGGGACTATATGGATGCCGCCATCAGCATCGTCAAGCCGGGGGTCACCACAGCCGATGTAGTCAAGCTGTGGCCCAAGGCTCAAGAGTTCGGCTTTCCGAGCGAGGAGGCTGCCTTTGCCCTGCAGTACGGGCACGGCGTCGGCCTGTCGATATGGGAGAAGCCGATCTTCAGCCGCCTGGTCTCTGTGGATCATCCGGAAACGATTGAAGAAGGCATGGTCTTCGCCTTGGAGACCTACTGGCCGGCCTCGGACGGCTGGTCGGCGGCCCGGATCGAAGAAGAGATGGTCGTGACGAAGAGCGGCTGCGAGGTGATCACGCGCTTTCCGGCCGAAAAACTCATGGTGGCCGGGTCGCACTATTTCACTGCCGCCGGCCCGCTGCCCAACACGCGCGAAACCCAGTCTCATCTCAACAACTCGGGAGCACTGGAGAGAGTGAAGAAGGCGTGAGGCGGAAGGCGAGAGGCGTGAGAAAATCTTTCTGTTGCCTATTGCCTCATGCCTGTTGCCTAGGGAATTGATATGGCGACCGAAGTGATTATGCCCGCGCTCGGCCTGGCACAAGAGAAAGGGATCCTGGTGAGCTGGCTCAAGGCCGAGGGCGAAGCGGTCGATAAGGGCGAGCCTTTGATGGAGGTCGAGACCGATAAGGCCACGGTCGAGATCGAAGCCCCCGCCTCCGGCATACTCGCCAGCGTGAGCGCCAGCCCCGGAGATGAAGTCCCGGTGGGCCAGCGAATCGCCCTCATCCTGGCCCCCGGCGAAAGCGCTGTTCCAGAAGGCGCGCCCTCGCCCGCCAAACCCTTAGCCGTCGCGGAAATCCCAACGAGCGGCGCGAAGGCTCCGGCCCAAAGCAAGGAAATTTCTCCCGCTTCTCCGGGGCGGATCCTTGCCTCGCCCAAGGCCAGGCGGATCGCCAAGGAGAAGGGCATCGACCTTCCCTCCTTAAAAGGAAGCGGCCCTGAGGGAAGCATTCTCGCCGAAGATGTCCTGCGGGCGGAGGCCGCCCGTCCGAGCGAGAGCCCGGCACCGCGCGCCGGGGAGGTCGTCCCCCTAAGCGCAATGCGGCGCATCATCGGCCAGCGCATGGCCCAAAGCAAGCAGACGGCGCCACACTTCTATCTCGGCATCGACGTGGACATGAACGAAACAACCCGCAAGCGCGCTGAATGGAAGGAGCAAAAAGCGGCGGTCGTTCCTTCGATCAACGACTTTATCGTATGGGCTTGCGCCAAGGCACTCAAACAATTCCCTTCGCTCAACTCGACTTTGACGGAGAGCGGGGTGGAGCTCTGGTCCGACATCCATATCGGCATCGCCGTAGCCCTAGACGAGGGCCTGATAGTTCCGGTGATCCGCAACGCCGACCGCTTGAGCCTCGAGGAGCTCGCCCGGCAAAGCCGCTCTCTGGCCGAGCGGGCGCAGGGGAAAAAACTTTTCCCCCTTGACTATGAGGGAGCGACCTTCACCGTTTCCAATCTCGGCATGTTTGGCGTGGATAGCTTTGTTGCGATCATCAACCCGCCCCAGTGTGCGATCCTGGCAGTTGGCCAGGTTGCGCGGCGGGTGGTCGCGTTCGGCGAAGGAATCGCCGTCCGTCCCATGATGACGATGACCCTATCCGCGGACCACCGCATCGTGGATGGAGCCGTTGCGGCGAGGTTTCTCAGAGAACTAAAGCGGTTACTTGAAGGGTCAAATTTAAATGACATTCTGCTCAAAAACCCTCGTTCACCCTTCGACAAAGCTCAGGGCGAACGGGAATTAGATTGATAGCATTGACGATTTTCCGTTCATGCTGAGCCTGTCGAAGCATGGTAGAGCCGTTTTTCAGCAGAATCAAATGAGAAAAGTCGTACACACTTAGAGAGGGGGTTTTTATGAAAGCAATGATCACTGTGTTGGCCTTGGTTTGGTATTGCCTTGGGGTATCCTCCGTTTATGCCCAAGCGCAAAGAGTCACGATCGTAGGAGGTCCCCCGGCGGGGCTTTTCGGCATATTCGCAACGGGTATTGGAACCTATTTGTCAAAGACGGTTCCAAACCTGGACGTGTCGGTCGCCGCGACGGGCGGATCTGTGGAAAACGTCCGCAGAGTCAACGCCGGGGAGGCGGAGATGGGGCTTTCCTTCTCGTCCGACGTGCATGAGTCTTACTACGAAATCCCGGCTCCGGAACCTTCTCGACGGCGGAACGAGCCTTTCGCTCGCTTGGACTCTGGGACCGCATAACCCGGATTCCTCTGCTGGGGGCCGCTGCGGGCGCGGCGATGAGCGAAGGAAAGGCTGACGCCTACTTTTGGACCGGACCCACTCCTGACCGGGTGACCATGGAGGCGGCCACGAAGAAGCCCGTGCGCGCGATCGATGTCTACACGCCGGTATCTAAGACCGACTTCTTTAAGTCGTATCCCTATTACGCGCGCTATGTCTTCCCTTCGGGAGCCTACCGGGGTCTCACGGAGGAAGTTCAAACGTTCGGAGTCCCGGTTGTGTGGGTGGCTTATCGCGATGTGTCCGCTTCACTGGTTCAGAAGATGGCCGAGACCATCTATGGTCAAGCAGGACACGCCCATATGCTAAACGTGCACGTTGGCGCCAAAGACATGGTTCCGCAAAAGGCCCTTGGGGGAGTAACGATTCCGCTGCACAAAGGCGCTGAGGCTCACTGGAAGGCGGCCGGCATTCAAATCCCCGAAGCGATCCGCACGCGGTGAACCAAAGGACCTCAAAACCGGTGGCCGAAAATCCAACCCAAAGCCGCTCGCTCACAGGATACTGGAACGCGGCTGTCCAGATCCTGATGGGCAGTGTGACGTTGTATTACGTGTGGGCGTCGACGGTCGGCGTCGTATCGCTGCAATACTTTCGCGGGATCGCCGTCCTCTACAGTCTGGTCGTGCCCCTGCTTTTATACAAGGGCTGGCGCCGCGACCGCGGGGACGCCCCTTCCCTGCTTGACCTGCTGCTCGCAGCGGGCGCGACGGTAGGCGTTGTCTATTGGATGGTCGAGCATGAGGCAATGGCTTACCGGGCAGGAGACTATACCCTGGTCGACGTCTGGATGGGTGTCGTTGTAACGATCGTGGCGATTGAAGCGGCACGCAGGGTGTTGGGGATGGACATGGCACTCTGTGCCCTTGTGCCGATTCTCTACGCCTTGTTCGGCAATTACCTGCCCTACATCATTGGTCACAAAGGTTATACGATTCGCCGCGTCGTGGAGTATGTGTATCTTACCTCGGATGGAATCTTCGGCATCATGGCCGAGGTGTTGGCCTCTTTCATCATTCCGTTCGTGGCATTCGGCGCGTTCTTGGAATACGCGGGGGTGGCACAATTCTTTGTCGACATCTCTTTGGCAGCCCTCGGACGGATCGCGGGAGGGCCTGCACAGGCCTCCGTCGTATCGAGCGCTCTCATGGGAACGATTAGCGGGAGTCCGATTGCCGAAACGGTAACCAAGGGCGCGATCACCATACCGCTAATGAAACGCGCCGGCTTTCCGCCTCATATCGCGGGGGCCGTGGAAGCCGCCGCTTCAACCGGCGCAGCGATCATGCCGCCCGTCATGGGCGCCGGGGCATTCGTCATGGCTGAAATGACGGGGATTCCCTACATCGAGATCATCAAAGTGGCGGCTATTCCGGGCATTCTCTACTTCGTTTCGGTAGGCGTGATGATCTACTTTGAATCGAGAAAGCTGGGCCTCAGGGGCTTACCTGCAGAGGAGCTTCCCCGCCTACGAGACGTGTGGAGTCGCGGGTGGTACCTCCTTTTGCCGATAGCAGTCTTGATCTCCGCGCTCGTTGCGGGTTACTCCCCCCAAATGGCGGCGCTTTACGGCATCGGTTTCACCATCGTCGTGAGCTGGTTCCGCAAAGAAACGCGGATGGGATTGAAGGAGATCTGGCAAGCCCTGGTGAATACGGGGAGAAATTGTCTGTTCGTTGCGGCTTTGACTGGAGCTGTAGGGGTCCTCATTGGTGTCCTGGCCCTAACTGGAATCGTCATCAAGTTTCCCTACATTCTGGTGGAATTGGCCGGCCAGAACCTGCTCTTCACCATCGCTCTGATCGCCGTGGCAACCTTTGTACTGGGCTTGCCACTTCCAATTACAGCAACCTATCTGATCGTCGCGGTCATCGGGGTCCCCGCCCTTCTTAAGCTGGGCGTGCCCCTGCTCAGCGCCCACCTCATCATCTTCTGGCTCAGCCTCGACTCCAACATCACACCGCCTGTTGCCATGGGGCCATTTGCCGCCGCTGCGATCGCGGGTGCAGATCCTATGAAGACGGGATGGAGCTGCTTCAGATTCGCGAAGATCATCTATGTCATGCCTTTGCTTTTTGCCTACACACACATCTTGCTCACCGGAACGCCGGCCCAGAATATTTGGGCTATAGCTTCCGCCACGCTCGGTGTCGTACTCGTGTCGGTTGTCGGGACCGGCTTTTTCTATGTCAGGACCACGCTGATCGAGTGGTTACTCCTGGCGGCAGCCACCTTTCTAGCCTTTATCCCCTCTTTAGCCACTGCCACCGGCGCCATAGCCATTTTTGCAGCCGTTTACCTCTGGCAGCGGAAAAGGCTGGCAGAAACCATGGAGCCGATCACGGTGAAGGTCGAGAAATTGTGACAAGGCGCACCGCAAGCGCCCTCACGAAAAAATCGTGGCCATCCCGTGGTATCTTTTAGCCGGAAAATCTCAATAGGCTCCCGCCATCGGCCGAGTGACGTGTCAAGTATTTTTCCCCGGCAAAGGTCCGTCAAATTCTCGGCTCCCCGTTCCCTCCTCTACGATTCGCTTGAAGGAAATCCAATCCTTACGCTAACCCCGCCTCCCCGTCGGAATCAGGTGGGCGACGGCTCACCCGCTTGTAACCGCTCAGGCACTGCGGGGGGCCCTGCCAGGAAAAATACTACCCCCGATACGGTGGCCACGACGGTGAAGGTGAGGAAGACGGTCTGATAGTGTCCTTGGATGTCCGCTAGAAGCCCCGCCAGGACGGGGCCGCTGATGCCGAGCGGTGAGGAGAGCAGCTGGAGCACGCCGGTGATCTTTCCATACGACGCGCGGCCAAAATAGTCGCCGGAAACGGAGTTGACCAGCGGCGTGCGCGTCCCCCAGCAAAAGCCGTAGATCGCCCCAAACCCAAGCACGGGCCAGATGGAGGT
>JACPSF010000050.1 GCA_016193385.1 Deltaproteobacteria bacterium
ACCTCTATAATCGTAGCTGGCCCATCCGGACTGTAGGCAATGGTGGTCCTCCGGCCAAGTTTGTTTTCGACGAGGAGGGACGACGAGGTGTAGCGGTCAATTCCATAGTTGGGGAGGGAACCATCGTCAGCGGAAGCCTGATCCGCGGATCGGTCATTGGTCGGAATGTCAGGATTCATAGCTATTGCCTCATTGAGGATTCCATCATCATGGACTGGGTGGAGGTGGGGCGGGGCGCTAGGATCCGAAAAACGATCATCGACAAAAATCACATTGTCGCCCCTGGAACCGAAATCGGTTATGATCTCGATTTAGACCGCGAGCGTTATTTTGTTTCCGAAAGTGGTATCGTGGTGATCCCACGCGCCCAGCGGAAGAGCGCTTGGCTGCTGTCCAGTTCCTAACCCCCAGCATTCGTTCACATTCGCAGGTGGGGATTTCGATAGCTGCAAAAGGAAAATAATAAATGAACGTCACAAAGTTTCGTGGTGAGCGGGAGGCATTCGGAAGACCAGGCATTGAACCCCGCTGGACCCATGGGGGCAAAGAGGGGGTGGGGACCGCCTACGCGGCCTCCAGCCGGATTTGGTTTACCCTCTGGAATGGAATTATTACTGAGGTTTACTATCCGACCGTAGATCGTCCTCAGATCCGTGACCTCCAATATCTCATCACTGATGGAGAGAGTTTTTTTCACGAGGAGAAGCGTCATCTCCGGTCGAAAACGGAGCGTGTGTCCGTTCATGCCCTGGAGTACCGAATCACCAACACTGATCCAGATGGACGTTACACCATTGTTAAAGAGATCATCTCGGACCCTCACCTGCCGTGTGTCCTTCAGCATACGCGGCTGGAAGGCCAGAGCAGGTTTTTGTCTCGCCTTCGCGTCTATGCCCTTTGTGCCCCTCACATCGAGGTGGGCGGTTGGGGTAACAATGCACAAGTAGTGGAGGTCTCAGGTCGGCAAATCCTCGTGGCCGAGAAAGGTGGGACCTGGCTGGCTCTTGGAGCCACGGCTCTGTTTACCCAGCTTTCCTGCGGCTACGTGGGCAAAAGCGACGGGTGGACAGACTTGGCCGAGAATTTTCAGATGGATTGGGAGTTCGACCGCGCGCTCGATGGCAACGTCGCTCTTACGGGGGAGCTGGAGTTGAAAGGGCCTCGAGAATTCACAGTGGGGTTGGCCCTGGGTGATGGCCTTCACAGCGCAGCCACAACGCTTTTTCAGGCGCTTGGAGTGCCGTTCAAAGAGCACCGGAATACGAAGATGCTACCCCTTGAGAAGGTTTCGGGCGACAGGGGCAACTTGTATCACGGGAGCGTTAGCCTGCTTCTCGCCCACGAGGACAAGAGCTATCCCGGTGCCATGATAGCGTCGTTTTCTATTCCCTGGGGTGAAGCAAAGGGCGATGAAGACATGGGAGGGTATCATCTCGTTTGGACGCGGGATATGGTCAATAGTGTCACTGGTCTGCTTGCTGCAGGAAATAGCGAGACTGCCCTTCGGGCTCTCATCTATCTCGCTACGAGTCAACAGGTGGACGGAGGGTTTCCGCAAAACTTTTGGATCGATGGAGAGCCCTACTGGCGCGGCATCCAGCTCGACGAGGTAGCTTTCCCGATTTTGCTCGCGTGGCGCTTGCGACGGGAGAACGCACTTCAGGACTTCGATCCCTATTCAATGGTAAAGCGGGCAGCGAGTTACCTTGTCCGTAACGGTCCCGCCACCCAGCAAGAGAGGTGGGAGGAAGCGGGCGGATACTCTCCTTCCACGCTGGCGTCCAGCATTGCCGCACTTATATGCGCGGCCTCTTTTGCTCGCGAACGGGGAGACGATGCCACGGGCCGGTTCCTAGAAGAGTATGCTGACTTCTTGGAATGTCACATTGAATCTTGGCCGGTCACTACTGAAGGTACGGTGATCCCTGAAATCAAGCGCCACTATATCCGGATTCATCCGGTGGATGTTTATAACACATGCCCAAACGAAGATCCCAACACCGGGATCCTCACCATAGCCAACCGGCCACCGGCTGATCGCAGAGAATTTCCGGCCAAGGAGATTGTCGATGCGGGTTTTCTCGAACTTGTTCGCTACGGGATTCGTAAGCCTGACGATCCTCTCATCGTTGACTCTCTGCGGGTTGCGGACGCGGTCCTCAAAGTGGAGACCCCGGTCGGCCCGTGCTGGCATCGATACAATCATGATGGCTACGGACAAAGAGAAGATGGCGGACCATTTGAGGGTTGGGGAAAAGGGCGCGCCTGGCCCCTTCTTACCGGAGAGCGGGGTCACTACGAGTTCGCTGCCGGACGAAACGTGAAATTGTTTATCCGTGCAATGGAACGGTTTGCTTCGCCGACTGGTCTGCTGCCCGAGCAAATCTGGGATGAGCCGGATCGTCCCGAGATCCACATGCACCTAGGGCGACCCACGGGATCTGCTATGCCGCTTATGTGGGCGCATGCCGAGTACATCAAGCTCCTTCGCTCAGTCTATGATGGACAGGTCTTTGACCTGATCCCTGAGGTCAAAGAACGCTACATCGTCAATAGAAAGGGATGTAAGCCTCTGGAGATATGGAAGCCGAATCGCCAAGTATGCCACGTGAAAGCGGGGTACATTCTTCGCATTCAGGCACCGGCTTCCTTCCTGCTTCACTGGTCATGCGATGATTGGCAGACCGTGGAGGATACATTCTCTGGCCCAACAGGGCTCGGGATCGAGTATGTAGACATCCCGGTGCTATCTAGCCAGCATGCCGCGGTCCACTTTACTTTTTTCTGGACCGCGAGCGGCCGCTGGGAAGGCCGCGACTACGAAGTGACCATCAACGAGTAGTATTCCGGGCCTCGTGGATCCGGGCTAGGTATCGGTCAGGCTCCTTGCCATCCGGCTTTCGTCTGCTAGTTTTTCTCGGGGAAAACGGAGCTTCCTAAGAGTCTTTGCCTCAATCTGCCGAATCCGCTCGCGGGTTAGAGAAAATGTCTCCCCTAATTCTTCCAGGTTGTAATCGCGAGCTTCCCCTACCCCAAAGCGCAATCGAACGACCTTTTCGTGTCGAGGCGGGAGAGTTGCCAGCGCCTTTCGCACCTGAAGGCGGAGATCTTCTTGAGCGACCTCCTCGGCGGGATCAGCGGCGCGCGTGTCCTCGACAAGATCAGCCAAACGGCTTTCCTCTTCATCCCCGACGGGCGTCTCGAGAGAGATCGGTTTCCCTCCAATTCTCATCAGTCGCAGGATCTCCTTCAAAGGCAAGTCCATGTCGGCCGCGATTTCCTCGGGTCGGGGTTCGCGACCTAAATTTTGAAATAGATAGCGGGATGTCCGGATTAACCTGCTCCTGATCTCTGCCACGTGAACGGGGGCACGAATCGTTCGCGCCGAGTCAATGATCCCCCGGGTAACGAACTGGCGAATCCACCAAGCCGCGTAAGTGGAGAATTTGTACCCTAGTCGATAATCGAACTTCTCCACAGCCCTCATTAGGCCAAGGTTTCCCTCTTGAATGAGGTCTAAGAACTCGAGACCCCGGTTCATATACTTCTTTGCGATAACGACGACCAAGCGCAAATTGGCTTCGGTCAACTGTTTCGTCGCCTTTTCAGCCTTCAGCTCGCCTGCGGATATCGATTGCGCTCGCTGTTTGAGCTCCTCTGCCGTCATCCCGGCTTCTGTCTCGATTCTTTTAATCTCGGAACGAATCGGCCCCCTCTCCTGCTCCACAACCGCATCCTCGAGTTTCCGCCCCAACTCGGTTATGCGGACGCACGATGTCTTAAGCTTCGCGGCAATCTTGTCGATCTGTGACCTGGAAAGTCGCAGGTCCTTCATCATCTGGAGAATCTCGCGCTTGGTTTTGTCTAGGTCTTTCTCAAGATGAGACCGGCGAGGTAAGGAGAGTCTTTCCTTTCTTAATTCCCGGTGCGGCAGATCCAGGTTCCGGCTCAGGCGGCTCAGTCTTCCAATCTGCTCAAGAAAGCGCTCTTGGTCGGGCGTATCGTCTGACCGATGGGAACTCAGCGCGCCGGCCCCGTCTTTCCCGTCTATGTCCCGAAGCACTCCACTCAGGCTCAATTCGGCTCTTGTAATTCTTTCGCCGAGTTCAAGAACGTAGCGCAGCGCTATGGGAGACGAGAGGGCTGCTTCGGCAACCTGAGCTTCCCCTTCTTCCTTGGCTTTCGCCAGTTCCACCTCCTGCTCCCGACTCAGGAGCGGGACGGCTGCTATGTCGCAAAGGTATAACGCAGTTAAATCACTCTCCTGCCGCGTCTGTTCGCTCTTGAGGTCTTCTTCATCCTCATCGTCCTGATCGATCTCTTCGGGCGGCAGCAGGTCCCCTTGCTCCTCCACTTCGGTTGTTTCCTCGTACATAGACTGGTCTTCCACTTGTCCCTGCATATCCATCGGCGTCTTGGAGTGAAGCCCTCCCGGATCCTGCGGCACTTCGGTCACGGGTGCTCCATCTGGATACTTAAACAAGGGCCGGCCGGGAAAAGTTCCGGTGGGGAACGGAGGGTTTGACTTGGCGGCCGTGATCCAATAATTTTCGCTTAGCAGCAGCTCTTGGTGAAAAATGAAAGAATTGACCGAAAACGGGAAGACGCAGCGGCTTTCGGCAGGAAGCGAGGAACTTTTCACCAAGGTCTTTAACTATTCCAACGATGCGATCTTTGTTTTCGACCCGGCTCACGACAGGATCCTCGATGTTAACCCCAAGGCGTGCAGCCTGCTGGGTTACTCGCGTGAAGAGCTCCTGTCGATTCCCGTTAGCGCCGTGCATCCTAAAGAGATGCCGCAGTTACTTACCTTTGCCGAGTCGGTTTTCGAGCAAGGGCACGGGTGGACTAACGAGTTTGGCTGTCTGACAAAAACAGGCCAGCGCCTGCCGGCGGAGATTTCAGCCTCCTTCATCGAGATGGCAGGGAGAAGGTGCCTGGTTGCGCTGGTCCGCGACATCAGCGACAGGAAGCGCGCCGAGGAAGCCCTCAGGCAATATTCGGAGAACCTGGAAAAGCTGGTAGAGGAACGGACAGCCCAGCTTCGGCAGGCCTATGAAGAAATTTCCCAGCTCAACGCCAGGCTGGAGCAGGAGAATCTCTATCTGCAAGAGGAAATCAAAACTGAGCACA
>JACPSF010000051.1:0-16467 GCA_016193385.1 Deltaproteobacteria bacterium
ACCCGGCGTGGCGGTCCTGGTGCCCCAGCGTTTCGCACAGGTGATTGATGTACCGTTCGAAGTCGGCAAGCTTCGGCATGGATATTCACCTCCTACACGAATTTCCATGCATAATACCATGATTTTATTGACACAGTAAGATTAGAGCAGTACACCGGAAATAACCAAGTCATTCGGCCTAGGGCGTCCTCTGCCAAACACTCTTTCCGCCAAAGCGGGCCTCCCATCGCGGGATGACCTCCTTATTGTAAACGTTGTCGGGAACCTCGCCGCGCAAGGCGTGGAGCACCGAGTCGGTCGCCCAAAGGATGCCCGGCTTGAGCCCGCTACCGATGTTGGAAGAGACCATGTGGGGCGAAAGCAATACCTTATCGCCCAGTGTGCGCAGGGGATGTTCCAACGCGATCGGTTCCTCCTCGAATACGTCGAGCGCTGCGCCGGCGATCTGTCCTTTCTCCAGCGCTTCCACCAGCGCGACCTCATCCACGCACGGACCCCGCGAGGTGTTAATAAGAATAGCGGTGGGTTTCATCAGAGCCAGTTGCTCGGCCCCGATCATGCGCCGGGTCTCTTTCGTAAGAACGACATGGAGGCTCACGACATCAGACTCCCGGAGAAGCGTCGGTAGGTCTACCCGTGTGACTCCATGCTCCGCGAATTTAGAGTCCGGGACGTAGGGATCGGTGGCCAGTATCCTCATCTTCCACGTCCGCATGAGGTCGGACACGCGGCTCCCGATCCGGCCGAGGCCGATGATACCGATGGTGATTCCCGGGTAACCATCGGCCCGGGAGCCGAAGTAGGTTCCCTGAAGCTTCGGGTCCCTCCACCGCCCACCCTCCTTTAAGTACCGGTCCCGCTCGCGGATCTTCTTGAGCATGGTGAGCATCGCCGTGATCGTGCCTTCCGCCACACCGCCCCAGTTCGATTCGGTCGGAGAATGAGCTACCAGAATTCCTAATTCCGTAGCCGCATCAACGTCCACATCGTCCACACCGATCGTGTACTTGGCGACGATGCGTAACTTGTCCGAGGTTTCCATGATTTTCCGGGTAATGGGCGAACTTCGTATAGAGGTGCCCATCAAGGCATCGCACCCTTGCGCCATTCCAGCTACCTCGGACTCGTTGTCCCCCTGAGGGGTATCCCAAGACGCTTTTCCCAGGACCAGATCACACCCCTCTTCCTCGAGCTTCTTGTGCGTCTCTCCCGTCGGATCCGCCGGCGCAAAAATAAAAACTTTGGCTGCTGCCATTTTCATTCCTCCTTCTAAGAGAACACTCTCCCTTTTTGGGTTACACTCGATCTTGGACAATTCAAAGACGCTTTCCTCTCCGATCGCATTACGGGTCGAAAAGCGCACCGAGAACTAGCGGTCACCGCGACGAACGGAGAGAAACTACACCGGCCATCCGAGGACGTCAAGAGCTCATTGCCTGAAAAGTCGTGACCTGATCGTGAATCTCGGTGGGGAAGACGGGGAAGTTAACCCACCGGGGAAAAACCAGTGTGGCCAGGGACGGAATCGAACCGCCGACACGAGGATTTTCAGTCCTCTGCTCTACCGACTGAGCTACCTGGCCAGAAGTTCGAAATATTGCTTAAAACAACCGGAGAGTCAAGACGGTTTCAGGGCGAGCGGCGTTCGGATGCTTTCTTCTCTATAAAATCCAGGATCTGGCTTTCGAGTTGGACGCCGTTGAGCGCGTTGATCTCTTGAACACACGTCGGGCTCGTCACGTTGACTTCCGTCAGAAAGCCTCCGATGACATCCAGGCCGACGAAGTAAAGCCCCAGATTCCTGAAGGGTTCCGCAACCACGCGGCAAATCTCCCGATCCCTCGCTGTGATTTCCGCTGCGGCCGATTGTCCGCCGGCATGAATATTAGCTCGGTGATCGTTCTCCCGCGGGACCCGCATGAGCGCGCCGATGGGTTCGCCGTCCAAAACCAAGACGCGCTTATCGCCCTGACGCACTTCCGGAAGGTAGCGCTGCCCCATCACAGGGACCCGTCCGTCAGCCGTGACCAGCTCCAAAATCGCGTTGATGTTCCGATCCTTAACAGCGAGATAGAAAACGCCGTGACCGCCACAACCGTCTAGAGGCTTGACGATCATTTCGCCTCCCTGCTCCCCCATGAACTCCTTGAGCCGGTTCATGTTACTGCTCACGATCGAAGGCGGGATGATTCCCGGAAAGTTTAGCGCGTAGAGCTTCTCCGTGGCCTCCCTTAATCCGTGGGGGTTGTTGACGACCACACATCGCCGCGGATCCACCAAGCTCAGCAGGTGGGTGGTAAAAAAGAATTGGAGATCGAAGGGAGGGTCTTTTCGCATCAGGACCACGTCAAACCAAGAAAGAGGTCTGGTCTCGGACGGTTCTAAGTGAAAGTGCGGTTTGCCCCGGACCACACGAACAGGCCGGGAGGTCCCGTGGGGTACGGAGCCGCGTATAAAAAGGTCTCCAAGCTCCGAATAATAAATTTCATGCCCTCTCCGCTGGCATTCAAGCATCAGGACAAACGTGGTATCCTTGTTGATGTCGATCTTCTCGATGGGGTCCATAATGACCCCTACTTTCAGGACTGCCATTAGATTCCCCTAAACGTTAGTCGACACTCTGGTCCATTCGCGCACAACCCAAGTGCGCGCCAAGAGATCGTGCCACCCCCGTTTCTCCCGCTGCCAGATTATCCAGAAAAACCCCAGCGCAGAAAAACCGGAGACGAGGCTGGCAAGCCAGCGGATCAGGGCTTGGCCATAGGAGATGGGCTGATCCTGGGCGCCGACAACTCTGAGACCTAACAGCCACTTGCCGATGGTTTTTCCCTCCATCCCGTGGAGCAGGACAAAATAGGCGGTCACGAGAAAAATCCAGGCAACGAAAAGCAGCCGCAAAAAAAATCCCAGATTGCCCCCGGAAAGCTGGCGCTGATGAGCCGCCAAACCAACGTTGAAGCTGACATAGGCAAAATAAAATAGCATGAGGGAGAGAACGGCTAAAATCCAAATGTCCACGATTAGAGCAGCCGCTCGCCTGAAAAAACCGCCCCATCGCGCTTGGTCGGTGCGCTGCTCCTCTCGTTTGAGACGCTGGTAAAGCCGGTCGAATTCGTCGTCGAGAAAAAGCTCAACCGCCAGCGGGCTCTGTGTTTCCTCGGTCGAGACAAGCGAAGGACTGCGCCCTGCCTCCCATTCCGTGCCGCAGCGCTTGCACTGTTTGAGATGGTCAAACGTGATATAGCCGCATTTAGGACATCGCATAGGTCTTGCCGCGTTAGACGAAGGCTATGCTAAAAGAACCGCGCAGAAGAGGCAAGGGCAGCCCTACCCCAGATCGCCCCAAAGGAATTGAACTAGGGACAAAGCTGCGAGCGCTGCGGTCTCCGTTCGTAGTATCCTTTTCCCCAAGCGGATAGACCTAAAACCATGCTCCTTAGCCTTCGCTGCTTCTTCCGAGCTGAACCCACCCTCAGGGCCGATGGCGAGGAGAACGGACTTCAACTCAGGCGTCTCTCCACGGATCTCAGCCAGACCGCACACGGACTCCTTTTCCCAAAGGAGGAGCTTTAAGTCACAGTGCCAAGCCCCACACGCGAGAGCTTCAAAGTCACTGAATTCAAGAATTTCGGGAATTCGCGTGCGACCGGATTGCTTAGCGGCATTGAGAGCAATCCTTTCCCAACGGGCTTGGCGTCTCCCCATCCTCTCTGTATCCGGGCGCGGCACGGTACGAGATGAAAAGAAGGGGATAATAGTCCCCACACCAAGCTCCGTCGCCTTCTCTACAATTAAGTCAATCTTATCGCCCTTACCGAGGGATTGCGCCAACGTGATGTCGAGGAACGATTCCCGTCCCGGTTGATACGACTTTAAAATTTCTATCAACCCGTGGTCAGGACCAAGAGATGCAATGACCCCTTCGTGTTCCCAGCCCTGATCGTCAAAGAGCGTAACCCGGTCACCGGGCCGCAAGCGAAGGACCCTTCTCAGGTGTTCAAGCTCTTGCCCGGAGATGATTGCCTTTCGTTCGCAGAGGTTTTCTTTGGGCAAGAAAAATCGCCGCACCCTCAGCCTCTTTTTCTCAAGAGCAGCGTTGTCCACTCTCTGTGACTCCTTTGGCCCACGAGATCGAAGGATCCGGGGGTGAAGCGGCCCAGCACCTCCTTGGCCATAGGCTGCAAAATTCCTGAAAGGATGAGGTATCCTTGACTGGAGGCCTTTTTCCTGAGCGCCCTAGCCAAGCCGATGATGGTCTCGGCGGTGAGATTGGCGACAACGACCGTAAACGAACCGTTGACGCGCCCCAGGGCAACGTGAGTGAGCTTCACCTTCTGTTGCGCGCGGTTAAGCCGGATGTTGGCCTGGGCGGCTCTCAGAGCGATCGGATCGTTATCCAAGGCGAGCACCTTGCTCGCCCCCATCTTCGCCACCGCAATGGCGAGGATCCCTGACCCAGTCCCGACATCGAGGACCGTGAACTTTTCCGAGTTCAGCGAAGCGACGACTTCCTCCAAGAATTCCAAACAGGTGCGGGTTGTCGGATGCGTCCCCGTTCCAAAGGCCATCCCCGGCTCTATCGTGATCACCTGGCGTTGCGGCAGCTCGGGAGGCACGATCCAGGGTGGGCCAACCCAGAGACTCTTGCCCACCTTCTGCGGTTGAAAGAATCGACGCCAGGAATTTTGCCAATTCTTTTCCTGCAAAAGCGTCCAGCGCAATCCCTCCTCTCCCACTCCGGGGTAGATCCCTTTCATCGCGCGCAGAAAGCGCTGGATGTCCCGCTTCAAGTACGCCGTCCGGACCGGCCGGGCAAAAAAGGCCTGAACCTCATTCTTTTTGATCACGACGCCCGGAGATCCGCGCTCGATCAGAAAATTGGAGATTGCGTCCAGCGCCGCGGAAGGCGCTTTAAGCGTAAGCTGCAACCATGAGGTGGTCACGCTTTCATTTATGCCAGAGTGCCGGCACAGGTTCAATTGCTCGCACCATTCGTCCTTGACCTGGGAGCCTCCCTGAGCTAAGAATCCTTTGAACCTAAGACCCCGATCACCTCATGACACGCATCGCCCCCTTCCGCGGGATTCTCTACAATCCCAAGAAAGTCCGCGACCTTTCCAAAGTGATCGCGCCGCCTTACGATGTGATCACGCCTGAAGAGCACGCGAGGCTTCAGCGCCGATCCCCCTACAACATCGTGCACCTCGACTTGAACCATGAGGCGGACTCTTACCAGGGCATGGCCCGCCTTTTTGCGGAATGGCAGGCGGAGAAGATTTTGCTGCGCGATGAAAGCCCGGCCATCTATTTCCTCAACCACCGCTTCCGCTCTAACGGAGAGGCGGAACAAGAGCGGCTGGGGTTTATCGCTCTAACTCAAATCGAAGATTTCTCTACGGGGACGATCCGGCCCCACGAACGAACGCTGGCGGGGCCTAAGGAGGACCGCTTTCAACTCATGCTGGCATGCCAAGCGAACCTGAGCCCGATCTTCGCGCTTTATTCCCAGCCCAAGAGGTTGATCAACCGCATGCTGTGGGAACGGGTGCAGGGAGTTGCCCCCCTAATGGAGGTGCATGAGGACCGCGGAGGAACGTGCCTCTTGTGGCGCATTACCGATCTCGACCTGATCCATCTGGTGCAGCACGAGATGGATGGCCAGCCGCTCCTTATCGCGGACGGCCACCACCGCTATGAAGCGGCGCTTCACTACCGCGATCATCTGCGTGCACAAAGGGGAAACTGTACCGGGCGGGAGGCCTTCCATTACGTGATGGCCTATTTCGCCAACATGAAGGACGAAGGCGTGGTCATCCTGCCCACGCACCGGCTGGTTCGCGCCTTCGAGCCGATTCCGTTTCAGGAACTCGAAGAGACTTTGCAGCGCTATTTCTATCTGGAGCCGTACCCCAAGACCCCTGAGGGGAGACGCTGGTTTCTGCGTGCTCTGAAGGGCGGGGGAAAGAGACGGCGGCTCATTGGGGTCTCCTTCAAACGGGACCCGCGCTATCTGATCCTGCGTCTCAAAAATAAGCGGATCATGCAGCGTCTCTCGAAGGATCTCAGCGCGCCTCTACGCGAGCTGGACGTAACGATTCTTCACTTGCTTATCTTGGAGCACATCCTGAAGCTTTCCGCCGAGGATCAACTCAGGGAAGAAGTTCTAAGCTACTCGCAGGATACGGAAAAGGTCCTTCAAGCCGTCGAGAAGGAAGAACAGCAGGCCGCCTTCGTCCTGAACCCGCCCGACCCGGAAGAGATCCTTACGATCGCCGTCGGAGGAGAGCGGATGCCCCAGAAATCAACCTATTTTTTCCCCAAACTGATCACCGGCCTGGTGATCAATAAGATCGACCCGGACGAGGAGGTCTAATGATAGAGGCGTCCCTTTTCCGCGCGCAGGCTCTCCTACTGCCGGGAACGGTCGCTGAGGCTCACGACCTTGCTATTCTCGATTTCCTCCTTGCGCTCGCGACCTCTTTTTTGTCTATGACCACTCGGTTCTTCCTTCTTCCCGAGCTCAAGCTCCAGATTGCGTATCTGGGCCCTGAGCGCCTCCTCCACTTCTTTCGCGGTGTAATCTTTCAGGCGAATCAGCTCCTCCCTCTTCTCGATGCCAGAGATCAGGTCTGCGATGCGCTCTTCGGCCCTCGATGCGATTTCTTCAACCTCCTGCGCCTTCGCTTGGAGCAGCTCTGCTTTCTGCCCCAACGCCTGCTCCAACTCGTGAACTTTGGCCGCCAAAGCCGCTTCGGGCTGTTTTTCCTCACTTTGCTTTCGGTTCAAAAGTTTATCCTTTTCCACGAACTGAGACTCCAACTCCTTCACTTTGGCCCTCATCTCCTCTTCCAGTTCCCTGAAATCCCGGTTCCGTTCGACCAGTAATCCTTCTTTTTCCGAGAGCTGATTTTCGAGCTCGAGGACTCTGGCCGACAGGCTCTCTGCATCTTCCCTGGCCTCGGCCTCCTCGGGCTCAGAGGTTCGCTCTCGTCGCGCAACTTCCAGTTCCACCTCCTTTTCCTTCAATTGACCTTCCAAGATCCGAACCTTCTCCAAAAAGACTCTCTCCCTTTCTTTCAGCGCGGCTTCCTTGCCATCCAACACCCGCTCCGTTTCTACAAGCTGGTTCTCAGACTGGGTTAGCTTTTCCCTCCACTCAAGCTCCGCCTGCTCGAGTTTCTTCGTTCTATCGTCACCCAGATGTCCCTCCATTTGGGAACGCTGATTTTCGAGCTCGTGGATCTTGGCCGTCAGGCTATCCCCCATCTCTCGCAACGCGGCATCCTTACCGTCGAACAACCCCTGTTTCTCTTGCAGTTGCGCTTCCAACTCGGCCACCCGCTCCCTCACCTCAGCGTCGAGTTCTTTGAGCTCCCGGCCTCGCGCGATGAGCAAACCCTCCTTCTTCGCCAGTTGGTTCTCCAGTTCGTGCACCTTCGCATTTAGGCTCGCCTCAAGTTCTCCTGCTGCAGACTCCTTCCCGCTGAGGATCCCCTGCTTCTCTTGAAGCTCGGCCTCCAGGTCGGTCACTCTATTGCCCGCCTCCGCATTAAGTTGTCGAAGCTCATGCAGCACCGATTCCTTCGCGCCGAGAATATTGTTTTTTTCTTGAAGCTCTGCCTCCAAGGCGGCGATTTTTTTCCGTGCTGCTTGGTTCAAATCCCTGAACTTCCCATCCGTGGCTTCCAACATCCCCTCTTTTCCCGCAAGTTGATCCTCCAGAGCTCGGATCTTCGCCGTTAGATTTTGCTCCAATTCCGCCGCTCGAAATTCCATGTGGCTAAGGATTTCCTGCTTTTCCCTCAGCTGGCTTTGCAGATCGCTCGCTTTCTTTTCCGCTTCATCTTTGAGTTCTTTGAGCTCCCGGCTTCCATCCAGCAGCAGACCCTCCTTCTCCGCCAGTTGCGCTCGAAGTTCCCGGACTAGTGCGGTTGAATCCTCCTCTACTTTCTTCCATGCTGCATTTTTGTCCTTGAGTATCTGCTCTTGCTCCCGAAGTTGATTCTGAAGTCCCGCAATGGCCTTTTCTGCATCTCTCTTTACGTTCGTCACCTCCCAGTCACGCTCTTCTAGCATCCCCTCTTTGTGTTTGAGCCCTTTCTCCAGAGCACCAATTCTGCCCATCAGATTCTCTTCCAGTTCCTGGACCGTCGATTCCTTCCACTGAAGAGATTCCCCTATATCGTGCAGATGGCCTTCCAGCGGAGCAAATCTCGCCTCGAAGTTTTGCTTCAGTTCCTCCAGCCGTTGGACTTCTTTGACAGCTTTGGCTTCGGCCTCCAAGACTGCCGCCTCCATCTGCTCGAACCGCTTGACGAGGTTCTTCTCTAGCCGGTTCATTCCATGCCCCATCAGGCCTGGTGGCATCCGCGGCGTTTCGCTAAAGAAGAAATAGGCATAGACGGCCAGGCCAGCAAGGACGAAGCCGAAAGTAACATAGCTGGTAAGGACCACAGAATTCCCGGCCGCAAGCCCAATAAAACTGGGCCAGGACAGATAGAAAATCCAGTAGATGATGAAGACAAATGTGGTCAAAAATGCGTATCGGATCCTGTGGGTGAGCATGAATCCGGTCACAAGACAGATATAAATGACCATCTGCCAAGCAGGGAGGGAAATTTGATAAGCTTCAAAATTCACCGAGGCCTCCATCGCTCCTTTGCTTCGAATGCGTGTTGTTATATTTGGGAAGCAATTCTTAGACCAGGCTTTAGAAGTTGGATTTCCTGGAAAAATTTGCCCGGCAGGTCATTTCGGCGGGCCAATTTACGTTAAAATGTCGCAAATTGGCATAGCTTCGCTAGCCCGTACGGCGTTTGACCGCGTTTATACGCGGTCGACAGGAATGAAGTCGCCTGTAACTCTAACGACCTCTCACCGATATTGGCTAGGGAGTATGGACCGAGGATAGGTCAGAGATTCATCATCCTGTCTGATCAATTGCTGCACGTTTAGAACAGGAACCGAGTCGTGCGTCACTTCCCCACCGGGGTTATCAATTCTCCATCCCCCGGCTCGCCGACAACCTTTCCCTCCTGCATCACGACTTTCCCCCTCACCAGGGTGTAGATCGGCACGCCTTTGACCTTCCGCCCATGGTAGGGCGTCCAGCCCACCCGCGTGTAAGTGGTTTCGTTCGTGATCGTCTCCTCCCGCTTCATGTCTACGACCACCAGATCCGCATCCGCGCCCGGCTGTATGACGCCCTTTCGCGGATAAACTCCGAAGATGCGCGCCGGATTGTAAGACGTGATGCGGACCAACTTGTCGAGCGAGAGTCTTCCCTCATTGACCGCCGTCAAGAAGAGCTTCAAATAGTCCTGAATCTGCGGCTCCCCTCCGGGAGACTTCCACATGTCCTTCCAACCGATATCCTTTTCCTCTTTGGTATGGGGAGCATGGTCGGTGCCGATCACGTCGACCGTTCCGTCCTCGATGCCTCTCCAGAGAGCCTCCACATGCGCCTCAGGCACCCAGAATCCCAGGCAGTAGGGACCTAATCTTTCGACATTCTCCCAAGACCCAAGGAAAAGCGCCCACGGATTTACCTCGACGCTAACCGGCCGCCCTTCTTCCTTCGCGCGCCGGGCCATTTCCAGCCCTTCGGGGGTCGTCGTGTGGAGAATATGGAGCCTTGTTCCCGTGGCCTTCTGAAAGCGGACCAGCGTAGCAATGGCGGTATCCCAGATGATTCCCTCGAAGTCGCGGTAGGCCTTGGCATAGGCCTGGGGGCTGTGGTCGCCGCGCTGCCAGTAGCGCTGCTCGATCTCGTCCATCAGATCCTGGTCGTGCGGATGGACCATGAGCGGCAACCCGGTTCTACCCACGGCCTCAAAGCAGCGAAACAGCGCGCCGTGGTTATGGAGCCCGATGCCAGGCATATGGGGATAGTCCCTGCCCGTGTCTTTGACCATGAAGATCTTAAAGGCCAGGCAGCCCGCCTCGGCTAGCCTCGGGATCTCGTCGGGCACCGTCCCCGAAGGATTGTGGTTAAAGTCAACCACGGCTTTCTTTTTGCTGGTTTGGATAACATCTCGGTAGCGCTCCACGGTGGTCGTAGGCGGGTTGACGTTGGGCATGCCTACCGATAGCGTGACGCCACCCGCTGCAGCAGCCTGAGTCGCGGTTGTGATGTCCTCTTTATGAGTAAAGCCTGGCTCCCGGTGATGTGTGTGGGTGTCGATCAGCCCGGGAATGATCGCCTTGCCGCTTGCATCGATGATCTTATGGGATTCTGGGATAGCCGGCGGCATCCCCAAGGCCGCTATCTTGCCCTGGTTAACGGCTATGTCCGCCCGGACCATACCCGCCGGAGTCCAGACCTCTCCCCCACGAACGATCAAATCTACCTTTTCCATCGTTGGATCATCTCCATTTCAAATAACATAAAAAAAATCTTATATGATCCGACACCATCCCTGTCAACAGCTTCTTGATGCTTGACACAATCGCTGGGCGTGATTAATTTTTTTTTGCCTAGGCAAAATTCAAAAACTCAAGACGAAAAAGGAGGACCGAACTATGGATCTTATCAGATGGGAGCCTTTTGAGGGATTAAACAGGATTCAGTCCCGTATCAACGATCTCTTCGAGGAGACCTTTGGTCGCCCCCGACTTCCCAGCGTGCCCGCGCCTGGGGTCTGGTATCCTCCGGTGGATATCCTTGAGAGCAAGGACTCCTATTTATTTCGTGCTGAGCTTCCGGGGATGAAGAAAGAAGATTTTAACCTGGAACTCAACGACGGGACTCTTACGCTCAGCGGGGAGAGGAGGCTCGAAGAGCCTAAGGATGGGGTTGAATACCATCGGGTGGAGCGACTCGCCGGGAAATTCTCCCGCTCCTTCTACCTTCCTAAGACCGTGAAACATGACGCTATCAAGGCCAGCTACCGGGACGGAATCCTGGAGGTCTGTGTTCCTAAGGCCGAGGAGGCCAAGCCCAAGCAGATCACGGTAAGCGTAAACTAAAGAACTTTGGTTCATCGGCCTCAAAAGGGGAGGACGGTACCGTCCTCCCCTTTTTCGTTAGGTCACAGAAACTAAGGCACCATTGAAAGATAAAATAAAAAGGGGGCCAAGCAATGGCCCCCTTTTGTGACTTCACGCAGCTAGCCTAATACTCATCTCCATGAGGCATCGGCGGACCTTCTTTCTTCTTCTCCGGCTTCTCCGCGATCATGGCTTCCGTGGTGATGAGCAACCCCGCAACCGAAGAGGCATTCTGCAGAGCGCAACGCACCACCTTGGTCGGGTCAACAATGCCAGCCTTGACCAGGTCTTCAAACTCCTCCGTGGCGGCATTAAAGCCAAAAGCGCCTTTTCCATTCCTGATCTTATCGAGCACCACCGAGCCATCGGCACCAGCATTCTGCGCAATCCAGCGGGCCGGCTCCTCGAGCGCCTTCTGCACAATCCGCACCCCGATCTTTTCGTCTTCAGGCAACCTGAGGTTAGCTAGGCTTGCTGAAGCTCGGATAAGCGCCACGCCGCCGCCCGGGACAATCCCCTCATCGACCGCGGCGCGGGTTGCATGCAGGGCGTCCTCTACGCGGGCCTTTCTCTCCTTCATCTCGATCTCGGTGGCAGCCCCCACCTTGATCACAGCCACTCCTCCAGCCAGCTTGGCCAATCGCTCCTGGAGCTTTTCTTTGTCGTAGTCCGAGGTCGTCTCCTCGATCTGGGCGCGGATCTGGGTAATGCGTCCTTCAATCGCGGATTTCTTGCCAGCGCCTTCCACAATCGTGGTGTTATCCTTGTCCACGATGATCCGCTTGGCCCGACCCAAGTCCTTCAGCGTGACGTTCTCAAGCTTGATCCCCAACTCCTCGGCGATCATCCGCCCATCGGTCAGGATGGCGATGTCTTCCAACATGGCCTTGCGCCGGTCACCGAAGCCAGGGGCTTTCACCGCCACGCACTTGAGCGTGCCGCGAATCTTATTGACCACCAGGGTCGCGAGCGCTTCCCCTTCCAGTTCCTCTGCGATGATCAGCAGGGGCTTGCCGGTCTTGGCAACATTCTCCAGGATCGGGAGCAGGTCTTTCATGCTCGAGATCTTCTTTTCGTGATTGAGGAGATAAACATCCTCATACACGCACTCCATCCGCTCCGGATCCGTTACAAAGTAAGGTGAGAGGTAGCCACGATCAAAGCGCATTCCCTCGACTAGCTCAAGGGTCGTCTCCAAGCCTTTGGCCTCCTCAACCGTGATAACTCCCTCCTTGCCTACCTTATCCATCGCCTCGGCCAGGATGTCCCCAATAGTCTTATCGTTGTTGGCTGAAATCGTTCCGACCTGGGCAATCTCCTCCCTTTCCCGAGTGGGCTTGGACATGGACTTAAGCTCCTCGGTGACCTTCTCCACGGCCTTGTCGATGCCCCGTTTGATGCCCATAGGGTCATGGCCCGCAGCCACCATCTTGATGCCTTCACTGAAGATGGCACGAGATAAGACCGTGGCTGTGGTGGTGCCGTCGCCCGCGACATCCGAGGTTTTGCTGGCCACCTCCTTGACCATCTGGGCGCCCATGTTCTCGAATTTATCCTCAAGCTGGATCTCCTTCGCGACCGTAACCCCGTCTTTGGTAACCGTCGGCGCGCCCCAGGATTTTTCCAATACGACGTTCCGCCCCCTGGGGCCTAAAGTTACCGTCACCGTGTCGGCCAGAATGTTGACCCCGCGGAGGACTTTGGACCGAGCTTCTTCGCTAAATTTTACGTCCTTTGCAGCCATACTTTCCCTCCTTATTCAATAATTCCCAAAATATCGTCTTCGCGTAGGATGAGATGCTCTTCGCCGTTGAGCTTGATCTCGGCCCCGGAATACTTGCCAAACAGGATCTTGTCTCCCGCTTTTACGTCCAGAGGAATGAGCTTACCATCCTCGTGCTTTCCCGGGCCAACCGCGATCACACGGCCCTCTTGGGGCTTTTCCTTGGCGGTATCCGGGATGATGATCCCGCCCTTGGTTTTCTCTTCCTCCTCTAACCTTTTAATAATCACCCTGTCATGAAGCGGACGAATTTTTGTGGCCATAAAAACCTCCTAAATAAAACATGAGTTTATACCTCTACCGGAAGGTATTACCGGGTGGAAATATAAGATCACTTCACGAAACGTCAAGGGGTTGTAGTGTAAAATATCTACAACACCTTCTGACCACGGAGAGGAATGACGCCAGTCCCGGCCAACCGCTACACATTCACCAAAAACGGTGGTATGGAGTACGAGCGGGCACAATTCGGCATTAGGGAGAAGCGCGCATGATCAAAATTTGGGGTCGAAAGGATTCATCCAACGTCCAAAAGGTGCTCTGGTGTTGCGGGGAGCTTGGGCTGGCTTTTGAGCGAGTCGACATCGGCGGCCGCTTTGGCGGCAACAAGGATAAGCCTTATTTGGATCTTAATCCCAATGGCCTGGTACCGACGATCGAAGACGGAAGCTTTGTCCTTTGGGAGTCCAACAGCATCGTGCGCTACCTGGTGGATAAATATGGCCAGGGAAAGCTGCTCCCGAGCAACTCCGAGGCCCGAGCCAGCGCCAATCGATGGATGGACTGGCAACTCACCACAATAGGTCCGGCCTTCAGCCCTCTGTACGTTGGCCTAGTGCGCACTCCCAAAGAAAAGCGGGATCCAGCAGCCCTCGGCGAGGCATTGAGAAAGACTGCCAGCGCCTGGCAGATCGCAGAGCGATACCTGGAGAAAGCTCCCTACTTTGCGGGTCCAGAGCTCTCTATCGGTGACATCCCGCTCGGCGTGTGGGCCTACCGTTGGTTCAATCTGCCCGTGGAACGCCCGAATCTCCCGCGGCTAAGCGCGTGGTATGGGCGCCTCACCGAGCGAGTGGCCTACCAGACCCATATTATGATTCCTCTGACTTGAGCGTGGGCCCAACCACCCGCTGGCGCGACCGTTCCCGCAATCCTCGAAAGGGCGCGGTTCCGGCTGATTTCACCGACATTGGAAGGAGCAAGCCGTGGCAAAACCGAAGGAAAAAACCCAAGGCAAATGGGAGCGATGGGAAAAGGACCGCACGTTTGTCCGGGCGGTTGTCGGCAAATACATGGAGGTCTTCAAAGACCTCCAGAAACAGCCCAGGGTCTACAAGAGCGTCAATGCCCGCTACAAGGGGGGCCCCACGAAATGGAGCAAGAACATCATCAATCCCCAGGTGGCGCCGATCACCCAGTCCATCGAGACCCATATCGACATCTTGGCGCCGGGGAACCATGGGCAGAAACACGGCCACATGAACAGCGCGGTTTTTTACATCTTGGACGGTAAGGGTTACGATGTCCACGCTGCGGTGCGCTATGACTGGGAGGCGGGCGACGTCTGCATCGTGGAGAACGGCTGCGTCCATCAGCACTTCAACGATGACCCCGACCGGCCGGCGCACATCTTGATCTTCAAGGCCAAGCCGCTCTTTGCATTCTTCAACCTCTTGATGCAGAGGGTGGTCGATTTTCCACCGCAGGCCGCCAGGCCCGGCTGGGAAAACTTCGATCCCGAAGAGGCCTTTGATCGAAAGTAGGAGAACCATGCCCTTCGAAGAAGCAAAAAAGATAAAAACGGGGGGCCCAAAGGGCGATTACTACCGCAAGTCGTTGGAGCGGTCTAAAAAGTTCCGCCAGGAGCTCGAACGGCGGAAAGTCGTCATCAAGTGCTCCGAGATGCCTTGGGAGAAAAGCCCGCAGGGCTTGATCAAGCACATCGTCAATGAAGAGATGTTCAGCCGTGAATTCGCCCTCGATATGTACATGCAGCTGCTTGAGCCCGGAAAGCGCTCGGGCAAACACCGCCACATGGCGGAGGAAGTTTTCTACGTCCTGGAGGGACGAGGCTACGACCTGCACTGGGACGTCGAAGCCGATATCAATATCAAGTACGAATACCGTTGGGCCGAGGAACCGAAGAGGCTCGACTGGGCAGAAGGCGATTTCGTCTACATTCCGCCGTACACCACGCACCAGCACTTCAACACCGACCCGAACAAGCCGGCGCGCATCCTCAGCGCCACCAATCGCCTCGTTCGAGCTTTGGGGTTTGACTGGCTGGATCAGGTCGAAGACGCCCCGGAATAGACCGGACGCTTCCCCGCGCGCGACCGGTCGCCTGCAGGCGCGGCGTTAATCAGCCATCTATTTGAGAAAGAACCTCAAGGACTCGTTGGTGTATTGGACCAGGGGAGCCCAATAGATGCCGAGCACGACGGTCAAAGAGCTGAGCACTCCGAGAAGAGCGGAATCCTTGGGGGTCATGAGCACCGGCTGATCCATAGGGCCAGGCTCGTCGAGGAACATGGTTTTCACGATGCCCGCGTAATAGTAAAGCGAGATGACGCTGTTGATGATCGCCACAACGGCCAAAAAGTAAAACTCCTCGCGGATCGCGGCGGCGAACAGGAAAAACTTGCCGACAAAGCCCGCCAGCGGCGGAAGGCCGGTCAGCGAGAACAGGAAGATCGCCATACAGACCGCGGGAATTGCCGCGCCGCGCGAGGCAAGGCCGCGGTAAACTTCGATGTCCTCCCTGCCGGTCGCGTTGGCGACGATGACGACCACGAGAAAGGCGCCCAGGTTCATGATCAGGTAAACGGCAATATAGAAGAGCATCGCCTTCAGCCCCTCGTTGTTCAGGACGACCAGTCCCATCAGGATATATCCGGCATGGGCGATTCCCGAATAGGCGAGCAGGCGCTTGAGGTTTTGTTGATTCAGGGCGCAGAGGTTTCCCAAGGTCATAGTCACCATGCTCACGAGGAGCAGGAAATGGGGCCATTCCACGCCCGTGAGGAAGAGCCAGTTGCCCCCGTCTCCGAGACGGGAGACGGCCGGGAAGAAGAAGCGAATCAGGATCGCAACGCCGGCGGCATTCGAGCCGACGGAGAGAAAGGCCGTGATGGGTGTGGGAGCCCCTTGATAAACATCGGGAGACCACATGTGAAACGGAACGAAGACGATCTTGTAGCCGAATCCGGTAAGAATGAACAAGAAGGCGATAAAGAGACTCGCGCGGTTCATCCCGCCGTGCGCCAGGACCTCGTTGATCCGCGCGTAGTCGAGGCTCCCCGTCATCCCAAAGATCCAGCTCATACCGTAGATCATCGTCCCCGAGGCCACGCCGCCGTAGATCAGATACTTAAGCGCGGCCTCGCTCGATCTGCGGTTGCGCGGCAAGAACCCGGTCAGGATATACGAGGTGAGGCTTACGAGCTCCAAAGACAGGTAGGCCATCAGCAGGTTCGCGGAGGAGGCCATGAAAAACATGCCGAGCGCGGAGGTCAGCAGGATCGTGTAGTATTCCCCTTGGTGGACATCCTTCACTTCGCGGCTGCTAAGCGAAATCCACACGACCAAAAGAGCGGCCACCAGGGAGACGACCTTGAAAAAGAGACTGAAATTGTCGAGCACGATCATGCGGTGAAAAAGCAACCCCTCCGGGGCGACGTAGAGTCTCAGGGTAG
>JACPSF010000051.1:16481-16942 GCA_016193385.1 Deltaproteobacteria bacterium
GAAGGCGAAGTAGCCGACCCACCGCTTGTCTGACAGAACCAGGTCGACGAGAATTAAAAACAGGATCACCCCGGTAAGGACGATTTCGGGGTAAAAAAAACTCAGGCTCTGCAGATTGTTAAGGTCCATGGGGGCTCACGACAGATGCGGGATGATCGCCCGGTTAAGGTCGTCCAGGGAAGCGCGCAAAAGATCGAGGACGGCATGCGGATAAACTCCCAGGAGGATCACGAGGATTGCCAGCGGCACCAGGGTAAAGAGCTCCCGGCCGTTGATCTCGGGAAGCGCTCTGTACTTCTCGTTGACCGGGCCTAAATAGACCCGCTGGATCATCCACAGAAAGTAGCCGGCCGTCAACACGACGCCGCTGGCTCCGAGCACGGTGAGGACCGGAAATTTTTGCCATGCCCCGAGCAGGACCAGCACTTCGGAGATAAAGCCCGAGAGACCGGGCAGCCCCA
>JACPSF010000052.1 GCA_016193385.1 Deltaproteobacteria bacterium
TGGGGCTATCTCCGCAATCTCTTTCTCAGTTCGCTGACTGTCACCCGGCACTTGAAGGCCTTGCGGCCGTTGATGAAAAGACCAAAACTTCAAGCGCGTCTTCCCAAAGGAAGGTCAATGCCCCGCTCGACAACGGAGCATCTCGAGAGCGGAAGACGACGCGATGTTCAGGAGAAAATCTTGCCTCGCGGCTAACGCAGTCGAACGCTCGAAGCCAGAGCGCCGCCGAGAGACAGAATTCCCGCGGTCATGCAGGTATACCGATACCCCCGAAAGAACGCTGCCAGCGCAATCGAATCCCCCTTCACCGAAGCCGCGTCGCCCAAGCTCTGGAGGGAAATATGACCGGTGGCCGCCAAAAGGCTCGCGCTGATAATCGCGGTTGCAAGCGCGGCCCCGACCGATACCCCCACGCTGCGCACGATCGACAGGAACGCCGAGCCGACTCCGAGCCGGTTTGAAGGAATGGAGCTCATCAAGGAATTGTTGTTCGGCGTCTGAAAAAGACCGAGGCCGATCCCGAGAAGACTCATCCTCGAGACGATACCGAGCGGGGTAGCGCCGGCCTGGAGAAAGGCCAAGCTGAAGAACGCGGCGCCCATCACGGCCAACCCGGCCGAGCAGAGAAACCTGGAGCCGATCCGGTCCGACGCCGACCCGCTAAAAGGAGAAAGCAGCGCGAGCGCGACGGTCGTCGGCGTCATCAAGAGACCCGCTCGCATAGGATCCAAGGCCAATCCGAGCTGAAGGAAAAAGGGCATGACCAGCTGGTTCATGCTGACCACGACAAAAGTAGCGAGACGCGCGACGTTGCCGGCGGCGAAAGCGCGGATTCGAAAGAGCTTCAAGTCGAGCAGCGGAAAACGGCTCCGCCCCTCCCACCAGACAAAAAAGCCAAAGCCGAGAACGGCGAGGAGAAACTCCAGTCTCACCGTGGGAGTCGCCCACACCCCTCTCTGTCCCGTCGTCAGCGCGAGAAGAAGGGCGAAGAGACCGATAGTGAAGGCAGCGGCGCCGCCCCAATCGAAAGGCTCTTTTTTGGCGGGACCCGGGAGAAGCTCCCTTTCCTCGCGCAGGATGAACCGGGCGGCGAGAAATCCCAGCGTCCCCAAAAGCGCCGTGACATAAAAGATGAAGCGCCAACCCAGCGTATAGGTAATCAATCCGCCGATCACGGGCCCGAGCGTATAACCGATCGCCGAGATCGCGCCCCCGGAAAGGCCCATCGCGCGTCCTCGCTCCTCGGGCGGGAATAGTGCCGCCACCATAGCGAAGCTGTTCGCCATGATCAGCGCTCCGCCTACCCCCTGGAGCGCGCGAAAAAGAATCAGCTGGGGCGGTCCCTGGGAAAAACCGGCCAGCAGGGCGGAGACACTGTAGACGAAAAAGCCTGCGCTGAACACTTTTTGCCGGCCGGCCAGATCCGCCAATCGGCCGCAGGGCAGATAAAGCGCGCCGGTGACCAGAGCGTAGATCAAAGCGATCCAGCCGGTCAGAGCCACGTCGGCGTTGAACTCCGTGATGATCGCCGGAAGGCTGATGCTGAGGAGGCCGGAGTCCACGGTCGTCATGAAGACGCCTACGCCGATCACGCCCAGGGACCACCAACGGTAGTTCGGGCCGAAAATCGTCTTTTGGAGAAGATTCCTCATTGCCGTGACCACAATAAAATGCCATATAACTTACGCCAAAAGGCGCCGGATGTGAATCCGCAGGCTCGGAAAAATTCGCCGCCAGGTGGCGACCACCGCGACCGGCCGGCTATAATGACGTCGATGAGATTGCTTCTCACCGGTTTACCGGGCATCGGCAAAACCACGGTGATTCGCGCCACGCTCGAGAATTTAGGCGACATCCGCTGCGCCGGATTCTACACCGAAGAAAAACGCCACGGCGGGCAGAGAACCGGCTTTCGAATCATCACGCTGGACGGCCAGGAAGGAACGCTCGCATCCATCGACCTGGGGAAACCGCCGACCGTGGGCCGGTATACGGTGCACATCGAAGAGTTCGAGCGGCTCGCGCTACCGTCGATCGATCCCGAGATAACGCCGGCGGATCTTTACGTCGTCGACGAAATCGGCAAAATGGAGCTGCTATCACGGCGATTCCGCGACAAGCTCGTCGACCTTCTCGCGCGGCCGGTGAACCTGCTGGCCACGATCGCCAAAAAAGGAAAGGGGTTCATCGAACAGATCAAGGGAAGGAACGACATCGAGCTGATCGAAGTAACCCGGGAAAACCGCGACAAGCTCCCGGGTCAGATCGCCGCGAGAATCTTGCAAGAGAGTTGGGGTAAAGGATCTGCCTGAGTATAAATCGGACTGTGGTTCGACAAGCTGCTCACCATCCTGAGGGGACTCGAAGGAAGGACGGGAGCCCGATTCTCTATCAGATGGATTGGTTTGTCTGTGGAGGATTGGGCTTTTTGTTTGTGAAGGAACTTTATGTGGCACTCGATCAGGGGCATATCGGCCAAGGCGCGTTAAAAAAGAAAAGGGTCAAAAAGGGGTCAAAAAGGGGTCAAGACTGCCCTTGGCTCATTAGGGTTGAAGGGGTCAAAAAGGGGTCAAGACTGCCCTTGGCTCATTAGGGTTGGTTCGGGAGAAAGTCTGTTCAGAAGAAAGGAGTCTTTCTTTGGATCAGCCGCGAGCAACCCGGAGCGGAAAGCCCGCCTTCAACATGACATCGAAGCCGCCGGCCGCCAGATCGACCAACTCGTCTACGAATCCGCCATTCTTGCGAACACCCGCGCTCTCACACTGCCCGCCGAACGTGACGCTCACGAACTTTCAGCGCAAACTCGTGAAGCTCTGCCCCATGCTCGCGGATATATTTCTCTACGGCCGGCTCCGTCTCAACCGGATAGGCGGCAATCATCCGAACCTCGTCAATTAGGCGTTGCTCGAATTCTTTACGCTCGGTGGACGTGAAGAGCTCCAGCTCGGACTCCGCAATCAGGTTCTCCAGCGTCTTCGCTATCGAATCCTGTACGAACCAACCTTTCTTAAGCATGTTTTACCTCGCCTCAGAAAAACCCAACAAGGCCATTGTAAACTGAAAAGCCGGGCAAGTTCAAGAATCCGAGGACTCGAATCGGGATATAAGCGAGGGCCTGCCCCGGCATCTTCATGATCGCGTAGTCAGCCTTTTGGGGTAGCCAGATTGGCACCCTCACGACCCGTTGTGCTTCCACTTTAAATATGACGAGCGGATCTGAGCGCCAACGGGCAGGAACCATGTCGATGTAGTAGGCCCAAGCGGCGGACCCATGCCTGCTGTAGTCTATGCACAGGCCGTTCGCCATAATATCGGGCGCTATACGAGCCGCTTCGCTGGAGTCGCCTTTGCCAATCCTATGGCAACCCGTTACATGAGCCACATCGACCCCTCCCCAACGAGAAGGTAGCACAGGTGGGCCAAACTGGAAATTAAACAGGCCCGGGCCTGATATTGCCATGCGCCGGTCTAGGTCACCACAGGTCTTGGGTGGAGGATGGAAAAAGGGTTGGGAGTCATTATTTGGATCAGCCGCGAACAACCCGGAGCGGAAAGCCCGCCCTCAGCATGACATCGAAGCAACCGACCGCCAAATCTACAAACTGTTTATGAACTCTATGGGCTGTCGAAAGGCGAAGTTTAAACCATCTCCCTCTTTTTTACCACGATTTCCTGTGTTACATGGGTAGCAGCCGGTCCACACTTTTGGACCGCTGGGAGGAAAATGATGAGATCTCTAGGAAGAGAAGAAGAGAAGGTTTTGCAACGGATCGATGAGAAGGAGCTGGTCGACCTGGCGCTCGCGATGGGGAATATTACCGCTCCCTCGGGGTACGAGCAACCTATGGCCGATTTTGTACTTGAGTGGCTAAGGACGAACGGCTTCGACAACTCCTTCCAACAGCAGGTAGCCGAGGGAAGGTCCAATACGATCGGCGTCCTGCGCGGCCGCGGCGGGGGGAAGAGTCTCATCTTCAACAGCCATATGGATTCGGAACAGGGGATGCCGGTGCGTGTGGGCGAGGCACTGCCGTCCGGCCCGCGCGCCTGGATCGATGAGAAGAGGAGGATTTTCGGCAAGGCGGTGCAGAATGACCGCGGTCCCATGGCCGCCTTTATGATCGCGACCAAAGCTATCCGGCAAAGCGGCATTCCGCTTCGGGGCGACATCATCATGAGCATGGTGGTGGGAGAGATCGGCATGGGGCCGGTTGATGAGTTTCAAGGGTCCAAATATATCGGGAAGGGATACGGGAGCCGCCACGCCGTCGCGCATGGGATCCACGCCGATTATGCCCTGGTGGCGGAGACCACCGATTTCGGCGTGACCTGGATCGAAGCGGGGGCCGCCTATTTCAAGGTAACTCTGCGCGGGCGGAGCTACTACACGCCGCGCTTGCCCGAGCGGGGGGCCCTCAAGGACAATCCCAATCCCATCATCAAAATGACGGCGGTGATTCACGCGATCGAAAAGTGGGCCGTGGAGTATGAGCGGAAATACACGATCCAGTATCCGGTCGGAAAGATGGTTCCCAAGGTGAGCATCGGAGCGATCCGCGGGGGCGGGCCGTACAAGCCCAGCACGAGCCCGGAAAGCTGCAGCATCTATGTCGACGTTCGCGTGCCGCCGCCCGTGGACTTCGTCACGGTGGAGCGGGAGCTCAGGGAAGCGGTGCTTTCCCAGGGGTTGGGCGGGGAGGTGGAGTGCTTCATGTCGCGAAGGGGCTATGAGGGGAAAAACGTCCAGCCGCTCGTCGACGCCATCCGCGGCGCCCACGAGAAGGTCCGCGGGAGCGAGCCTCCTCCCGTGGACACGCCCGAAACCAGCATGTGGAGGGACATCAATGTCTTCAACGAAGTCGGCATCGCGGCAGCGACTTTCGGGATGCCGCGAAAGAGCGCCCCGGACGCCGAGGAAAGATTCGTGGAGATCAAAGACATCGTAGATGCGGCGAAGATGTACGCGCTCGTCGCGCTCGAGATCTGCGGCTCCTGACTATTTCTTCTCCGTACCCCCGAGCAGGCCCCGGAGCGCGGACCCTAGGGCCTCGGCGGCTTCCCCCGCCCCCTCCAGTCCCTTGCGCCCCAGGAATTCCAAGCCTCCCGCCACCCCCTTGATGCTCACGCCCAGAACTTCAGCCACGGCAGCGGCTATCCGCGTGGCCATCGCTTCGTTGAGGGAGAATCTCGGGTTTTGGACGTCGCCTTTGATCGTAAAGCTCACCTCGATGGCATCCTCGTGATTCTTCAGGAATTGAATAATGGCAGTACGGGGTACTCCCATGAAGGTCTCGAGAAAACCCCGAGAGGGTTCGAACTCGAGTTTTTTGAGCACGACCTTCCCGCTTCCATCCAGATAGTGGTTGCGAACGTCCGATTGTAGATCGAGATCCAGGGTCCCCCCGCTGACGCGCGCCTCCCCCGCCCGAATGAGATAAGGCTGAATCTTGACCAAGTCCACGGAGTCGAGAACGATTCGCGTCGAAGAGTCCCGCGCCACAGATCTAAGCCATCCCGAAATTTTCACCCGCCCATCTCTGTGGATCCCCTTGATCACACCCCTGAGCTCAAATTGCATCCTTTCCCGCAGATCAGGCGCATCGACGCCACGCACCACCGCTTCAATCCGCTCGAACCTGAGCTTCAATGGCGGGCGGGCCACCGTGGCATCGAAAAGCTCGATGATTCCGTCCCGTAAAATGATTTCAGAGATCGAAACTGTGCGAGGAGTGGGGACGAGGCCGCCGCCACGCGCTTGCTTGACTTGCCCGGACTTTTCCAGAAGCGTGGGAATCAATCGGAGCCTCCCCCCGCTGCGCAAGATCGAGAGATAGGGTTTGTCTACGATGATCGAAGAAATGCGGACATGGTCCGTGAAAAGACTCCGGAGACTCGGCACGATCTTGACGCGCTCGGATTGCAATATCCGGTCCGCAGGCCATCCGTGAGGACTCCGGATGCTGAGGCCCACGACCTCGACAAACGACCAGCGCACGTTTAATGCCCCGATCTCGCTTCCGGGCCCCAGGGCCGCCGCCACCTTCTCCTTAAGCCGCTCAGTGGCAAGGCGATATCCGATGACGCCGCTGCTGAGAAGGACAAGCACTAAAACGAGCAGAATAAAGCTCCAGCGTTTTAGTCGCGATTTAGCCATAGCGGGTTTCTGTTTCGGCTTACTTGATGATCGGCCAATACCGCCCTTTCTTTGTGACAATGCGAAGCGAAACGTGGTAGAGCTTTTCCAAAACATCGAGTTTCAACACATCGCCCGTCTTTCCCCGCTTGAGAACTCGACCGGCTTTCAGGATCAGCATATTTTTGAATAGCGGTAGAATCTCTTCGATATGGTGCGTTACATAAATGAGCGAGGGAACCTTTTTCTGCCTTCCCAAGGTTTGCAAGGTGAAAAGGAAATTTTCCCTCGCCCCGGGATCCATCCCCGCGCAGGGTTCATCGAGGAAAATGAGGTAGGGCCTGGTCATCCGCGCCCGGGCAATCATCACCTTCTGCTGTTCTCCTTGGGACAACGTGCCGAACTCCTGGTGGTCCAGGTACGAACAACCCATCTGTTCCAGATACTCCTCGGCCTGGGCGTAGTCTCTTGCATCGGGCTTTCCCCACGGACCTTCGACGAGCCCGACTTGAGCGAACTTTCCCGATATCACCGTCCTCAGCGTCTCCTCCCGTGGCGGAATCTGAGCCGCCAGCGTCGAGGTGACCCAGCCGATGCTTTTCCGAAGTTCGGGAAGATTGACCAATGCCTTTCCTTTCCGGTAAACTCCGCCCCCTTCGTTTGGCCAGATATAACCCGCGGCAATCCTGAGCAGCGTGGTTTTTCCGGAGCCATTCGGGCCCAGCAGGGCCCAGTGCTCGCCCTGCCCCACGGTCCAGCTTACAGAATCAAGGATTCTTTTTCCGTTGGCCGAATAGGAGACGTTGCGGATGTCCAGGGCGGGAACTCGGTTCATCGATCTCTTTTCACCTCCGTGATGCGATCTTCAAAATCTGAGCACTCGCTTAGCCTCGTGATTGCCCTGTGCCGTCGAAGCAAGTATATCATTGCAAAAAAATCGTAAAGCGTATGGACGATCATGGGCGGAAGAAGATTCCCTGAGACGAGGAGAAGGGCGCCCAAGTAAAGGCCAAAAAAACCGGCAACCACGGCATAAGCCGGCGTTATGAAATGGCCAAGACCGAATAGCCCACTCGCCACGACCCACGCGCCCCAGGGATTTAGCCAGTCTGCAAGGGCAGTCTGGATGACGCCGCGAAAAAGAGTCTCCTCACCTATTCCGGCCAGAAGAGAAATCAGAGCAAGTTCAAAATGCGAACAGCCCGCAAATATAGCGACGACCCGTTCCACTTCACGCATGAGCCGGCGCAATGGAGCCCATCGGGTCCAGGCGCACCACCAAAGCCCCACGAGCGGCGCCGCCGTGGCGAGCACCCCTCCGGCCAATCCCTCCCAACCAAAATCGACCCCTGTGAGAGGCGGGTAGCCAAGCAACCAACCCAGACCCGACGCCAGAGCGAACAGGCCCCCTTCGAACAGAACCGCGAGCCTCAAGACCCTCCCCGCCATGCGCTATTATACACGGAAAGGTCTGCTTTCTCATAACCGCAACGAACCGCCTGCTCCTTAAAGGTAGAGAAAAATTTCCACGTCCACGTAAGGAGTGCCCGACACGGGCCGGTCAGGTGGTCGGAGGGAAAGCGGACGGTAAGGAGTTGCTTCGGCCGGCGGACAGTGTAAGCTTACCAGCCCGGCTATCTCCAGATTCGCTACAGCGAGGACTTCACCACTTTCCCGATAATTGTCCGAAACGGGATTATCTGTTAAGTTGCTGAGGAAAGAGGCTCGTGTTTCGGGAGGCGAAGATGCGGCTCAGGTCAAGACGTTGCTTTTTTCTCGCTGTTCTAATCCTTTGGTCGCTCTCGGGATGCGGACAAAAGAGCGAAGATCCCGGCTCGCAAACCACCTCCGCCGGGCAAGCCCAAGCGTACGTCACAACCGGTGATGTGAAAGTCAGAAGCGGCCCGGACACCCGCTACAAAACTGTCGCGGAAATTCGCATTGGGACAAAGGTCCAAGTGGTGGGCCATGAAGGGAGCTGGCTGAAGGTCGTCTCCAAGCACGGTAACCCTCCCGGGTATATCGATGACAGGTTTGCCCGGCCGTTAGGCGAGGAGACCCTGGGGGCGCCTCCGGTCCAAGGAACCTACACTGTCATTGCGGATACTTACGTTAGACAAGGTCCCGGTCTACATTATCCGGTCATCACCAGTATTCCCAAAGGGATGAAGGTTTATATCGTAGGCGCGGAACGAGATTGGCTGAAGGTTCAATCCAAACGGGGAAGAGCCCCCGGATACATCGAGAAAATGTATGCTCAAAGACGCGCCGGCGACTAGCATCTCCCTGGCGGCGCCTCGCGATCACCCTTAGACCCTCCCTTCCGTCATTCATCGGATGGAGAACGCCGAATACCTTGGTGATGGCCCAGTGCTCTTCTCGGAGGAGAGCGCGGGCCGTTTCCGCGTCGGGTTCATCACGCTCGACAACCCGAGCTCGCTCAACGCGCTCGACTTGAGGATGCTCTATGCGATCGAACAAAAGCTTCTCGAGTGGCGCGCCAGGGCTGATATCGCCTGCCTCGTGCTCAATGCCGCCTCTGAGAAGGCGTTTTGCGCCGGCGGCGATGTTAAGTCTCTGGTCAACGAACTCGAAAAAGAGGACAACTCCGCCTACGGACGGGAGTACTTCGCCGCAGAATACTTCGTGGATTACTTTATCCACGTCTATCCCAAGCCGATACTCTGCTGGGCCGATGGCATTACCATGGGCGGCGGGATTGGCATCATGAACGGGGCCTCGCATCGAGTGGTGACCGAGCGCACCGTCCTGGCCATGCCCGAGATCGCTATCGGCTTCTTTGCCGACGTGGGCGCGACGTACTTTTTCAGCCGACTGCCCCAGCGCCTGGGCTTGTTTCTCGGGTTGACCGGGGCGCGCTTTGACGGCTTCGATGCGGTGGCGATCCAAATGGCCGACGCATGGGTGCGATCCGAAAAAAAGAAGTCGGTTTTTGCGGAGCTTTTGCGCCTGGACTGGGCCGGAGATTCCCGTAGAGACAGGGAAATCTTAAGCCGGTATTTGGCGAGCCAGGCAGACGCCAACGCTTCCCCCAACTCATCCCTCTTAAAGCGCCTCCAGGAAATCGAGACATTCATGGATAAGGCACGCATGGACGAAATCGACGAGGTCTTGCGAAAATGGGAAGGCAAAGACGCCTGGATGCGAAGCGCCCTCCAGGGCTACTTTGCCGGCTCCCCCACTTCAGCCAACGCCATTTTCGAGGAATTCAAGAGGGGGAAAAATCTGCCTTTGAAAGAAGCTTTCCTTCGGGAATGGGATATGGCCGTTCATTTCTGCGATCGCTCCGATTTTCGTGAGGGCGTAAGGGCCCTCTTGGTGGACAAGGATCGTCGTCCTCGGTGGAATCCCCCGACTCTGGCCCAGGTGAGGGACGAAGAAATCGAAAGATTCTTTTTGACGCCGAGCGCAGAGCCTCACCTTTTGCGGCATAAGATCGACGAGACGGGAATCGGTTAGGAGGCGGCAGGGGTTCCCGGCTCTGAGGCGTCGGGGGAAGGCAAAAACCACCACACGAGGAAGCCGAGAACGAAGGAACCGATCCCACTCACGATATAAGGAGCATCGGCTCCCATGTGCTCGAGGAGCCAGCCTGCTCCTGTGTTAGAAGCGATCCCTCCGATCCCTATCCCTATCATCGACAGAAGTGCCTGAGCTGTGGAGCGAAGCCGGCCCGGGACGACCGCGTCCAGATACAGCGGGCCACCCAGCAGCAAGCCGGTCACCATGACGCCGTGGAGCATCTGTACGGGGTAGACCAGGTAAGGGTCGTGGCTCAGACCGCTGACCGTCCAGCGGACGGCCCCGGCCAGCACCCCCAACACTAGAAGGCCGCGAGCCCCAAGGCGCTTGAGCCCGGCTCCCGAAGAGATCAATAGCGGGATTTCAACGAGCAGCATCAAAATCCACATCTGACGAATTGTGTAGAGATCCCCGCCGCGAGCGCGAACATAAACGGGAAAGAGCCACATGGGACCGGCCTGCAGCACGTAAGCAACGAGCACAAAGAAAAGAAAACGAATCACAGCGCTGTTCTTCAAAAGTGCTCGCCACTCCCCCCGGGAAGCCCGCAGCCCCACGACGCCCTCTCTCGGGAGAAAGAGACCCACCAGGGCGGCTCCAAAAACTATCCCGGCAGTTATAAGAAACATGATTTCGAGACCCGGCTCCGCCGCTCCGCCGGACGCCGCTTCCAATCCTTTCGCTGTCTGGTAATGACGCAGAAGCCAGGGAAAACTTAGGACGAGCAAGAGATAGCCCAAAGTACCCCAGACGCGAATCAGACCGAAAGCGTAAGGCCCGGAACCGTGAAGGACTCCAAGGGTCACCGAGACGGTCAGCGGAATGATCGCCGTAGAAAAACAAGCAAGCGCAACCGTCGCACCTAAGATTGCCAGAAATCTGTCTGCCGAAGCGAGCGCCAGATAGCCGAGGGAGGCGCCAAAGGCGAGGAGGACCACAACTCGGCCGCGAGCCCCGGTCCTGTCGGCAACCTGACCCCAGAAGGGCTGCGCGAACATGCCCGCGAGAGGCACCATCGACAGCACCACACCCACCTGAGTCCCCGTCAGGCCGGCATTCTCTCGCAAATACAGGCTGTAATAAGGGAAAAAGATCCCGAGCGCCCCCATATAGATGAACCAGAAGAGGGCGAGCGGCACCGCTTGCGTGACTTTACCCATAAATTTATTCTTCCGGCTTGATAGTCAGGCACACCAGACACTTAACGGCAAGACCCGACGCAGATCGAGCGCAGGCAAAGTTGACATAACGCCACCTTACCGGATAGTCTCTGCCTTGAAATACGGAGCCCGCGCCGTCCTGCTCTCTCCGGTAGCCGCCTGCTTGCGCGCTCGCGCAGACAAGCCTGATCCCCCCCGAGGGAGGGCTGAGGATGTGAGTGAGAGCCGGCCCATGAACTCTCGGTGGCTGACACCCAAAAAGGAATCTCTTATGAATTGGTCAATAAGAGCGCACCACCATACACGGCGTGGTGAACCAAGAGGAGAGTAGAATGAGGAGTCTGCTAATCGGTTCGTTTTCATTTTTCATGCTGGTCATTGTTACACCTCTTGTGGCAGCAGACCTGAGGGGCCAAGTTTTACAGGGCAACGGCGCGCCAGCAGGCAACGTGACAATCTCCCTGAAGGAAGGACAAAATAGTAGAACCGCGACGACGAATGGGAGTGGTTTCTATGAGTTCAGAAACATTACCCCAGGGACTTACACGCTGACAATTAAGGGTCAGAATGAACAGGTCAGGGTGTCTCCACAGGGGACGGAAAGGAACATCAGGGTGCCATAAAAACGGAAGGGGAGAACGGCATGGCTGAAGAAGGGGAAGAGAAAGAAGAGAAGAACGGAAAGCGAGACCTCTGGGGAAAGCTTGAATCCTTTGCCAAAATTTCGGCAGGTGTGGGGGTGCTTATTGGATCGGTTGCGATTCCTTTCATTATTCAAAAAACCACGGACCAAAGTCATAGAGCACAGGTCTATATGCAAATCATGAGTGAGAGAGAAAAAGCGGACACTGCCATCAGGCAAGAGATGTTTAAAACTCTTCTCACGAACTATCTCGGAGCATTTGAGGATAAGAAAACGGTGAAGGAGACTGAGGATTCCTTCAGGAAGCGAATCATGTTTCTTGACCTGCTGAATCTGAACTTTCAGGAATATCTGAATGCCAGACCGTTGTTTGAGGATGTCTATTCGCGCCTAGACCAGGCGAAAAAAGGGATCGAAAAAGGCGGCAAGGAGCTCGAAACAGTGGAGAAGTTACAGCAAGAGCTGATCCGAGTGGCGAAAAATGTCGCCTCCAGACAATCCGCGATGCTTGCCCACTTGGGGCTCAATAGAAGTTTTGAAGTAAAGAAGGGGGAGACGGTCTGTATTCGGCTTTACGCTGTAGAAAATCTCAAGGAATTAATGAGTGAAGTCGGGGAACGATCGCTCCGAGATTTCAAGTATGAGAGCTGTAGCAAGGCACCCGTCCGAAATCCCGAGCCGACGGACACGAGTTCTCCTGCGATCGATGTAGAGCTAGAAGAGATAAAGGAGGCGGCCGCACACGTGAAGGTGACTCCGTACCAAGAATCATTTAAGAATGGCACGTTGAATTTCGTTCGGGCGGCTAAACCCATAAACTTTGAGGTATCCTCTTTTGATTTACCCTACATGGATAACACGCGATTGTTTGACGGTAGTCGCTTTGCGCTGGTTTTGCGGGATATTGATAAGAAAGAGGAGGTTGCCCATTTCAATGCGATTATTTTTAAAGGGGAATTCATGAGCCTCAGGGATCGACCTTTCTTTGAAGAGATGTTGCAGAGGCTAAGCAAAGAGGGCAAAACCAAGTGAACGAGAAGCAAAGAAGGGAGCAGGGGTCAAATCGCTTGATGTCCATAGCTAGAGAGATAGAGTAGATGGGAGTAGATCGGGCCAGGTCTTTAATTTTGACAGCAGCAAAATTCAAGACCAGACCCCAATCACTCCAGCCCTTGCATGACTGAATCAGGACTGAGTAAGCGCTGCATGAGCGCGTCGCGCGCCGGAGCGCTGGCGTCGGCCAGCATCGAGCTAATGATCCGCCACAGCACGTGGGGTTTTTCGATGATGAGCTGAAACGCTCCCACCAGCGCGGCCCAATGCACGCGCTGAGAGAAGTTCAGGTCGAGGTAGTTCGAGCCGACCGGGTTGTAGGTGGCTCCTGTTCCTTTGTCGACTTCCTCCTGCGTCCGCGGGCGTGGAAGCAGGATTGATAGGCCGCGATTAGACTTGGGTCGCGCGTAAAGGAGTAATCTGCTTTCGGCCCTGCTCCCCTCCCTCAGCAGCTTTAGTACTACCTTAGCAAACCCCCGTATGTAAATGCGGGGATGGATCGGGTTCCGACGAAGTCGGACACGCAAAGCGTGCAACGGGAAAAGCCACGGGCGTAAGCCCGTGGAAGTTTACTGCCTTCTCCGTCAGATCGGCCAGGTGTTTCACGCGGCGGCGCTGGCCGTAGTCCTCCGGGGTTCCTTCAATCTTTTCGGTCAGTTCCTGATGAGTGCGTTCGAGCAGCTCGAACAGATCCACCGCCGGGAGGAACTCGGCCAGCTTGGTTGCCTCTGCGGTCTGATCCTCGGGTAGCTCGGCCTTGATCCACTGAAGAGGTTCGGCGGCCTTGCAAACGGCATCCAACACATGCCAGTCGCCCAGGCTTTGCATCAACGCCAGCGCCAGCGTATCCAAGGCGCGGCTGGCATCCTCCAGCGCGGCGAGGTTCAAAGCCGCCAAGCGGACATCGTCCTCCGGATAGTCAGAAGAAACATTCAATCGGCAAGAAGTCTCTTCAACCCTCTTGGCTTATCGCATTCGCCCATCGATAGGGTGGCGTTGCGCACGAGTGTGTCTCGATGGATAGACAAGTCCGGGCGCGTTATCTAGCTGCCCACGGCAGGTTCTCCGCTAAAACGGTGGCAATTCCCTAAGTTCCTTTTCTTTGGGCGGAGGATATCCGATAACAGGCTATTCGGTCAACTTGAAAGTCGGCTTTCAGGCAGTCCCCGGGATTTCCTCTGGCTGGGAGGCGGCGCGGTAGCCGCACAGGTCGGAAGCCGACCGCACCTACACGCTTGATTAAATCTTGCGCCGTTATATTATGAGCCGAGCGCGTCATGGGTACTCAGTTTGAAAAATATTTAGCGGCGGTCGTCCAGGCCGCCCCGGTCTTTCTCAACCGGCAGTCCACGGTGGAGAAGGCCTGCCGGTTGATTCGTGAGGCGGGGAAAAACGGAGCCAAGCTGGTTGCCTTTCCCGAAGCCTGGATTCCCACATTCCCCCACTGGCCGAGAGCGCTTCCCGTCGGGGAGCGCGAGCTCAGCCAGGCAGCTTGGGTCAGGCTCTACGAGGAATCGGTGGAGATCCCCAGCTCCGACACTCAGGCCATGGGAGAAGCGGCCAGAGAAGCCGGTTGCCATGTGGTCATGGGCATCAATGAACGATCCAGGGAGCCGGGCGCCACTCTTTACAACACGCTTCTCTTTTTGAGCGACCAGGGTCACGTCTTGGGCAAAAGACGAAAACTCCTGCCCACCTATGAGGAGCGCTGTTGCTGGGGATCGGGGAACGCCTCGGATCTTGTGGTTTTCGAAACCTGACACGGCGGATCTCTTAAGCCGGAGTCACGCCTTGGAGAGTCAGGTCTACGTCCTCAAGGCCTGCGGGGTCCTGACTGCGGATCAAGTCCCGGACGATTTTGTGCTGAAGAACCGTACTGTCTGGAACATGGACGGCGGCAGCGGCATCATCGGTCCCGACGGCAGGTACGTGGCCGGCCCAGTCTATAAGGAAGAAAGAATTATTTATGCGGAGATCGATCCCAAGGCGATCCTCAAAGAAAAGTGGAAGATCGACACGGCCGGACATTACAGCCGGAACGACGTGGTTCAAATCATGATCCAAGGCGGGAAATAAAGAGATGCGGGTCTAATCGCCGGTCAAGTAATCCGTAAATCCCATAAACTCGAATTGAAACCCACTTACTCTACAGCTACCTCATAGTTGCGTCCCTCCCACCTGCCGTTCGATGTCCACAAGAAGGTAAAACCAATCGGAGCACGCTGGCTGGGAGTCACCGGGATGTCCACAAAGTCAATTCCCAGCGCTGTCGCGCAGGAGGGTGTATCCTCAACGCTCCGCCAATCATTACCCGACCAGCGGAGCCGAAAAGGGGCCGGCGCCATAATACGTAGGGTGGTGCGCTTCTTCACCATGCAGACCTGCCGGTTGGGCTTCCATATCTCCAGAGCCTTGCAGCTTTTCCTGTTTTTAATGTAGCGGTTTGCAACCTCCGGGATAAGGTCGAAAACCTGCCCGTCGTATACCGAGCGAAGGAGCTTGATGTACTCAGCATGGGCCCACATGAGAGGCATGGCCGATCCGGTGGGTCTTCCCAGGTTTATGTAGGCCTTGGGACGATTCGCTTCATCCCAGATCTGCTCGGGCAGCAACCCGGTGCCGGAGGAAAAGCCTTCCATTGCCCGGATGAAAGATTTTGCGTTGTGTCCGGCAGCCAACTCGTAGTGACCCCGCTCCCCGGTCAATAGCGGCCATGCACGCCCTTTTCCCCATCCATCGAACGATCCACCGTCCTCTCGTTGCCCATAACCATCATGATTGTAACGACGCCAGCACGGGCCAAAGGGCGTTTCCACCTTGAGAACGGCATCCACGACGCGCAGGGAATCCACGATGAGTGGATCGGTGGGTCTACGAATTCCGTATCGCACGAGCGCGAGAAAACCTGCGTCGACGATCTCCCTCGCGAGGAATTCCGTCCGAGCTTCCGGCGGCCGGTTGGAAATGGTGAGGTCTCCGTGGTTGGGGTCCTCATTGGGGCATGGGTTGTAGACGTCCACCGGATGAATCCTGATAAAGTGGCGTTGAATTTCAGGAACCAACGCTCCCTCAGTGGTGACCGTCCAGGCTTCAACGTGGCATTCGAGGAAGTCGGCGTATCCTTCGAGAAACTCAGCCGTGGCGCTGTCTCCACGCTCGCGTGCAAAAGAGGCAGCGCAGATGAGCGCTGCGATGTTCGATGCCAGTGTGGAAGGCGAGTAGCCACCGGCCTCCTCCCAGCGCTCCTGTTGGGTGGCCGGACCGTGGTGGATAAGGTAGCTCGCAGCTCGCATCACCATCGAGTAAGGATCGAAGTCTCGAAGGGCGTTCTCCCGGCGTAGGCACCAGGCAAGTAAAATGGGGAATGCCACCTCGTCAAGCTGGATGCCTCGCCGGTACGGCTCCCCTTCGATCCAAAAGCTTTGCGGGCAACCTCCATCCGCCTGCTGGCTCGCGGCGAGATAGATGAGCCCGCGAAAGGCAGTCTCGGTATTTCCCGCGGCAAGTAGACCCATGGCGCTGTTGACCATGTCTCGGGTCCACACCAGGTGGTATCCCCCCATATCTTCGTCACCCTTCGCCTCTCCCCAGGGAATGGAGAGTGAAGCGATGAGAGCGCCCGGGTAGGTTTTGTCCTCGTGGGCGAGCAAGAGGCTAAAGCTTCCATGATACAGGTGCCCCCTGTCGCCCGAGACCTTCTCCAAAGGTAGGATCTTCCTGCAAGGGCGGTTCCACTGCTCTCTGTACCGTTTCCGCTGCTCTGTAAAAGGGATTCCGAGCGCTTGAAAGAGTGTCGTCGCCGCATTGTGAAGGCTCTCCCCCAAGGCTAGTCCCACCGTGAACCCCTTATAATTCTTCAAGTCTACTTCTCCGGTGAGCGACACGTTGCCATCGAGCGCGCAGTCAAACTCCCAATCCATTTGAAAGTTATCCGCAAGGTCTGTCCACCCATCGCTCCGACCCA
>JACPSF010000053.1 GCA_016193385.1 Deltaproteobacteria bacterium
ATTGTTCGTACGGGAACCATCTAGAACCGGTTCAAGTCGTCCGAGTCGTTCAAATCGTTTCAGTCGTTCAAGGTGTTCTGATGATCCCTGAATCATTCGAACGGTTCGAACTATAGTGAAGGAAAAAAGAAAATTACTATAATCCCCCCATCCCCCCTTTTCAAAAGGGGGGTAAGGGGGGATTTGATGTCAATTTATTTAATTCCGTCACTATAATCGAACGGTTTGAACGTATTGCCGTGGGCTTGCTGGAGGACGGCTATGATATTCGGACCGTCCAGGAACTGCTCGGGCACAAAGATGTCAGTACGACGATCTACACCCACGTTTTGAATCGCGGTGGTAGGGGAGTCCACAGCCCAGCGGATCAACTCGGGATTGATTCGGACCGATCGTAGGGGGCTGCAAAGGCTGACAATAGGTGCAGCGTTTGTCCCATCTGGGCAGTTAAGAAGTTTCTTGCTAAATGCTGAACAACACAATAGAATCCGCCCTGACTACAAAAATAGTTAATGGAGATGGGCTGACCAATCGACTTATTAGTTAGGTTGCTGAACGATGTGGGCAATTTTGCGAGGTGGATCGAAAGTTTTGCGATGCTCGTTTTGTAATAAGACACAGAATGAGGTGAGCAAACTTATCGCCGGACCAAAGGTACATATCTGTGAAGAATGTGTGGACCTTTGCGTCGACATCCTTAAACAAGAACTCGGTAAGAAACCTCAGGACTGTCGGCTTTGTGGATTGACCAAAGAGATGCAGGAAATGTCGCGCGTTCCAGGACGAGGACCTATTTGCAGCGATTGTCTTGACGCGGTTCGGGCCATGATCGAGCATTCGAAGCATGATGACTCCGGGCAAACAACCTAACCCGCGGCTTAAGACTGATGTCGAAACCGCTCGCCTCAAAGGCTCGCTTATTCATCACGGCTTAGCCGCTTAGCGTTAGCCCTCGGTTGGAAACTCTGCTAAAGTATCGGCATAGGAGGTCTCAATGAGTAAGGTCGAAAATATCGAACAAGAAGTTCAGAAGCTCAAGCCGTCCGAGCTCGCCGCTTTCCGCAGATGGTTTACGGAATTTGACGCTCAAGCTTGGGATCGCCAGATCGAAGAGGATATTCAGAAGGGTAAGCTGGACAAGCTCGCTGAAGAAGCTCTGGCGGCACACCGTGCTGGAAAGAGTAAGGAGCTTTGAGACATTTTGCTGCTCCGAGCTTTTGGACTTGTTATCGAACCCTTCCGGAATCGGTTCGGGAGCTTGCTGATAAAAACTACGAACTCTTGAAGACAAACCCTTCACACCCGTCTCTGCATTTCAAGAAAGTTGGAAAGTACCGCGCCGTCCGAGTTGGTATACACTACCGAGCGTTGGCTGTCGAAGCGGGCGACGACTTGCTGTGGTTTTGGATTGGCCCTCATTCAGAGTACGACAAGCTGGTGGGCTAACCCGGCGCTTCAGACTGATCGCTAGGAGCGACGGCTGAGCTTGACGTTGGGCCGACAGAATGTGCACGAGGAGGAGACAAATGGCGAGAGGATCACGCGCTTAAAGACCTGCCCGAGATGCAACGGCTCTGGCAAAGAGCCAGGACCAGGGACCAGGGTCAGGCTTTCTATTCTAGACAATCCTGACAAGCCTGTGCATTTCCTTCCTGGTTTCCTCCTCAACCTTTATACGCTCCGAGAACCGGAAGATCAAAGAGCTCAGCGTCGCCATGTCCCTTCCTAGATAAGGCACCACATCGGCCAGGCGATATCCTAAATGCTTCACCAGGATGTAGGCAACCATCGCCCGCTTCTTTGAGGTTCCCCACCCTCGGTGCGCTTTCTTAGGCTGCCTGCGGCTCCGTTTCTAGACGTACTCGGATTCCCGCACGCGCGAGCATGTTGATCAGCTTATCAATGCTGAAGCGGCTGATCTCTCCCTTCAGCAAATTACTGATCCGGGGCTGTGTCTCGCCAAAGAAAGCAGCCGCCTCGGCCTGCGTCCAGCCGCGCGCTTGAATGTACTGCCGTATGTCGAGCAACAAATCGGCCCGTACCTTTAGGTTCGCTGCTTCCTCTGCTCCAAATCCCACATCCTTGAATACGTTATCACTGCCGTGGGTGGCCTGCATCTCACTGGCCTTATTGCCGCGCCTGGCGATAGTGCTGGGCCGTTCTATAACGCTGCCGACCGATCTCGATGTCTTGCTTGGCCGTCTTTTGCGTTTTCTTTTGGAACGCGTGGAGTACATAAACCGCCTCCTCGAATTTAGCGACATAGAAAACACGGTTCTAAGCCAGCCTTGCGCCGGGCTGCTCGCGGAAACCGGCGCACATCGTCCCGCGACGAGCCCATCCACACGATGGGTTTGTCACCCATCCGCTACCATGCCAAATTAGGTATACCAGGGTTCTCCCTCGTTGTCAAAGCGCCACTTTATGGAAAAAACGAGGCTGATTCGAGGTAAGAGGGTCTAGCTATAGTGAAGGAAAAAAGAAAATTACCATAATCCCCCTATCCTCCCTCAAATCCCCCCCGTCACTATAGTCAGTATGCTGGTCAGCACGGTATTGGCTGAATAGCACCTCATTCTTTTTCCGGGATTCCCGGCTCGGTCATCCGCCACGGGTCGAGGATCTTGTCAAGCTTGTCTTCCGGCAGGACCCTATGGGCCTTGGCTACCTCTCTCACGGTCTTTCCGGTGGTAAAGGATTCTTTGGCTATTTTTGCCGCGGCGTCGTAGCCGATCACCGGCGCCAGAGAGGTCACCATGGCGAGGCTCTTCTCGATCAACTCCTCGCAGCGCTCGCGGTTGGCCTCGATTCCCATGACGCATTTCTCGGTGAATGCTCGAACCACCTTGGCGCTGAAGGTGATCGCCTCCAGGAGCCTGAGCGCCATGACCGGCATCATCACGTTGAGCTCGAAATTGCCCGCCTGGCCGCACAGGGTAATGGTGGCATCGCAGCCGATGACATGGGCAGCGACCTGGAGGACGGATTCGCACATGACCGGATTCACTTTGCCCGGCATGATCGAAGAGCCCGGCTGAGTGTCCGGCAGCGAGATTTCCCCGATTCCGCATCTTGGCCCGGAGCTCAGCCACCGCAGGTCGTTGGCGATCTTGCTCAGGCTTACGGCCAAGGTCTTGAGGCTTCCGCTGGCCTCCACTACCGCGTCTTTGGCAGCCTGGGCTTCAAAGTGGTTTTGGGCCTCGCGAAAGTTAAGGCCGGTCATCTCCGAGATTCTCTTGATGGTCTTGGCGGGAAATTCGGGGTGGGTGTTGATGCCGGTCCCGACGGCGGTGCCTCCCAAGGCCAGTTCCTCCAGACCCACGGAAGATTTCCTGATCCGCTCCGCGCTGAGCTCGATCTGCCGGGCGTAGCCGCTGAACTCTTGGCCCAAACGGATCGGCGTGGCATCCGCGAGATGGGTGCGGCCGATCTTCACGATTCGGTCGAACGCTTGCGCCTTCTTTTTGAGAGCCAGATGGAGTTCTCGCAGCGCGGGCAGGAGCTCGCTCTGAATCGCCTCGAGCGCGGAGACGTGAATCGCCGTCGGGATGACGTCGTTACTCGATTGGCTCATGTTCACGTGGTCGTTGGGGTGCACGCCTTTAGTCCCGCGCTCTTTGCCGAGGAGCTCGAGGGCGCGGTTGGCGATGACTTCATTAACGTTCATGTTGGTGGAGGTCCCGGAGCCAGTCTGAAAGATATCGACGACGAATTCCCTGTCGAGTTTTCCCTCCATCACATCCAAGGCCGCGCGGCGGATGACATCGGCGATCTTGGGGTCGAGGAGCTTCAGATCTTCGTTCGCGGTGGCCGCCGAGTGCTTGATGATGGCGAGCGCGCGGATGAATCGCGGAGGGAATCCGATGCCGCTCACGGGAAAGTTCTCTACGGCCCGTTGGGTCTGCGCGCCGTAGTAGGCGCTCTTCGGCACCTTGACTTCCCCCATGGAATCTTTTTCGATCCGGTATTCTTGCAGCGCCATTTTATCGCTCCTTCCCGATTTTCATCCTTTGCTTTTAGCGATTTGCGGTGAACAAGTCCAGTGCCTGATGTTACCGTTCGAAGTGAGGGATAGACAGAAAAATGAAACGGGGGGAAAAGCTGGGGAGGGGAAACCGGTTAGGTGAGTTTGGCCTCGGCCTTCGTGGCTGCCAGCAGGCTTTGGATCCTTGTCACCAGCGCCATGGAACGACCTGCCACCTGCTTGAGTGCCGCCTTCTCCCCAGGCCCTTGCAGCATCCTTTCACGGATCCATCCCGTGGTGGTTGTGGCAGTCTCCAGTGCGGCGCTCAGCTCCCGGGCCAGAACGACCAAAAACTCGTCCTTCACTTGCTTGGCTTTCTCCAGCTCGACAACCTGGCTTTTGGTTTTTTCGTAGAGCTGTGAATTGCGGATCGCTATGCCTGCCTGACCTGCCAATGTCGTTAAAAACCTAACCTCTTCCTCTTCAAACTCGCGCTCCTCGTCCGCATAGTAACCCAGGACCCCGAGGATCTCGTGTTGCGCGAGCAAGGGGGCTCCGAGGTAGGCGACCAGCCCGTGGTTGCGAAAGAACTCTGCTTCTTCCGCTCGCAGATCTTTTTGAATATTGCGGACCGCCACGGGCGACTTGGCCTCAAGCACCAAGTTTTCCCAGGCAAGGGCGCGCTTGAGAATATGCGATCGCCACTGTGTTTCCCGCAGACTGATCCCGGGGACAGATTCCAACTCTCGGGTCTCTTGATTTAAAAGGCTCACGGTCGAAGCGGAATAGGGAAGAAAGAGATTGATATTTTGGATTAGAATGTTGACGAGATCTCGGAGGTCCAAAATGCAGGTGATGGCCTGGTTAATCTCGTAGAGAACCCACATCCTTTTCTCTTGGCGCCGAAGACTTTCACCGTCCCGCTTTCGCTGGCGCCTGATCTCGGCCTCTCGGAGTTCCCGGGCGATGGCTGGGGTCAGACGCTTGAGATTTCCTTTGATGACATAGTCATGGGCGCCCGTTTTCATCGCGCCCACTGCGAGATCCTCACCCGTAGCCCCGGAAACAAAGATGAGGGGGATGTCGAGGCGGGTCTCCTTTAATAGCTCCAGCGCATCCGTCCCTTTGAATTGGGGCATAGTATAGTCGGCAAGAACGATTTGCCAGGATCGAGCCGCGAGCGCCCTGGCCATGGCTTCGGCTGAGTCAACCCGCTCGAAGGTCGGATCATACCCTCCCCGCTGCAATTCTCGCGCCAGCAGGAGTGTATCGTCCTCAGAATCCTCGACGATCAGGACTCGAAGCGGCTCGCCCATCGCTTACCCCGCCCTCGGAGTCCCATGGTTGAGGAGCAGCCAGTACAGTCCAAGGCGGCGGACCCCCGGCCTTGGTGTCATTTTTCCTCTATGGTGGCCGGGAATCGATATGGCAACCTTACAGGAACTCAGCGGGATCATCGTCCGATGCCGGAAGTGTCCCCGTTTAGTGCGTTGGAGGGAGGAGGTGGCAAAAAAACCTCCACCGCGCTATCAGGGGATGGATTACTGGGCCAAGCCTCTCACGGGATTTGGTGATCCCGGAGCACGGCTCCTGATCGTGGGGCTGGCGCCGGCGGCGCACGGGGGAAACCGGACCGGGAGAATTTTCACCGGGGACCGAAGCGGCGATTGGCTCTACGAGACTCTCCATGCGTTCGGCTTTTCCAATCAGGCCAGCTCGATGGCGCGCGACGACGGACTACGGCTTATAGGCTGCTATATCACGGCTGCGGTCCGATGCGCGCCGCCGGCCAACAAGCCCTCCAGAGTGGAGTTTGAGAAGTGTCGCCCGTACCTCCTCGGCGAGTTCAAGCTGCTGAAAAGTATCCGTGTGGTCCTGGCCCTCGGAAAGATCGCCTTTGACTCCTTTCTCAAGGCATACCAGGAAGCTGGCGGAGTTATTCCGGCGCCCCGGCCCAAATTTGGCCACGGGGCCACTTATCGTCTCGACGAGCACTTGACCCTCCTGGCTTCCTACCACCCCAGCCAGCAGAATACCTTCACCGGCAAACTGACGCGCAAGATGTTCCATGAGGTGTTTGGGAAGGCAAGAGACAGGCTAAAGGCATAAGGCAACAGGACGGAGTCTTTACTGCTCACGCCTCACGCCTCTCGCCTCTCGCCTCATCTGCGTGATATAGGGACCTTACGTATGGCCTCAAACCCGTCACAGGAGTACAAAGAGATTGCTGCCGAGCTGAAAAAGAGGGTCGAGGGGGAGGTCCGCTTTGACCGCTATTCGAGGCTTCTCTACTCCACGGACGCCTCCATGTACGAGATCGAACCCATCGGTGTAGTCCTGCCGCGTCACAAGGGCGATGTCCAGGCTGTGCTGGAGGTGGCGAACCAAGCTGGCGCGCCGATCCTGCCGCGGGGGGGAGGGACTTCGCTTGCCGGGCAGACCGTAGGACATGCCATCGTGCTCGACTTCTCCAAGTACACGAGCCAGGTTCTGGAGGTCAATAAAGAGGAGCTCTGGTGCCGCGTCCAGCCCGGTTTGGTTCAGGACGAGCTGAACGCTTATGTAAGACCTTTTGGGCTCCAATTCGGCCCGGATACTTCCACGTCAAACCGGGCCACCATCGGGGGAATGATCGGCAACAATTCTGCCGGCGCTCACTCGCTCACGTACGGGAAGACGCTAGATCACGTTCTTGAGCTGACGGTGTTTCTCTCGGACGGCACCGAAGTGGTTATGAAAGATCTCTCACAGGATGCTCTGGAGAGAAAGAGCAAGTCCGATAGTTTGGAGGGGCGGATCTATCGCGAAATCTTGCGCCTTGCGCGGGAACAGAAAAATGAAATTCTTGCTCGCTATCCCAAGATCATGCGGCGGGTCTCAGGCTACAACTTGGATGAGTTCGTCAGGCCGCAGCCATTCAATCTGTCGCGGATAATCGTCGGTTCCGAAGGGACCCTGGCCTGCGTGGTGGAAGCCAAGCTTCGCCTGGTTCCCAAACCCAAGTGGACGGCGCTCGACGTGATTCACTTTCAAGACGATCTGGAGGCGCTGGAAGCGTCCAAGGCCATTTTGGAAACCGCGCCTTACGCTCTGGAGTCGACCGATAAGATGATTCTCGATCTTGCCCGAGGCAACATCGTGCAATCCAGACGGCTGGGGTTCGTTCAGGGAAATCCGTATTCCCTTCTCATGGTCGAGTACGCCGGCGACACCGAAGAAGCGGTGAAAGAACAGGTTTACGAACTCGAAAGGCTGCGCAAGGCCCGCGGCATCGGATACGCGGCGACCCAGGCTTTCAAGCCGGAAGAGGTGAGGGCCATTTGGGGCGTCCGCAAGGCCGGCCTCGGCTTGCTTCTTGGCACCAAGGGCGACAAGAAGCCCATCGCCTTTGTTGAAGACACCGCCGTGGAACCGGCCAAGCTGCCGGAATTCATCAAGCGGTTTAGAGAGATCATCACACGTCACGACGCCATTGCCGGCTACTACGGCCACTGCTCCGTGGGCTGCATGCACATCCGCCCGTTGATCAATCTCAAGGAACAGAGCGAAGTCAACAAGATGGTGTCGATCGCGAATGAGATCTCAGACCTGGTCCTCGAGTTCAACGGCGCGATGTCGGGAGAGCACGGAGACGGATTGGCCCGCAGCCACTTCAACGAGAAACTATACGGCCCTATTGTTTACGACGGGTTCCGCCAGATCAAACGGGCCTTCGATCCGAAGAATCTAATGAATCCGGGAAAAATTGTCGACGCCCCGGCGATGACCGAATCTCTCCGCATCGGCCCCTCTTATAAGACTTGGCAGCCGGAAACGACTCTCGACTTCAACAGCCAGGGAGGCTTCGCCGCTGCCGTTGAGATGTGCAGCGGGATGGGGGAATGCCGCAAGAAGCTGGACGGTACCATGTGTCCTTCCTATATGGCGACGCTGGACGAGGAGCACTCCACGCGGGGCCGGGCCAATGCCCTGCGCGCCGTTCTATCGGGGAAAGTGCCGCGCGCGGATTTCACCGGCAAGCGCCTTTACGAGGTCCTGGATCTCTGTCTGGAGTGCAAGGCGTGCAAGGCCGAGTGCCCGTCCAACGTCGACATGGCCAAGCTCAAGTACGAGTTTCTCCACCACTACTACAAAGCCAACGGCCTTCCGCTGCGCAATCGAATCTTCGGCCGGATTGAAAAATTGAATCGCTTGGGTTCGCGCCTGGCGCCTCTTTCCAATTGGCTTGCGAATTCCGCTCCCAACCGCTGGCTTTTGGAGCGCCTGGCGGGGATCGATCGCAGGCGCCCGCTGCCGCGCTTCGCCGAGGAGACCTTCGAAGATTGGTTTCGTTACGCGCCGCGGACAAACGGCGCCGCGAAAATGGAGGTGATTCTGTTTCAAGACACCTTCAATAATTTCAACACACCTTCTGTGGCGATCTCGGCCACGCGGTTTTTGGAGCGCGCGGGGTACCGGGTAAGGCTGGTTGAAAAGAGATGCTGCGGCCGGCCTCTGATCTCGAAGGGGATGCTCGAAGAGGCGAGAGTTAACGCGGCGTGGAATGTCGAGCGCCTTGTTCCCTACGTGCAAAAAGACGTTCCGATCGTCGGGCTGGAACCGTCTTGTTTACTCACGCTCCGGGATGAATATCCCGATTTGCTCAGGAGTGAGGCTGCGCGGCTGGTCGCGCGCCACAGCTTTCTCCTGGAGGAGTTTCTCTTGGCCGAGCGCGTCGCAAAACGGCTCACGCTGAATTTCCAGCAGAACGGGCGCAAAGCGCTCCTTCACGGCCATTGTCACCAGAAGGCGCTGGTCGGCACGGCGCCCACGGTTGCGCTGCTCAAATGGGCCGGCTTTCAGGTGAGCGAAGTGGATTCCGGCTGTTGCGGTATGGCAGGTTCATTCGGTTTCGAGAGGGAACACTACGATCTTTCAGTTGCGGTCGCGAACCGCAGGCTTGTCCCTGCCGTCAGAGCTGCCGGGACGGACGTCGAGGTGGTCGCTTCGGGAATCTCCTGCCGCCAACAGATCGAGCACTTGACGGGCCGCAGGGCCAAGCATCCCGCAGAAGTTTTGTGGGAGTACCTTGATAAACGATAGGAAAGCCCATCCCCAGGGCTTGACCTGCCCCTTTCCGGGAACTACTATGCGCCATATGCGACGTGCGCGGCGAGTTAGGTATGCGTTGGTTCTGGCGTCGCTCGCCGTCTGTCTGGTCTGCACGGGCGCCGTGCCGGCTGTCGCCGAGCCGTTGCCGACCAATCCCGAGCTCATCAGGGGCGCGCTCGACAACGGCCTCACGTACATTATCAAGAAGCACGGCAACCCCGCGGGCGGCGTCGGCCTCTGGCTGCACGTCGCCTCGGGCTCGCTCAACGAGACCGACGGTGCACGCGGTATCGCCCACTATCTGGAGCACATGGCCTTCAACGGCTCGGCCGCCCGGTTCCCTCGTGCCCTTTTTCCAATCGCTGGGTATGACCTTCGGGCGAGACCAGAATGCCTTCACGGGGTTCGAGCAGACGACGTATCAGCTCGCCCTGCCGGACACCAAGTCAGAGACCCTCGACAAGGGCATGCTCTTCCTTTCCGACGTGGCGATGCGCTTGAGCCTCACGCCGGTTGAGATCGAGAACGAACGGCAGATCATCCTTGAGGAGAAGCGCTCGCGGGCCGGACCTGCGCAGCGCGTCCAGGAGTACATCTACGGGCGGCTGGCCCCTGGGTCGACGTTGGGCCGCCGGCTCCCAATCGGGGCCGAGGAGACCATCAGGTCCGCCGCGCTCAAAGACTTCAAGGAGTACTACTCGCGCTGGTACGTCCCGAGCAACATGGCCATCATCGTCGTCGGCGATTGCGATCCTGCCCTGGTCGTCGGGCTGATTCAGAAGCACTTCGCCGCCGGCCCGAAGGTTCCGCGCCCGGCCGACCGCGACGTCGGGGTCAAGCCGCAAGTAGGGGCAAGGGCGATCGTTGCCACGGATCCCGAGTTGACCCAGGCGGAGGTCTCGTTCGTGCGGGTCGAGCCACCCCATGCCCCGACGATCACAGTGGAGCAGCGCCGGGACGACCTGGTGGAACTCATCGGCATCCGAGTGTTCAATCGGCGGATCAGCGCGCAGCTTGCCGAAGGGAAGGCGTCGTTCCTCAAAGCCGGCGTCTCGGTGCGCCAGGAGGGAAGAGCGATTCGGCTGGTCACCGCTGAGGGGTCGGGCAAGCCCGGCGAGTGGCGGAGGATTCTGGCTGACCTTGGCACAAACCTCCAGAGAGCGCGCCTTCACGGCTTCAGCGAGCGTGAGGTACAGGATGTTCGGAGGTCATTGATCGCCAAGGCGGAAGAGGCGGTGGAGCGCGAGGGGACGCTCCCTGCCCGCACGATCCTGCGCCAGATCAACGGCGCCTTGGCGCGGCGCGAGCCGGTGATGTCGGCGTCGCAGCGCCTGGAGCTCCTCAAGCGCCTCTTGCCGGGAATCACGGCAGCGGAGGTCTCTCGGGTCTTCGCGGCCAGCTTCGATCCGACCAATGTCACGTTCATTGCCGAGTTCCCCTCCGGGGGGGACGTACCCAGCGAGGCGGAACTGATCGGACTCGGCCGCGCGGCGCTGAGTGTCAAGCCCGACAGGGAGGCGGAGGTCGCTCGCGCCAGCTCCCTGCTTGAGAAGCTCCCCACGGGGGGGAAGTTGGTCGAGAGCACTGAGCATGCCACAAGCGGTGTCACGTCGGGATGGTTGGATAACGGTGCGCGGGTTCACTATCGCTTCGTGGACCAGCGCAAGAACGAAGCGAGCATCACCGTCACGCTCGCCGGCGGGAGGATCCAGGAGACGGGGGCGAACCGCGGGATCACCGACGCGGCGGCTTTGGCCTGGAGCCGACCGGCCACCAGCAAACTCTCTAGCGTCCGGATCCGTGACTGGATGACGGGGAAAAAGGTGCGGGTGAGCGGCGAGGTGGATCAGGATACCCTGACTCTGACTGTCTCGGGGAACCCTGCCGACCTGGAGGCCGGGCTTCAGCTCGCGTACCTCCTGCTGACGGATCCGATCATTGAGCCGGTGGCGTTTGAGCAGTGGAAAGAGACGGTGAGACAGAGGATCGCCTCCCGCAAACTGCAGCCGGCCGGTGTGCTGAGCGAGACTGTCGCGGCAGCCTTCTATCCGAACGATGAGCCACGAACCAGGCCGCTTGCGGCCGACCAGATCCAGAGGGTCAGAGTCGACGCCGCCCAGGCATGGCTCAAGAAGATCATTGCTACGGCGCCGATCGAAGTGGCCGTGGTGGGCGATCTGGATCGAACAACAGCGCGAAGGCTGGTCGAGCGATATCTCGGGTCGCTGCCCGCGCGCGACCGCGTCAGCGACAGGACGTTCGCCGGTCTTCGAAAGATCACACGGACCGTCGGGCCGATCAACGTCTCGCGAAAGATCAACGTCAAGACCCTGCAGGCCATCGTGATGGACGGCTTCTTCGGGGCCGATATCCAGAATGTCCGCGACTCGCGGCTCCTGGCGATGGCTGGGCGTGTATTGTCGACGCGCATGAACGCCGTTCTCAGAGAGGAGAAGCAACTGGTGTATCGCATCGGTGCGTCGTCGCAGCCGGCAAGCGAGTACCCCGGCTTCGGGCTCTTCGTGGCGCGGGCGCCGACAGACCCGGCCAAAGCCGAGGCGCTGGCCACGGCTGTGAACGAGATGTACGCTGCCTTCGCCAAGGACGGCCCGACCGAGAATGAGATGGCCGTCGTCAAGAAGCAGCTCGCGAACCTGCTCGACCAAACCATGAAGGAACCGGACTTCTGGGTGAGCTGGCTCTCTACTCTGGACTACCGCGGGCTCAGCTTGAACGACCTGGTCCATGCGCCGGCGGACTACCAGCGGTACACCGCTGCGGAGATTCGCGACGCCTTTGCCCGCTACAATACGCCTGGCGCCCGCTTCCGGTTCTTGATCACACCTGGCGGACCAACCACTGGCAAGACCGGAGCGGAACAGACGAAGGGCTGACGCCTGCACCGAGCCGCGCCGCTTCTCCATGGTCACTGCCTGACCTGCCGAAAGGCTAAGCATCCGGCCGAGCTATTGTGGAAGAGTCTATGTAAATGAAAATAATCAGAAGCTCCTTTTGAGAGCCGCATTCTCTGAAGAGACGCTAAACTTTCTCCAGAAGGGCCACCGTTTCTACTTCTGCTGTCTGGGGAAACATGTCGAAGGGCTGCAGGCTTAGCACGCGGTAATCTCTACCGGTCAACCTGTCGAGGTCGCGAGCGAGGGTCGCGGGCTCGCAGGAAACGTAGATGATCCGCGGCGGCTGCAAGGAAAAAAGAGCGGCCATGGCGTCAGGCTGCACTCCCTTGCGCGGCGGGTTCAACACGACGAGATCGATTCGGGGAAGCTGGCGTTTTGCTTCTTCCACTCTTTCGGCGACATTTCCCTCGAAGAAGCGGCAGTTGTGAATGCCATTCATCCGGGCGTTCTGTTTCGCCGTCGCGATCGAAAGAGAACTCTCGTCCACGCCCCAGACCAGATGCGCTCCCTGCGCCAGGTAAAAAGAGATAGGGCCGACGCCGCAGTAGAGATCCAGGATCGTTTCCTTGCCGCTCAACGTCGCCAGTGCAGAAACTTTCTCGTAGAGCTTGCGGGCGACCAACGGATTGGCCTGTGAGAAGACCCCAACCGGAAGCTTGATTTTCAGGTGACCGATCCGCTCCCTGAGAGTATCGTGTCCGGATAGTGAACGGGAACGCTCTCCCCAGATGACGTTGCCCGGATCTTCGTTGATGTTCTGCACGACCCCGGCGAGGAAAGAAAATCGCTTCTTGAGAGCCCGGGCAAGATCGTTGCCATTGGGAAATGCCGCGTGCCGGGTGACCAGAGTGAGCACGAGTTGCCGGGACCAGAAGCTGTAGCGGACGTCCAGATAACGCAGCTCACCGCTGTCGCTCCTTTCATCATAAGGAACGATGCCGAGCCTTTGGACCTCTTTCTTGAGCTGTTGAATCACGCGGTTGACCGGCTCCGGATGGACGGGGCAGGAGGATATGTCCACGACGCGATGGCTCTGGGGCAGATAGAGACCCGTGAGGATCTCGCCCCTCGACCGGCGCACGACGAGCTTGACGCGCGCGCGGTATCCCAGCCGCTGCGGAGATGGAACAACAGCGGGTGCCTCAACGTGGCGCAGCGACGGATAAGCCGCCAGCGCTTGAGCCACGATTTGTTGTTTTCTTCTTAACTGCTCCGGATAAGGGAGGTTGATGAACGGGCAGCCGACACAGCCCTCGGGATAATGAGGGCAAGAAGGAACGTACTCGCCGTGCCGGCCGTGAAGCGCTCCTTTCCCGCGCGTCAGAGGCACCTCATCTCGTTGAAAAGCCACAGACAGAAAATATAGGCATGGACAGGCGGGGTCAACCAACGAGCAGGTTGTGCCCTGTAGTCAAGAATTCAGAGTGGTCCATTGGTGCGTGAAGATTAGCAAGATTGGAAAGCCAGCCAGACTCCAAGATCAGGGTGGTCTTATCGGCAGGACTTCTGCTTGACTTCTCCCCTTCAAGGCAGGTTCGTTGTCCCCATCAGGTAACGATCGCACTCTCTGGCCGCGCCGCGTCCCTCGTTGATGGCCCAGACCACCAGGCTCTGGCCGCGCCGCATGTCGCCCGCGGCGAAGATTCCCTCGACGCTCGTCATGAACTTCCCATGCTCCGCTTTGGCGTTGGAGCGCGGGTCGCGCTCGACGCCGAGGTCAGCAAGAATATTTTCCTCCGGGCCGAGAAAGCCCATCGCGAGCAGGACGAGATCGGCTGGCAGCACTCTCTCCGTGCCGGCAACCCTCCTGGGGATGAAAGCGCCCTTTTCGTCCCTGGCCCATTCCACGTCGTAAATATGCATCTCTTTGACGTGCCCCTGCTCATCACCGACAAACTTTTCGCCTGTGGTTAGATATATGCGGGGATCGTCACCGAAGCGGGCCTTCGCTTCCTCCTGCCCATAGTCGAGCTTATAGACCTTGGGCCATTCAGGCCAGGGATTGTCGGGCTGTCGCGTGTCCGGGGGCCTGGGCAGGATCTCGAGCTGCGTGAGGCTCTTGCACTTGTGACGCATGGTCGTGCCCACACAGTCGGTTCCGGTATCGCCGCCGCCAACGACGATGACGTGCTTATCCTTGGCCGAGATGTAATTCCCGTCCTTATGGCCGGAGTCGAGCAGGCTCTTGGTGTTGGCGTGGAGGAACTCCATGGCGAAGTGGATGCCTTTGAGATCACGGCCGGGGATGGGCAAGTCGCGAGGCTTGGTGGCGCCACAGCACAGCACCACTGCGTCAAATTCCTGCCGCAGCTTCCCTGCAGGAATGTCGATGCCGACAGCCGCATTCGTTATGAACGTGACGCCTTCCTCGGCCAGGAGATCGACGCGCCGCTGGACAATGGTCTTATCGAGCTTCGGGTTCGGAATGCCGTACATGAGCAGGCCGCCGATGCGGTCGGCGCGCTCATACACCGTCACCCGGTGACCGGCGCGATTCAGTTGAGCCGCGCAGGCGAGCCCCGACGGGCCTGAGCCGACAACGGCCACCTTCTTGCCAGTGTGCTTTTCCGGCGGCTCGGGCTTGACCCACCCTTGGCCGAAGCCGTTATCGATGATCGAGCACTCGATATTCTTGATCGTGACCGGCAACTCATTGATCCCGAGCACGCACGACCCTTCGCACGGGGCAGGGCATACCCGACCGGTAAACTCGGGGAAATTGTTGGTCTTATGGAGGCGTTCCAAGGCCTCTTTCCACAAGCCGCGGTAGACGAGATCGTTCCATTCCGGGATCAGGTTGTTGATGGGGCACCCTGAGGCCATGCCGCTGATGAGGGTGCCAGTGTGGCAGAACGGAATGCCACAGTCCATGCAACGACCGCCTTGTTGTTGGAGTTTAGTCTCCGGAAAGTGCTCGTGAAATTCTTTCCAGTCGTTCGCCCGTTCCGAGGGTGATCGATCTCCCGGAAGCTCACGGTCAAATTCCATAAATCCGGTTGCTTTACCCATCGGTTTGTTTTTTCCTTACAATCTCAAACAATGCGATTGATGTCTCTTGCGGCGGGCAACTAAAATCAAGCCATACAAGATCGGCGCATCAGCGTTGTCACCCTGAGCACAGCGAAGGGTCTCAAGGGTCAGATTCTTCGCTTCGCTCAGAATGACAGCATAGACGCGGGCAGAGTAGAGTGTAGCAATGTGGCGCGGTTTGACTTAGTTCCCGCTGACCCGCGCGGCGTCGTTTTTGTTGGCTTCAAAGGCGGCCATGATCGCCTCGTCACCCACCAATCCCTTGCTTTCCGCCTGTTGAAGGGCCTCGAGCATGCGCCGATAGTCCTTGGGCATGACCTTGACGAACTTCGACGCCGTCTCATTCCAGAGAGCCAGGAGCTGCCAAGCCCGCCCGCTATGAGTATATATCGCATGGCGCTTGAGCATCTCCTCAACTTCTTGCAGGTCTCTTTCGTCGAGGCGTTCAAGCGTAACCGTTTCGAGGTTGCAGCGGTTCTTGAAGCCGCCGTCCTCATCGAGCACGTAGGCGATTCCGCCCGACATGCCGGCGCCGAAGTTCCGGCCCGTCGCGCCGATCACCACGACCCGGCCGCCGGTCATGTACTCACAGCCGTGATCGCCCACGCCTTCGACTACGGCCCGCACGCCGCTGTTCCTTACACAGAAACGCTCACCGGCCATGCCGCGGATATAGGCTTCACCGTTGGTCGCACCGTAAAACGCCACGTTGCCGACGATGATGTTCTCTTCGGGGGCGAAGGTTGAGCCGTCAGGAGGGTAGAGAACGACCTTGCCACCCGACAGCCCTTTGCCGAAGTAGTCGTTGGCGTCTCCTTCAAGTTCGAGAGTCATACCTGGAGGGACGAACGCGCCAAAGCTCTGGCCAGCGGAGCCCTGGAAGTGGAGATGAATCGTGTCTTCAGGCAGGCCGTCCGGTCCGAACCGTCTCGTGACTTCGCTGCCCAAGATCGTGCCCACCACACGGTTGGTATTGCGGATCGGCAGCGTGGCTTTGACTTTCTCCCGGCGTTCCAGGGCAGGGGCAGCCAGGTCGAGGAGCACCTGGTTGTCGAGCGCGTTCTCCAGCCCATGATTTTGCGGGATCTGGCAGTAACGACCGACTTCCGGGCCAACCTGCGGCTGATAGAGAATCGCCGAGTAATCTAGTCCTCTGGCTTTCCAGTGCTCGACAGCCCGTCTCATTTCGACCCTATCCGCGCGGCCGACCATCTCATTGACTGTGCGGAAGCCGAGTCTGGCCATGTACTCGCGCATTTCCTGAGCGATGAAGTGCATGAAGTTGACGACATGCGAGGGATCGCCCTGAAATTTCTTGCGCAAGACCGGATTCTGCGTTGCTATGCCGACCGGGCAAGTATCCAGGTGACAGACCCGCATGGCGATCACAACGTCGCGGCCGGTCTTCAGTTGGCCGTCCGTTTCCACCGCAATGCGGCTGCGCAGGTTGTTGAGCACCAGCGTCTGGTGGGTCTCTGCGAGACCAAGCTCCCACGGCAAGCCGGCGTGCTTGATGCTGGTTTGCGGCGAAGCACCGGTTCCGCCGTCGTGACCGCTGATCAAGACGACGTCCGCGTGGCCCTTGGCCACGCCCGCCGCGATCGTGCCCACCCCCACCTCAGAGACCAGCTTGACGCTGATGCGGGCGTGGTGGTTGGCGTTTTTAAGGTCGTGGATCAGTTGGGCCAGGTCCTCGATCGAGTAGATATCGTGGTGCGGCGGTGGAGAGATCAGACCGACTCCGGGCGTCGAATAGCGCACCTTGGCGATCCATGGATAGACCTTCCGTCCGGGCAGCTCGCCCCCTTCACCCGGCTTGGCCCCCTGGGCCATCTTGATTTGCAGCTCTTTTGCTTGGGTGAGGTAATAGCTCGTCACCCCAAACCGGCCCGAGGCGACCTGTTTGATCGCACTGTTGCGCGAGTCGCCGTTGGGGTCGGGAATGTAGCGCGCCGGGTCTTCACCGCCCTCGCCCGTGTTGCTCTTGCCGCCGATGCGGTTCATGGCAATGGCGAGGGCTTCATGCGCTTCTTGGCTGATGGAACCGTACGACATCGCGCCGGTCTTGAAGCGTTTGACGATCGCTTCCACCGGTTCCACTTCCTCGATGGGAACGGGCTCGGGCGCGTACTTCAGTCCCATGAGGCCTCGCAAGGTCGCCATCCGTTCCGACTGATCGTCGATCAGTTTTGTGTACTCTTTGAACGTAGTGTAATCGTTGTTGCGGCAGGCCTTCTGGAGGAGGTGGATCGTTTTCGGATTGAAGAGATGCAGTTCCCCATCTGTCCGGTACTGGTACTGCCCGTAGACTTCGAGCGTGTGGCCGTTGAAGGGGAACGTGGGAAACGCCCTCGCATGTTGTTGTTGAGCTTCCCGCGCGATCTCTTCCAGACCGATGCCACCGACTCTGGATGGTGTCCAGGTGAAGTATTTATCGATCAGCTCCTGGCCAAGGCCGACGGCTTCGAAGATCTGGGCGCCACAGTAGGATTTGATCGTGGAGATACCCATTTTCGACATCACTTTTACTACGCCTTTGAAAACGGCTTTGATGTATCCTTTCACCGCCTTATCGTAGGTGCTGTCCCCGAGCATCCCTTCACCGATCATGTCGTTCAGACACTCGTAGGCCAGGTAGGGATTGATGGCCTGGATGCCGTAGCCGATCAGCAGGCAGAAGTGGTGCACCTCGCGCGGCTCGCCGGATTCCAGCATGAGATGATGATGAAGGCCTGACGAGGCCAGCAGGGCGGGGATCGGGGCATGGCTTCGATCGACCCCTTTGTCTGATAAGATCAGAATCGTGGCGCCCTCCGCAATCGCCCGATCGGCTGCGCGGAACAGATCTTCCAGCGCTCGTTCGAGCCCTGCTTTGCCTTTGTGAGGGTTGAAAAGAATCGGTAGCGTGACCGACTTGATCCCTGGCAGGTCGATCCGACGCAGTTTCTTCATTTCCGAGTTTTTCAGAATCGGGGTCGAGAGTCTGAGTTGCCGGCAGCTTTCCGGCTTCGGTTCCACCAGGTTACCTTCCGAACCCAGGGTGAGGGTCGTTGAGGTAATCAACTCTTCGCGGATGGGATCAATCGGTGGATTGGTTACCTGCGCAAAGAGCTGTTTGAAATAGTTGTACAGCAACTGCGGTTTGTCAGACAGCACGGCCAGTGGCGTGTCGGTGCCCATCGAGCCGACCGGCTGGATGCTGTTCTGAGCCATCGGGCCGAGGTTGATGCGCAGATCCTCAAAACTGTAGCCGAACGCCTGCAAGCGCTGCAGGGTGGCTTGATGATTGTACGGCGGTTGTTTTTCAGGAAGGCTCGGCAGCTCATCAAAGCGCACCAGGTGTTCGTTCAGCCATTGACGGTACGAACGGGCAGTGGCCATCTGCTGCTTGATTTCTTCGTCGCTGATAATACGACCTTCTTCCGTGTCCACCAGGAACATGCGGCCAGGCTGCAGGCGGCGTTTTTCCAAGACCCGCTCAGGCGGTACGTCAAGCACGCCGACCTCAGAAGCCATAATCACCAGATCGTCCTTGGTGACGTAGTACCGGGATGGGCGCAACCCGTTGCGATCGAGCACCGCGCCGACCACCGTACCGTCAGTAAAGGCGATCGAGGCCGGACCGTCCCACGGCTCCATCAAGCTGCCGTGGTACTCGTAGAAAGCCCGCTTCCGGTCATCCATGCTCTCGTGATTTTCCCATGGCTCCGGGATCATCATCATCATTGCGTGAGGCAGGGAGCGCCCGCCCAACGCCAGGAACTCGAGGCAATTATCGAACTTGGCGGAGTCGCTGCCGTCTTCTTGAATGATCGGGAACAGCTTCGACAGGTCGTCCCCAAACAGTCGTGAAGCCAGCATGGCCTGACGCGCGTGCATCCAGTTCTCGTTCCCCCGGAGCGTATTGATTTCGCCGTTGTGGATCAGGTAGCGATAGGGGTGCGCACGTCCCCAACTCGGAAAGGTATTCGTGCTGAAGCGCGCATGCACGACGGCGATGGCGGTTTGAACCAGAGGGTCGGAAAGATCAGGATAGAACGTGGAGATCTGCCTTGCCGTCAACATGCCCTTATAGATGATCGTTTTGCAGGACAGACTCGGAATGTAGAAATATTCGCCGACGGCCTCTTTCCCGTAGCGGAGGGCGTTCTCCGCACGTCGCCGGATGACGTACAGTTTGCGCTCGAAGGCCATGTCATCCTTGATTGCCTCGCTGCGGCCGATGAAAACCTGTCGGACGAACGGCTCGCACGATTTCGCTGTCTCTCCAAGATAAAGGTTGTCTGTAGGTACCTTACGCCATCCGAGGAGGCGCTGCCCCTCGCCGGCGATAATCTCTTCAAGCACCCGTTCACACCGATGGCGCTCATCCCCATCGGGCAAAAAGATCATGCCCACCCCATACTGCCCCGGTTCGGGCAAGTGGAATCCCAGTCCGTCACAGGCGTGCCGGAAAAAAGTGTGCGGGACTTGGAGCAGGATACCCGCGCCGTCGCCCGTATTCTCCTCGCAGCCGCATGCGCCGCGGTGATCCAGGTTCTGCAGAACCGCCAGTGCCTGCTCGACGATCTGATGGGACTTTTTGCCCTTGATATTAACAACGAAGCCGACGCCACAAGCATCGTGCTCGAATTTGGGGTCATAAAGTCCCTGTTTGGGAGGATAACCGGGTCCTGTCATGCTCACCCCTTTTGATTATTTTTAAGGTAATTGACCGTTTAGACCTAAGATATATCGAACATTACATTATTTGTCAATGGTAAATTCTGATTTTTTCCATTATTTACGTTGTTTATTCTGTCTTGACAATATCACCTTTTTCTTGATTCCTCTGCGACTGGCGCTGGCCCTTCCCCCTCCCCTGAGGTCTTTCTTCCGCTATGGTGCTCGCCAGCGAGTCCTTCATCGAATTCTAACTTCTGGCTCTCCTTGGGCGTGGAAAGAACCACCCTCGTTACTGTCCGTGTCACCCCCTCCACAGAACGGATCTCTCCGAGAAGCTTTTCGAGCGATAAGGTGTTGGCGGTTTTCACCTTTAAAATAAAGCTTTCATCCCCGGTGACATGATGGCATTCGAGCACATCGGGTTGTCGCACCACGTACGACGCAAACTCGCCAATGTACCGCTGGTGGCCAATCGAGACACCAATGAAAGCCGTGATATCCTTGCCCATCTTCTTGGCATCAAGAACGGCATGGTAACCCTTAATGACGCCATGCGCCTCAAGCTTTTTTACCCTCTCCATTACAGCCGGCGATGAGAGATCCACCTCCTTGGCTATCTCAGCGAGGTGGGATCGGCCGTGACTTTGCAGAATAGAGAGTATCTTTAAATCTATTGGGTCCAGCAAGCTTAAATCCTTAGTATTCTAAGGTCTGTTTCCGAACTTAATTATGTGATCTTCATATGGTTGTCAAGGTTTTTAACGGAGATGGGCGTTGCCTCCACGAACAGGGCGGGCACATTAAGTAGGGCTCCTTTTCCCTTTGGCTCTCTTTCCGGAAGGGGCCAGGGCCACCCAGTCGGGCTAGCAATCGATCGAACAAGGTGCCAGGTTGGCCCCGGCTAGGAAGCCCTGTCCTCGTCAATGGTGGATGGCGGACTGGTTATGAAGGCGACGCTATCAACGATAGGAAAAAGTGGTCTTTCGGCGCGGCCCTCTCGGCGCACTCGTCAGGCCGCTCAATCATCCACGAATGTAGCGTTCCAGTTGTTCAATGATGAATTTCTGTTCGCTGATGATAGACTTCACGAGATCACCGATGGAAATTACGCCGACCAGCCGTCCCTCATCCATGACCGGTAGATGCCGAACACGCTTTTCCGTCATCACCGCCATACACTCCTCTATGTTTTGCTGGGGGTGAGTGTACACCACGCGGGTCGTCATAATTTCCTTAACTTGGGTGCTCTTCGAGGAACGTCCTTTGAGAATCACCTTCCGCGCATAATCTCTCTCCGAAATTATGCCGACCAGATTTCCACCCTCGATAACCATAAGCGCGCCGATCTCTTTGTCCGCCATGAGTTTCATGGCGTCGTAAACCGAAGCGTCAGGTTCGATGGAACAGACATCATGACCCTTGACCGCCAGTACGTCCTTCACTCTCTTCATTGGCGACCTCCGCCTCCGTCAGGGTTGGCGTTGCCTCGGGCTACGGTTCCATACGTGTGATCACCGCGTAACGTATAGCGCTTTGTCCGTTGCCCCTGTTTTTCTGGCGGGAGACTATCCGATAACGTGCCGTTGTGTCAACTTCTGGACAGATCTCAAGACAGGGTTGGACATCGCCCGCCAGCCTAGGGTAAGAAAGGTTCAAACGAGTTGGGAGTCAGAGGGGTCGGAAGTGATCTCTCGTTCATCACTCTTAAGCAGCGCATTGACCATTATCTGTACGCGTATCGGGATGAGCCTCCGCGCGGGAGTGTCTGGATCTGGTCATGATCGGTATCGCGATCCTCGACGGAGCGCGCCGGGTCGGCTTCGACGTTGGAGGCTTGGAGTCTTAGGGAGGGATTATGGGCCTGGTGAAAAGTCTCAGCTGTCCCCGGTGCAACTGGCGGGCTCCTTCCGGTCGAGCCTTTCAATGTTTCTCCTGCGGCGCCGTCCTCGAGGTTACTGTCGCGATCGAGCATCTTACCCGGTCGCACCTGCTGGAAATCCGAAAAAGCGCCGATCGGACCATCTGGCGCTGGTTTGAGTTCCTGCCTATTGAGGAGCGTTCGGCCGTGGTGTCGTTGGGTGAGGGTTACACGCCGTTGTTGCGGAGCAAGCGGTTGGCTGGCGAGCTTGGGCTCGCGCGCCTTTACCTCAAAAACGATACGGTCCTGCCCACGGGCTCATTGAAGGATCGAAGCAATGCCGTCGGCTTGTCCAAAGCCAAGGAGCTCGGGTTCCGTACCGCGGCGGTGATCTCTACGGGGAATGCCGCGGCATCGGTTGCCGCCTACGCCGCCGCGGCGGGGCTGGAGAGCGTCGTCATCGTTCCTGAGGGGATATCTCCGCCGAAGATCGTCCAGGCGCGCGCCTACGGGGCAAAGGTGGTGGTGATCAAGGGGGATTTCGAGGAGGCTGCGCGAGTCTACAAGACGGCCGTTCAGGAGTACGGTTGGTATGACTGCCTGTCGACGAATCCGTACCGGAACGAAGGCAAAAAATCGTATGCGTTCGAGCTTTTTGATCAACTGGATGAGCATGTCCCGCATTGGCTCATTCACCCAACCGCCGGGGGAACCGGTTTGTATGCCATCTGGAAAGGCTACAGCGAGCTTGTGAGCCTGGGATGGGCTCATCGTCTGCCGCGGCTCGTGGCCGCGCAGAGCGAAGCCGCGGCGCCCATCGTGAGCGCGTTCGAAAAGGGGCTCGCATATGTCGAACCAGTCACGGCGCGGGCTACGGTCGCGGAAAGCATCCAAGTTGGAAATCCGAGCTCCATGGGCTGGCGCGGTCTGGAGGCGGTAAGAAGCTCAAAAGGCACTGCGGTGGCGCTCAGCGACCGCGAAATTCTCGAGGCCCAATCGCTATTGGCCCGCCTGGTGGGAATCTTCGCCGAGCCTGCCGGGGCGATTTCCGTGGCTGCCGCGCGCCGCCTAAGGGCTCAAGGGACGATTGGACAGGGCGACCTCGTCGTCTGCAACATCACGGGTCACGGCCTGAAGCAGCCTTCCGCCATCCAGATCCCGGACGAGGAGCTTCGTCCCATAGCTCCGGATCTTGCCGCCTTGCGAGAGCGCTTGCAAAGTGGTGAGCACGGCCTAGGCGGCTAGCCTTCAGACACCAAATCCGTGCTCCCGGTACCAGCGCGCGGCACCGGGGTGGAGCGGGACGTCCATCGGAGTCGCCTCGGTATCGCGCCCGAGCTGGCCGACCCCGGTATAGGAGGACTCCCAAAAGATCTCGTCCTTGCGCGCTTCGATAGCCTGGACCACCTTATAAGCGTCCTCATCGGGGAGCGAAGCCCGAGTATAGAGCGGCCAACCGCTGTAGTCGAGGCAGGCGTAGTCGCTTTTCAGGTGAGGATAACGCCCGGCCGGAATGACGACGCGCCGCCAGCCGATGGCTTCCAGTTGGCGAAAGATCGGCTCTTCGAGCGTGATGGGCTGCATGCCGGCGGAAAGCGCTTCGTCAAACCACCCCACCAAACCTTCATCGAAGATGGCGTCGATTGTCCCCGCGTGCAGCGCCGCCAGCCGGCGCTTGTCGCTGGGAGGGCCGTTCAGTTGGAAACTCCCGCCCCAGGACTCGATGTCGGACAGGGTGAAGCCATAAGCGGCCAGGGTCTGATGAATGAGAGCGTAAGTGGAATGAGTGGGGTCTTCGCGGATGGAAAGCCTGAGCGGATAGCGCCGCTCTTTGATCTGAGCCAGTGAAGTCAGGCCGGTTCGCGGGTAAATCATATAGGCGAAGCGATCCCAAGAAGGGTAAACCGCCAAAATTCGCATGGGGAGCGGTTCGGAAAATAGCCCGGTGCCCCGGTACGCCTGCGTGAGCAGGCCCGAGGGGTTGACCATGGCCATTTCAAGCTCGCCGCGCGCGACTGCATGGGCCAGGATCGGTGAGCCTGATGACATGCGCAGCCACGGGCGATACGTCTCTGCGGAACCGCTCCCTACGGCGATGCACATGTCGCGGTTCCCGGTGTAGGGCTCATCGGGATTTCCCGCGATGTGCAGGCCGATTTCCCAGAGAAACTTGGCACGCTGAAAGTTGGCTCCTCGCGGAAGTGGTTCCATGATCGACCTCCTAGGAAAAAGTGTGAGATCCTTTTTATGTTTAGTTAAATGCAGTTGTCAAACAAACTGGCGTGATTTTTGAAATTTCTGGGATAACAACCTATCCCTTAACACAGAGGATTCCCGGCTTGAATTTTGATTACCGGAGAAAATTCTCGGCTCTATTGCGGAAGTGTGGTGGTAAAGAGAAGCCGAGGGGACCTACTCCTCAGCGGGAGCCGATGGGCCTGTGGTTTTCTGCTCTCAAGAACCTAGTCCCTTAGCTTTACTCCTCTGAGGCAACTTCAGTGTCGGACGTCTCCCTGCTTCGGTGCAGGCCCCCTCGGCAGTCCTAAGCTGCATCCAGTTCCGAGGGGGGAAACCTGCAGGACCGAGGCACAGGGACGAGGAGGTTGAAGGCAGGCCCAGGCTGTTGGAGAGACCACCCGAAGGAAGGGGTCGGGAGGGCGGCCCTCGAGGCACCGACTTATTGCCTCGGGCCGGAAGGTTTTCTCCCGAGGAACCACACTTTTTGACGAAGAGCCAGAATTCTCTTGACAACTATCCCAGCCGGGTCGGACAATCCCCTTCTTGAAAGGAAGGATCTTCAGATGACAAAGTCCCGTGCCGTGTGTCCCATAGTGCTCGGTTGTTTTTTGGCTTCCCTCCTTTTTCCCGCTGCATGGGCCGATGCTGCCGCTCCCATGCAAAAGGTCGTCATCACCTTTGCCGGTTTTAATGAGAGGAGCGGTTTTCTCTTCGTCGCCAAGGATCAACACTTTTTTGAGGAGCAGGGATTGGATGCCCAGATCGTGCAGGTGCGCAGCGGCCCTATCGCCATATCGGCGCTGGCGGCCGGGGACGCTCATTTCTACACTGCCTCCGCCACGGGCGCCACCCTCGGGGCGATGGCAGGGGGATTGGATTTGGTCTTCCTTGCCGGCATAGTCAATAAACTTGACGGGGATTTCATCGTCTCGCCCAAGATCAAAAACCCGTCTGACCTCAAAGGCAGAATCCTGGGCGTGCAGAGTATTGGCGGCGGGATTTGGATGTTTACGATGTTGGCCCTCGACCACTGGGGCCTGATACCGGAGCGAGACAAAATACAGTTTAGAATTGTAGGAGATCAATCTGTCATAGCCCAGTCTGTTTTAGCCGGGACTGTTGATGCAGCCTACTTGGGGTATACGTTCAGCAAGGTGGCTCAGCGCCAGGGTTTCCGCGTATTGGCCGATCTCGCCAAACTCGACATTCCCTATCAAGGGATCGGTGTTCTGGCCCGCAGGAGTTACATCGCCCAGTCCCCTGAGGTTGCAGAAAAAACTCTCAGGGCGTTGGCTAAAGCGATCGCCTATTTCCAGGAGCCGGCAAACAAAAAGGCGGTGACAGGAACTCTGGTCAAATGGCTGCGGCTGCAACGCATCGAGGATGCCGAGGCGGGGTATGAGATGATTAAAGGTCTCTATGAGCGTCGCATCTTTCCCACCAAGGAGGGGCTGCTCAATACCCAACGCGTCCTCAGCAGGGTCGATCCGAAATTCTCGCGCCTCAAGATGGAAGATATGGCCGATGATCGGATTGTGCGGAAGCTCGAAGGAGAAGGGGTCTTTAAATAAGTGTCGGTTCTTCACAAATCGATTTACGACCCGGCGGAGCCTGCGAAGTACGGCCACCGCCTGCTCGTAACCGGTTTCTGGCCTCTTGCCACAGCCCTTGAGTTGGACTATGTTCGCCGTCGAATACCTGGGAGTCGTTTTCAAGAAAGGAGTTAGCCATGAGTAAAGCAGCGCGAGTCGCCGAGCAACCTCGCCCGCAGTACGGTTCCGACGTGGTGGTGGATATGCTCAAGGCCTTTGAGATTGAATATGTGGCGCTCAATCCGGGCGCGACCTTCCGTGGTTTGCATGATTCTCTGGTCAACTACGGCGGCAATCACATGCCGGAGGTCATCACCTGCACGCATGAGGAGATCACCGTGGCTATGGCCCAGGGTTATGCCCGGGCGAAGGGAAAACCGATGGCGGCCGCGGTCCACAACATCGTAGGCCTCCAGCACGCCACGATGGCCATTTATAACGCCTGGTGCGACCGCTTGCCGGTCATCGTGATGGGAGGCACCGGGCCGATGGATACGGCGCGTCGCCGGCCCTGGATCGATTGGGTGCACACCGCTTTGGTTCAGGGAAATCTGGTCCGGGACTTTGTCAAATGGGACGACCAGCCGGGGAGCGTAGAAGCCGTCGCGGACTCCTTCATCCGGGCTTACCGTCTGGCGACGACCGACCCCATGGGTCCCGTCTACCTCTGCTACGACGGCGACGTGCAAGAGAAGAAGCTCGAGGATGAGATACCCTTCCCTTCGCTGGACCGCTATGCGGCGCCGCTTCCCATGCAGGCGCCGGAAGAGGGCTTTGAAAAGACGATCCGCTGGCTCCTGGAGGCAAAAACGCCGGTCATTATCGCCGACTGGGTCGGGAGGAGGGAGGCGGGTTTTAAAGCTCTCGGCGAGCTTGCCGAGCTTCTCGCCCTGCCGGTCTTCGACCAGTGGGGCAGGTTCAACTTCCCTGTCGAACACCCGCTCAACCTGACCGGAATGCATGAGCAGGTCATGGGTCAAGCCGATCTCTTGCTCGTCTTGGACGTGCCGGACCTGGAGGGCGCCGTGACCAAGAGAGTTCAAGAGATGGGGCAGCGCACGGCCATTCCTTTGCTCTCCCCCAAGGTGAGAATCATCAACGTCGGCCTGGACGATCTCCTGGTGCGCGCCTGGTCGCACGATTTCAACAAGCTGCGCGAGGCCGACCTCTCGGTTATGGCCGACACTTCGGCCTTTCTGCCGGAGCTGGTGCGGCGGCTGAAGGGAGAAAAAGAAACGATCAAGAGGAAAGGCCCGGAGATCGCAAAGAGACGGGAGCAGTGGACGAAGCTCCATCGGGAGAGGGAAGAGGCGATGGCTCAGCAGACCCGCAAGAAGTGGGATGAGAAGCCAATCGCTACCAGCCGGCTCTACAGCGAGCTTGGCGAGGCGCTTAAGAATGAGAGCTGGGTCTTGACCAACGGGACGTCCTCGGGCCGAGAAAGTTACTTCCTCCATGCTAAAGAATTCAACCAGATTCTGGGCAAGAACAAAGGGGGAGGGCTGGGCTACGGGCTACCCGCCTCTTTGGGCGCCGCGCTCGCGTATAAAAACTCGGGTAAGGTTTGCGTGGATCTCCAGCCGGATGGAGATTTCCTTTTTACCGTAAGCGGCCTCTGGACGGCGGCCCACCACAAGATCCCGCTCCTCATCGTCGTTTGCAGCAACCGCTCCTATTACAATGACGAGGAGCACCAGGAACGGATGGCGAAGGCGCGCGGCAGACCCGTTGAGAATAAGACCATCGGCATTCGGATCGAAGATCCGGCTGTGGATTTCGCGGCGATGGCGCGCTCTTATGGAATCTGGTCTGCCGCGCCGGTCACAGAAGCGAAAGCTCTCTCCAAGGCGCTGCGCGATGCGCTCAAGGTGGTTAAAGAGGGTCAGCCTGCACTAGTGGACGTAGTCTGTCAGATGCGCTGACCTTATTATTGAACATTATCTGGAGCTTACGCGTCAAACCGTGAGAACTACGGGGAACCTCCTACTTCGACTTTGCGTAATCGACCATCCCCTGGAAATCGGCGACGACCGCCGGCTCGTCTCCAACCACCCACGCGTCATGGCCCGAGGGGAGCAACGAAACGTCGCCAGGCCGACACTCAAACTCGGTTCCGTCGTCCATTCGAACCTTCAGCACGCCAGACACGTGATACTGGAAGTGCGGGGCTTCGCAGCTCTTCGTCTTGGCAAGGGGTTGGACCGACGTTGCCCACCTCCAGCCCGGTTCAAAGATGGCGCGACCAATGGTCGCACCGCCGACCTTGATGAGTTCCAGACGTCCCTTTGGGAACTCCCGAACCTCATCGGGCTTCCTAAAGCTCTTCAGTTCAGCCTTCTCCATAATGCACCTCCCATTTGATGCCGCTTGCGCATTTTTAGCCAGATGACGCTCTGCAGTTGAGCGGAAATTTACTCTTTGCTATGGGGATTGTAAAGGGGAAGGGCTACGGGGGATAGAGGAGATAGGCCTCTGACCCCACCGGCCTGACCAAATGGCGGCCTGGTGGTTTTCCGTCGATTTTCTTAGCGTGATAACTTTTCCGGCTCCACTTCCGGAGCCGGCGGCACGAGTACGCTGAAAAGCGCGCGCCCCTCGGGCATGCTGGAGCATTGGCCGCCTTTAAAGAGATAAGCCCCGCCCCACTGTAGCCAGTCGCCTTGTTCAGTGAGCTTTTCGACCCCCTGGTACAGCGGCATGACTCGGCTCATCTCCGCGCGGATGCTCTGCGTGTCGCCATAGGGAAAGAGAAGATTCCCGTTCGGCATGGCCCGTTGCGCGATCAGGCAAGGGATCTCCCACTCCGGACGGGATTCTCCGATCTGGTGGCCGGAGATCTCGGGGGTAAAGCGGATCCTTCGCTCGGTGCTGGTGGTAATCCCGCCGCCTTTTTGCTCGTAGCGGGTCTGCCCCGGCAGTAGCACCACAGCCTCTTCGGCATCGATCAGCATGGAGCTATTCAGGACGATGTCCTGATGGACCCGTACGGAGACCTGTGCCAATGCCTCCTCCACAAAGCGCCGGTCCCGCATAGTCTCTAGTAGATTCCCTCCGATCGAATAGAGAAAATCCATTTCCCCGCGATGGGCTGCCTCGATCATCTGGGACACTTTGAGGCCTGCCGCCGCGGGCACGGGGTGACGCCATAGATTGGAGAAGCGCCGGGCGTTTTCCTCGTTGACCTCGAAGCCGCCGGGAAACCGGTCGGGCTCTGACCCGCATTCGCCGCCTCCTTGAACGCCGCTGTGACCCCGGATCGGCATGATGCCGCATTTCTCCCGGCCCAGCATTCCCCGGGATAAAGCGAGGTTGACAATCGCCTTGACGTTCTCGACTCCGAATTCGTGCTGGGTGAGCCCCATACTGTAGGCGAAGACTGCGTTGCGCGCCGAAGCGTACAGTTTAGCCAAGCGCTCCATCTCCTGGCGGGAGAGGCCGGAACGCTCCTCCAGCATCTCCCATGCCTGGTCTTCCAGGGCAGTTTTCAGCTCCGGGAAACCGCGGGTGTGGCGGCCGATGAACTCATGGTCCACCCGGTCGGTGGCGATCAGAGCCTTGAGCACTCCATTGATGAAGGCGATATCGCCCCCGACGCGGACTTGAAAAAAGTCGTCGGTGAGTTTGGTGTCGAGGACGGCGCTGCTCACCACCGACGGCACCAGGTAGCGTTCCGGGCCGTACTCCCGGATGGGATCGACCACGACGATGCGGGTGCCCTTTTTCTTGGCGTAACGCATATATTTGCCGGTCACTGGCTGATTGTCGGGGAGGTCCGAGCCGAAGATGACCAGGAGGTCGGTGCCGATGAAGTCGGAGAGCGAGCAGGTTGGCGCGCCCACTCCCAGGGTGGCTTTGAGCCCATAAACGCTCGCCGCATGGCAGAAGCGCGAGCAGAGATCCACGTTGTTGGTGCCGAGGGTGCGAGCGAGCTTTTGAAAGACGTAATAGACTTCGTTGGTCAGGCCTCTCGGGGTGGCGAGGAACCCCATGCGCTGGGGCGACGTTTTACGGATTGCTTCGGCCACGACGCTTACGCCGGCTTCCCAGGAGGCGCGGGAAAAGCCCCTTTCACCTTTGCGTCGGACCAGGGGAAACGGGAGCCGGCCGAGCGAGCGCAGCATTTCCTGGTCGAGTTGCCGCAGCCGCTCAACATCGCTCATAACCGAAAGTCTGAGAGCCCCCATGGTATTCAGTTTAAGGAGCTTCAGGCGGGTGGTGCAGAGGTGGATCCCGTCCATCACATTATCGCGCAGACCGTAAGGCCCCAGCGAGCAGCCGTCGCACACCCCCTTGCGCAGGATCTTCCAAGCGTAGGGCAGCTCCGTCTTGTTCTCCCAGAGAACGGCGGCCATTTCCAGGAAGTGATGGGGTTTGACCCGGCCGGCGAGACCGAAGGGGAGCACGCGGGAAAGCCAGGTGTCGTTGGATCTAAGCTTAGGCACTTGGTTTTGTTATTAGCTTCGATACCCGCTCGTAGTCCGCGGGCGTGTTGATATTAGCAAACTCGCACTCCGGGGAGAAACGCTGCGGCGCGTCCACAAAGCGGACCTTGGCCTGGTCGAAGAGCGGGTGGAGCGCATAGCTCCGCCTGCTGATCGCTCCCTCAAGGGCAGGGAGAAAGCTCCTTTGATAGATGGCGAAGAGCGGCTCGATGCCGTTTGCATGGCGCGGAACCACCGCGTCGGCATCCGCGTCGTAATGGCCGAGGAGCCACTCCACCATCGGTCCGGAGACGCAAGGCATGTCACAAGCAATCGCCAGGATGCCCGCGGGAAGGTGGCGGAGCGCCGTCGCGATACCGCCGATCGGGCCCAGCCCTTCCTGGTCGTCCAGAAGCACCCTGACGCTTCTGGGCCAGTCACCGCCCCTGCCCGTGGCGGTGACGACGGCCAGGTTCTGAAAGGGAAACTCACTGAGGATTCCGGCGAGGCGCTCCAGAACCGTTTTCCCCGAGATCTCCAGCCGCGCCTTGTCCCGGCCGAAGCGCGTGCTTCTTCCCCCAGCCAGAATCACTCCACTAAGATTTGCGGCTGACTGCTTCACGAAATTCCCGTAGTACGGCGTAGAATTGCTCCGGTTCGTTCTTCGAGATCGAGAGCTTGTAGAGGGCGTACCGTTGGCACGTATTCAACCCGCGCCATTCTCCGGCCGTGACGCTTTGTCCGGTCTCCGGGCTCTTGGCCAGCACGGAGTCCGGGATTTGGCTGAGGTTTTCCCACGGAGGATCGGCCATGGGTGGGACCGACGAAGCGGCTTCACCAAAGTAGCGGCGGGAGAGAAAGTCGACATAGGAGACGAAGGTTCGTTTTTCCTCGTCCGTATCGACTGGCAGATGGCACAGCGCCTGCCGTTCTTCGAGGCTGAAGGCGAGCCAATTCTTGAGCGAGATCTTGACGCCCGTCAGGTCGAGTTTCATGCGCACGTGGAGCGGGATGCGGCTCTGCGTCGGATAGATCTCGTTTTCAAAGTTGTAACGATAGAACATCGTGCTCTGGCAAAACCCGATCGGGTTGCTTTTGCAACCCCTCGCAGGCTATTTTCGTTCTTCCGGGGGTCAAAGGTCAACAGGCAAAAACAGGGAGATGATGGAGGTTCGCATGGCTCAGCCAAGGTATTCGAAATTCTTTATGCCCATTGGTAAGGTCAAAGAAAAAGAGTTTCTCGCCCGTCCCATGGGTTGTAAGGGCGTGGGATTCAGTCTCGTCCGGTACAAACCGGGCCAGGGCGCCACTTATGTCCACCGCCACCGGGTTCAGGAGGAAGTTTTCATGGCGATCAAAGGAACCGGGACGATCATTCTGGACGGTCGGCGCATCCCGATGCCCGAGGGAACCGTCGTCAGGGTTTCGCCGCGGGTTTACCGGGCGATCGGCAACGATTCCAGACGGGGTGTCGTTTTTCTCATCATGGGCGGAAAGGTCTTGATATGAACGCGTCTTCAGATCGGGAAACGGAGAGGTCTAGACTCTACGCCTATGTGTTGTAGGCTTCATACTGCCTTGACTTGACAACGGTGATCGCGGCGTAATATCAACGGTCTGGAAGATAAAGGCGCCGTTCACGAAAGGCTTTCATCGCGCAGCAAGACCAGGCTGCGCAAAGGAGATGGAAAATGGAAATACCGCGAAGGCAGAATCTCTCGGGCAGGCTTCGGTTGCTGCTTGCGCTGCTCCTTGGAGTTACGGCGCCGAGCCTTTTCCCAGAGTCGAGCGCAGCCGCGGACAGTAAGAGCCTTCCCCGTTCTGTCGTGATCGCCACGCATGCGGTGGGTACCGGCTTTCATGCGGATGGCAGTGTTGTGGCCAAGGTGGTTTCGGAGCACTCGCCCATGACGATGGTGGTTCGGCCCCACCCGGGCCCCCCTGCCTGGTTGCCGGCCATGAACAGCGGTGAGATGGAGTTTGGCATTATAGTTGGCAGTGATGGGGCGACAGCCTACCGAGGGGTCGGCGCTCACCGTAAAGCTTATCCCAATATGAGGCTTATAATGATCGGGGCGCCGATGCACCTGGGCTTTTGGGCGCCGATAAGTTCTCCCATCAAGACGACCGCGGACCTTAAAGGCAAGCGGGTTCCCAGCGGTTGGACCGGTCTGCCGATCATTTATTATACCGGCGGCGCGAGCCTCGCCAGCGGAGGTCTCACTTGGGATAATGTGGTGAAGGTGCCGGTGGCGGAGCTGGGTGAGAATCTTCGTGCGTTCATGGAAGGGCGCACTGACGTTCTTTGGCACTCGGTGGGCGCTCCGGCAGTTCAGGAGGCCAACGCCCGCATTAGCGGAGGCGTCCGGCTAGTCGCTATCGGAACCTCTCCCGAGAGCCTGAAACGCATGGCCGATTTCAATCCCGGCACGTATATGACGCAGCTTAAGAAAGGCGCGGCGGTGGGGATCGTGGAAGACGTGCCGGTTCAAACCGAGGACATCAGCGTTATGGCTTCTGCACAGTTGCCGGAGGAAGTCGTCTATACGGTTCTAAAGGTGCTTTGGGACAATAACGAGCAGCTACGAAAGGTGACTCCCCGCATGCGGGATTGGTCCCGGGAGCGAATGGTCTCCAACCAAGCGGCTGTTGCCTATCACCCGGGAGCTATCAAGTTCTACCGCGAAAAAGGGGTTTGGCCCGGAGAGATGGAGAAGCTCCAGCAACAACTCCTCAAGCGTTAAGACTCCCCTTCCATGGCAGAGGGGGAAAGCAAATTTCGCCACGTTAGCGGGCCGGCGAGGACAGCGCAACGTATCCTCCTCGTAAGCCTTCCCGCCATCGGCGGGCTTTATCTGCTGGAAGTTCATCTCCTAGCGGGGCTGGTGATCCTGCGCCAGCAATATCTAGCCCTTCTTCTCTCCCTAACTCTAGGAGCGGTTTTTTTATCCGTTCCTGCGGGCCGCCTGTCGGATCAACATCTCCTTCCGTGGTATGACGGGGTCCTTTCCTTTCTAGGAGTCATCGTCGGGCTCTATCTGGTGGTTTTTTATCCTGAGCTCATTTACAGCATGGGTGAGCTTAAACCGGAGCGCATCGCCTTGGCGTTTCTTGCAATTATCCTGGTTTTGGAGGCTACCCGCCGGCTTTTGGGCGGGGTCATGGTGGCCATTGTCCTGGCCTTTTTGCTCTACGCACTTTACGGAGATTTGATCCCTGGTCCCGTGAGGTCCAAGGGGATCTCGTTGCAGAGGCTTTTGACCCATCTCTATATCGGGAACGACGCTCTGTTAGGAATCCCCATCGACGTGATCGGCACCGTAGTGTTGGCCTTCGTTCTCTTTGGTCAGGCACTTCTGACGACAGGCGGCGCCAGGTTTTTGACCGATTTTTGCATGGCCACACTGGGAAAGGTCCGCGGCGGCCCAGCCAAAATGGCCGTCGTGGCGTCAGGTCTCTTTGGCACAATGTCCGGGAGCGCGGTGGCCAACGTGGCGACGACAGGGGTTGTCACCATACCGTTGATGAAAAACATCGGCTACCGGCCCCACGTGGCGGGAGCCATCGAAGCGGCAGCCTCGAACGGAGGGCAACTTATGCCGCCCATCATGGGAGCCGCGGCGTTCGTCATGGCTGAGTTCCTGGCGGTGCCTTACCGCGAGGTCGCGCTCGCCGCCGCTGTCCCGGCTCTGCTCTACTATACTATTCTTTTTATCCAGATCGATTTGGAGGCTGCCAAGAGCGGAATGAAAGGATTGCCCGCGGAAAAACTTCCGCCGCTAAAGCCTCTTTTGGCCTCGTCGTACGTCGTCGCGGTCCCCTTGTTGCTGGTGATCTACGCCCTGTTCTTTATGAATTTGGACCCAAGCAAAGCGGGAGTTTTCGGAGCGGTGGTGACGTTGGTGTTGGCCCTATTTCGCGCCGAAGGCCGTGCAGCTCTGCGACGTTTTGCGGTAGTTTTGGAAGATACGGGCGGGGTGCTTATTGAGGTGCTGGTAACAGGAGCCGTAGCTGGCATCGTCGTAGGCGCGATTATGATAAGCGGTCTGGGTTTTCTGCTTTCCTTGGCGGTTACCCGGATAGCCGGAGAGCAACTGTTCCCGGTTCTTTTCCTGGCGGCCATCGTGTCGATCATTCTCGGCATGGGTATGGGAACGGTCGCGGTCTATGTGCTGGTCGCAACTCTAGTGGGCCCGGCCCTTGCCCAATTAGGCGTTCTGCCCATGGCCGCCCATCTTTTTCTCTTCTACTTCGGTATGATGTCCCTGGTGACGCCGCCCGTCTGCGTGGCCTCGTATACCGCTGCCGCCATAGCGGGGTCGCATCCCATGAGGACCGGCTTTGAAGCGGTGCGCCTTGGAGCTGTCGCCTACATCGTGCCTTTTCTTTTCGTCTACTCGCCGACGCTGCTCTTAATCGGCGATTTCGTCCACGTTTTGCTCGCCGTGGTCACGGCGGTTGCCGGGACCGCGCTCATGGCGGTGGGGCTCTCTGGCTACCTTTTCCGCGGCGTTGGCTGGGTCTGGCGGTCGTTTTTGTTCGCGGCGGGAATCGCCCTCCTGGTTCCGCCGATCAGTCCGATCCCGTTCAGCGAAGCTATGAACGTCGTGGGTGGCGCTGTTGGCCTGTTTTTCGTCGCGCGAGAATGGCTGCGAAGCCGTCACCAAGTTGACGCGCCGAGAGTCGTCGCAGCGGATCCTTCCGAGAAGTCGTAAATAAGCCTTATCTACAGTTCCGGGAGTTTCCCTCTTCGAATCTAAAGGTGCTTGGAGGCATGAGATGGAGCGAGTTGCTGCTGGAGCCGCTCCATCTGGGCGGACCACATTCTCTACTCGCGATAGAACTTGATCGCTGCCGGGTGGT
>JACPSF010000054.1 GCA_016193385.1 Deltaproteobacteria bacterium
CTCTGCCGCCCATTCGTTCCCACGGGACGCGCGGCAGATCCACCAGACGCTCTATCCCGTAGCCCTGCACGATGGGCAGGCCCTGGGCCTGAATCCACTTCTCGTAGGTCGTTTCACGGTGCATAGGGTGCTAGCCTCCTTCTCGCCGGAAAATGATAGAGACTATGATGGCCTCCTTGATAAGGGATAGGAACTTTATAATGCGGAGCAGGCGACAAAAACCTAACACAAGGAGGCTATCATGGAGAGATACTATGGAAAGGAAAGGATCTTGGCAAGAGGGAAGAAGGGGAGTTTGAGAGGAGCTTGCAGCTTTTCTAAGAGATTATTCTTGCGTCGCAAATATCCCCAGTACCGACGCATGGCGATCCAGGAGCGACCCATCAGTTGCATCCGCCCGTCCCGCACCGTTAGCTGGGGAAGTCTCTAAACCGGCATCATTCACCGATTCGCAGGAATTTGATCAGTCGTAGAAGATATTTTTCGTGCAGACCCAATAGCCTCGCCGCCGCCGCGCGGTTTCCCTGGGACTTGGCCAAGGCCCTTTGGATAAGCGTTCGGCGATAAGCTTCCATGGCTTCGCGATAGTTCCAACTGTCCAGATGAGACGGCTTTTCCTGAGCCAGGATGCCAGGAGGCAAGTCGTGTGCGGTCACTTTTGGACCCTGCCCAAGAACTACAGCTCGTTCGATCACATTAGCCAGCTCCCGCACGTTCCCCGGCCAATCATAAGCGAGTAGTTTTTCCTGAGCTTCCTCGGAAATCTCCGTGAAGCTTTTCTTCGTCTCCCTAGCGAGGCGCTCGAGAAAGCTCTGGGCCAAAGGAAGGATATCCTCTCTTCTTTCCCTTAGGGGAGGAAGAGTGATGGGAATCACGTTGAGACGGTGGTACAAATCCTCGCGATAGCGACCGTCGTTAACGGCAGCCCCTAAGTTGCGATTCGTGGCGGAGATGATCCGCACATCCACGCTGATTGGTCTCACCCCGCCGACACGCTCGAATTCCCGCTCCTGAAGGAAGCGTAGAAGTTTCGTTTGCAACTCGGCGGAGATGTCCCCGACTTCGTCCAGGAACACGGTTCCACCATGGGCCAGCTCCACCTTACCTCTCTTAAGCTCGTGTGCCCCGGTGAAGGCTGATCGCGACGAAGGGGCGCCGGCACCTTTCGCTCCACCAATGGATCGATCGCGCGAAGATTTCCTTCCCTGTCCCGCTTTCACCGAGAAGCAATACCGTTGCCTTGCTGGACGCGGCTTTTCTTGCAGTATCTACCGCCTCGCTCATCTTGGCGCTCTGCCCAACAACGAGCCGGTAGCGCTCGCCGGCCTCATGGGTGAAGATTTCTATCTCTCGCTTCAGCCGTTCCCGTTCCAGAGCCTTCCGCACCACGATCTCCAGATGCTCTGGATCGAACGGCTTCGGAATAAAGTCGTAGGCTCCCTCCTTCATCGCCTCCACCGCCCTCTCGATTGAACCGTAGGCGCTGATCACGATGATTGGAATATCGAATCCGTCTCGTCGAAGCCTGCGAAGAAGCTCCATCCCGCCCATGCGTGGCATCTGGAGGTCGAGCAACACCAAAGCCGGCGCCTCCTTCGCGATAGAGGCCAGCGCTTCCTGCCCGTCGGATGCCACGACAACCTCACACTCCAGCGAGCGCAACCGCACCTGGAGGAGACGCCGCGAGGAAGCGTCATCATCCACAACCAGCACTCGTGCACAAGCCGAATTCATCTGCCCGAACGTTTGGGTTTCCCTTACGCGCAACTAACCTCTGGTACTGCCGAGATGGCTTGCAACTTCTTGAATGAATGTCGTCTTATCGATCGGCTTTGTAATATAGGCAGCACAGCCCGCGGACAAGGCTTTCTCCCGGTCTCCCTTCATGGCGTAAGACGTCACGGCCACGATGGGGATGTCAGCCGTGATCGGGTCCTCCTTCAACTTCTTCGTCGCCTCCAAGCCATCCATCCCAGGGAGCTGGATATCCATAACGATGAGGTCAGGCCGCTCGCACTTAAGCAACTCAAAGGCCTCTTGCGCCGTACCTGCTTGAAGGATCTGGTACCCTTGGGACCGAAGCAGGAACTCCGCGAGACGGCGGTTCACAGGATTATCTTCAACCAGCAAGATTTTTTCTCCGGTCAATTTTGCCTCCTAAATTTCTCCCCTCTCTCTAACCCTCTCCCCGCTGGGGAGAGGGAAAGGGTGAGGGGAGAATCGGCAGGGTGAAGTAAAACCGGCTCCCTTTGCCCTTCTCGCTCTCGACCCAGATCTTGCCGCCGTGCACTTCGACGAATTTCTTAGCCAGTGCCAGACCCAGACCGGTTCCTTCGGGCTTGCCGCCGTTCTCCACCGCGCCAGCCTGTTGGAACTCAAGGAAGATCCGCTCTTGGTCGGCTGCTGCGATTCCAACTCCAGTGTTACCGACCTCGACGCGCAATAACCCATTTTCAGCCTCGGCACGAATCCAAACCCGTCCCGATTCAGGGGTAAACTTGATGGCGTTGCCGACAAGATTGAGCAAAACCTGCATGATGCGGGCCCTATCCATCAGAAGCGGAGGAACCTTTTGGTCGCTCTCAACCTTCAGGTTGATGGCCTTCTTGGCCGCCAGCGGTCGCATGGTGCTGTGAACCAACGCCAAAAGGTCACTGATAACCGCCCGTTCCAGATGCAACTCCATCCGGCCGGCTTCGACCTTCGCAAGATCGAGAATCTCATTGATCAGCTTGAGCAGATGCTTGCCGCTGTTCAGGATGTCAGTAAGGAACTGTTTTCGTTCCTCTTCGGTGACCTTTAACGCAGGATCCAACAGAACCTCCGAGAAGCCAATGATCGCGTTGAGCGGCGTGCGGAATTCATGGGACATATTGGCCAGGAACGCGGATTTATGGCGGCTTGCCTCGTCTAGTTTTCGATTCGCAAGGGCTAAATCCTGGGTCCGCGCCGCGACTTTCTGTTCGAGCTGAGCATACGATTCCCGGAGTTCGAACGCCATCTTGTTGAACTCTTCAGCCAAGGCCTGTATCTCATCCCCGGTCTTTATTTCCAGGTGATAGTCGAGGTCACCGCTCCCGATCCGCGCTGCACCCTGCCGAAGCATCTCTACTGGACGGACTACCCTCCGGGCAATCACAACGCTGGCCAGGATCGCTATACCAAGGCCGACGAGCAGGAGAACAGAGGTCCTCATTAACGAAGCATAGAGGGTTGCGTAGGCTTCAGCGACCGGGCGTTCCACCAGGACAGCCCACCCGAGGTCAGGAATCAGGGCATAGGAGGCGAATACCCTCTGGCCAACCAAGTTAAGTTGCGGCGCAAAGGGGCCCCCTTCGCGCGCGAGGGCTGCTTTGACCTGGTCGAGAGTTCTAAGGTTGCGCCTTTCCAGAACGATACTGATGTCCGGATGAGCGATCAGATCCCCGCTGCCGGAAACCACGTAGGCGTAACCGCCCCGACCCACTTTGATCTCCGAAACAACATCCCAAATGTACTTGAGATTGACCTTCGCCATTAAGACGCCAACGACCTCGCCGGCAAACCGTTCAATGGGGAGTGCGAGGGTCATGTACGGTTCGGAATCCCGCACGAAGAAGACCTGGCCGTAGTACGACTTACCCCCACGGGCTCGAATGAATGCCTCTTCGGATGAAAGATTTTGCAGGTTTTCCTGGAGACCCATCTCGATACGAGACAACTTGATCAGTTCCTGGCCTCTCAGGTCCAGCACACTCGCTTCAGTCATCGCGGGCGTGCTCTTGAGCAGCTTGATCAGGTCAAACCGGTAGGCCTTCGTTAGCCCAGCGTTCACGAGTGACTGCGTTTGGGTCGCGACCCGCACTGTCTTCTCGATGTCCCGGACAAATTGATGGATCTTGAAGGCCGCGCCGTTGGCCATTTCTTGTTGCAGGGCCCTGATCACCTCGACGTTCTCGCGGTACCTGAAGAAGAGTTCGACCAGGCCGCTCGTCACCAACCCTCCGCTCACCAGGAATACAGCAATGGCAAAGCTTCGCCTCAGGAGCCGACCCCCGCGCTTGCATTGCCCGCGGTCCTGCCTGTCTTGCCGACTGCTCATTGCCGTACCTGTTCCCAAGCGGCACCTTTTTATTGCGTTCCGTCCAGGTTTCGCACGACCGCCAGGATTTCCTCGCTGGAAAAGAGGACGCCGTCCGGCACGATCCACCTTCCCCTCACGATGCCATCCTTATCAATGAGGAAAAAGGACCGCCGCGCCACGAGCCGGCTCGGGTCCCTACTATACTTCTGGAGGACGCCGTAGCTTCGAATGACCTTCAATTCTGGATGGTCGCTTAGAAGGGGATACGGAAGCTTGAGTGAATCCGCAAACGTCCTTTGTGAAAAGGGATGATCGGCACTGATCCCCAGGATTTGAACGTTCCGTTCGTTGAATTTTCCGTAGTCGGCCTTCCTGGCCTCAAGGTTTCCCGTTCACGTCGGGCGGAAGTCGGAGACGTAGAACTCCAATAGAACTAGCTTCCTCCCCTGGAACTGCCTCAGACTGACATTTCCTCCGGTCGTGCTGGGGAGTGTGAAATCCGGCGCCTTGTCACCGACCTCCACGGCTGTGGCTACCCGGGCAATAGCCAAAACCCACGCGAGCGGCACAGCAAACAGACAGAAACGTCGTGTTCGCTTAGCCCGGAGAATCATCGCATCCGCTCCTTTCTTCGATCCCCACCGTCGGTTAGGCTTTGCACGCACGGCTGAGATTCCTGACGCGACAATCCTGCGTTTCAACGAAAGATCTTGTCCGCGCGATACAAAACCTCAGGGACGATATTGAGACCCAATGTCTGAGCTACTTTTAAATTGATGGCAAACTCCGCCCTCACGTTCGCTTCCACAGGGATCTCACCCGGCCTCTTTCCTCTAAGGATCTTGTCCACCAGGCGCGCAGCGTGACGACCGGACTCGTAGGTGCTGACGCCGTAACTGGCCAGACCGCCACGCTCCAACCAGAAATAGTGGGAATGAAACATGGTCGGCAGAGAGCGCCGGGATGTGGCCTCGAGGACAAATCCGGGAATATTAGAGGTAACATAGCGCGGCGAAAGGATCCCCCCCGCCTCTTCCTTACGGACCTGGCTCAGGACGGCCTCAGCCTCCTGTTGGGTCCGAACGATTCTTTCGACAAGCACAAGCCCTAGCCTGCGGGCTGCGTCGCGGTACACTTTGGCCTCCAGCTTCGCATAGGCATCCGCCGCATCGTAGGGGAACAAAACCCGCCTCAGACCCGGAATGATATCTCGGAACAGTTCCAAACGCTTCGCCCCCAACTCAAGGTCGAGCTCCGTGATCCCGGTGATGTTCCCGCCAGGACGCGCGAAGCTCCGGATGAGTCCTAGCCCTACCGGATCGCCCCCGCCGGTAAAGACAATCGGGATTTGGCTTGTTGCCGCCTGCGCTGCCTTTGCCGAGTTCCCTCCTCTGGTAAAAATGAGGTCCACCCGCTGCTCGACAAGCTCTCGAGCGGCGACGGGGAGTTCTGCCACGTCCCCCTGCGTGAATCGAACGCCAATGACAAAATCCTCGTTCTCGCGGTATCCCATCTCAAGGAGGGCATCGCGTAGACCAACGACGTGGGGCGTCGGTCCCCAGGACTCAGTCAAAACTCCGATCCGGATGGGTCCGTTACGCTCCGCTGCATTTAGGCCTGCGGGGAAAAGGCAAATACTGGCCACCAAAACAACGACAGCGAGACTCTGTTGCCACCTTCGCCCACTCGACCCAGCCAATACCCGAGCCTTTCGCTCCGAACGCAGCACAGGGCCGACAATATCACTTTGCCCGTTCACGCAAAAGTACGAGCAGGGCATCGGCAGGCAAGCCATTGGAGTGGTCCTGGCGGAGCATTAACAAATCCGCCAACTCACGGAATCAAGCGATCAACGCAGCTACTATCGAATGCCTTCGACCCCTTCTTGCCAGTAAGAGATCCTAGACGGCCATTCACTGATCCACCGCCAGCGCAGCGGGTGCCGAAACCGCCATTGGGAGCGGCGGCAGTGTTGGGTAGGTTCAAAATACCGGTGCCGGTATCACTGCCCAGATCTACGTTGGAAGCCTTGCCAACACTGACTCCATCTTCGGCATTATTGCTGATGGTATTGCTGGCGATTTCGGCGTGGGAGGCTCGATCGACTCTGATCCCGGCTCGCCGGTTGTCGTTGACCTGATTCCCCACGACAAATGCGGTAGAGGAGCGATATACGTAGATCCCCTCCTGCCCGTTGTTCTGAATCGTGTTAGGACTAGCGACCCGATCGGGAGGTCCCATGATCCCGATGCGGGCAGAGGAGTTTTCCGTTACTTCGATGCCGATCCCTGCGTTACGCTGGATCACGTTGTTGACAATCGCAACTGAGCTACCATGATGCACGGTGACCCCATGGGCCGCGGTATTCTGGATGGTATTTCCGTCTATCAGCGCTGACCCGCCCCAGCCCACTGCTACCCCACCTCGACCCCCGGTAACGGTAAATCCTTTTACGGTAATTCCCCTCCCTCGTATCTCAATGCTGTGCCGGTTTGGATCCGGGCCGTTAACGGTTGCCGCCTTGCTACCATCTAGAGTGATTTTGGCGAATTGCTCTGGTATCCGCACATTCTCATTACATGTGCCGCTCACCAGAAGGGTATCCCCGGGTTTGGCTTTATCGACTGCGGCCTGGAGACTCGCCGAGGAACAATCGACAGGCACCGTTGCAGCGGTTCCGACTGATTGCAGGAGCCAGAGAAACGCAGCGAAAAGACTCAACCATTGGGCCACGCCTATCGCTATTGTTTTCATAAGCCTTCCCCCTTTCGTTTTGGTGACGAGCTTCGTCATCACGGTTTACGGCGCGGACTGTACGGACCACCCCTTCGGAAGAACGCGAGCCACAAGCGAAAACCCGCCCTGCCCGTTCGGCTTATAGATCAACGCTTCTCCTGCTTTTGCCTCGGACCCAAGCAAATTTAATAAAATCGAACTATGAGTCACGAGAATGGCATTGGTCCCGGCCGGAGGGGAAGTCGCAAGGAGCCGTCTCAGAGCCTCCATTCGCTGTGGGAAGCTGGGCGGCACCGGAGCGCCCGGCGCGGGCTTATAGGGGGGGTCAAGCAGGACCTCCGACGCGTCAGCGCGGCCGAAGGCGATGCGGGCGGTCTCCATCGTACGGCAATAGCCACTTGCGAGCACTACACCGACCGGGATGCCAAGCGTCTTGAAGGCCGCGCCGATCACGCGCGCATCCTCGCGCCCCTTCTCGTTGAGTTTGGCTTGTATGTCGCAATTCGCGAGGTCCATTGGTGAAGGCTCGGGCTTCCTTTGTTCCCGCGGCAGAAGGCTCCTGTCCGTCTCCCCGTGACTGAACAGAATCAGGTACCCGCCACGCTTCAGCGACTCGACCGGCACCTGCGCCTCTTCAGCGGCTGCGGACGAACTCAGACCGGGCGAAGCCAGCCAAATTATCAACACCGGAACCAGAAGCGTTTTCATCTTTGAATCTCCTTTCTGCTCTCGTGAATTTCCTTTTTCTCCGTCGGCTCAAAAATCAACTAATGAATCGCTCTTCTGTCCAAGAGATCGCGACCCGTCGGAGCGGCAAGGCCAATTGGCTTTTCCAACTGAGAACGCAATTGTCCTGCCAAACAGAAGAAATTGGGTGTCAGTTCAGCAACGCGGCGAATTAACGGAGGAATTTTTACGGCGGTTCTTTGAGGCGGACGGGAAGAAAAAAGGGAAAGGTAACTTTTAAGTTACTTCCTGGTAATAACAAAGTTCCAGTGAGCTTATTTTCATTCTCTACACGGAGACTTGCAGACCTTTATGACGTCGATTAGCCTAATGATGTGAACGACATCCGGAAAGTTCTGCTTTCGCGCGCCGAGCAGGAAAAGATAGAAGACCTGATCGAGAAGAGCCCCTCCCCTGCCCTCGCCCGCACCAACGTCGCAAGGCTGATTGAAAGCGGCGGCCTGGCCTGCTGGAAGAAATTTCCTTCTGCGCATCTCCAAGCGCTGATCCAACTTTTGGGTGGCAGCGCTTATCTAGGAGATTACCTGGTGCAGCAAGGAAGGGCGTGGGGCGAATTATTTGTCAGGCAGATCAAGGTCGGTGAAAAAACCGCTTCGAGCCACCTTACGGAGCTCGCCCCGCTCTTAAAACAGCCGACTTCTTCCGAAGATTTTGTCCGGGCGTTGCGCCGGCACAAACGGCGCGAGTATCTCCGCATCGGGGCGCGGGACCTTATGCCCGGCGTCTCCGTGGAGGAGACGATGAGGGAGATCACCGCGCTTGCCGACGCCATGCTTGAGGCGGCCTACCGCTTCTGCCGCCGGGAATTGGAAGTGGATTACGGCGCGCTCAAGCTCCCACATGGCGGCGGCGAAAACCGCTTCGTCATCCTCGGCATGGGGAAACTGGGAGGCGAGGAGCTCAATTTCAGCTCCGATATCGACCTGATCTACCTCTACGAGGAGGAGGAGGGAGAGAGTGAGGGCGGTCGCAAAGGCAAAAAAGGGCCCCGGGAATTCTTCACCGGCCTGGCGGAGAGAATCACTCGCGCGATGGGCGAGGTGACTGACGAGGGCTTTGTCTTCCGCACCGACCTTCGGCTACGCCCCATGGGGCGCAGCGGCCCGCTGGTTCAGTCCACCGCTTCCGCCCTGCTCTACTACGAGTCGTGGGGGCAGTGCTGGGAGCGGTCCGCTCTGATCAAAGCCAGACCCGCTGCGGGCGAAAAGGATCTCGGGGCTCGCTTTCTCAAAGAGATCGAGCCGTTCATCTACCGGCGCTATCTGGATTTCACCACCGTCGAAGAATTGCGACACATGAAGCTGAGAATCGAACATGAACTCCTGGCTCCCCGCCAACAAGAGCGCAATCTAAAGCTCGGGCGGGGGGGTATCCGCGAGATCGAATTTTTCACCCAGGCGCTGCAGCTCGTCAACGGCGGCTATGAGCCGCGCCTGCGTGAGCGGAGCACGCTACCGGCCCTCAAGCTCCTGGCCCACCATGGCTACGTCCCAGCGCGGGAAACCCTCAGCTTGAGCGCCGCCTACCGCTTTCTCCGCGACGTGGAGCATAAGATCCAGATGGTCCAGGAGGCTCATACCCATTCCATCCCAGATGACGAAGAAAAGGAGCTGGCTCTGGCCCGCCGCCTCGGCTATTCCCGCCAAAAGGGAGCCGGCGAGTGCAAGTTCTTCTGGCGTGATTACCTCAAACACACGGCTTGCGTGCGCCGAGCGTTCGACCGGCTCTTTTACGGCGCCCAAAAAGAGATCGCCTCCGAAGCGAGCGGCGGCTGGCAACAAATCTGGGATGTTCTGGACGAAGAAGAAATCATCCTGGAAAATCTCGCAAGGCTCGGCTTTAGCGATCCGCAAAGGGCGTACCACAACCTGCTCGCGGTGCGCAACGGAGAGCCCTTCGCCCCGCCTAGCCCGAGAAGGCTCAAGGCGCTACGCAATTTGGGCCCGGCGCTGATGGCGGAGATCGTCAAATCCGGCTCTCCGGATCAGGCCCTCTTCAACCTGGCCGAGTTCAACCACCGGCTGGGAGCGCGCACGGGTCTCCTTACGCTCCTGGCGGAAAATCCCAAAACCATGCGCCTCCTCATCAGCCTCTTCGCCAGTAGCCAGTTCCTGACCGACCTTTTTCTCAAGCGCCCCGAACTCCTGGACAGTCTGATCCGCTTCGATCTGACTCGGCTGCGCAAAACCAGGGACGAGCAACTCAAAGAGATGCTCACCGCGCTGGCCGACGCCGCGGACCTGGAAGCCCGGCTCAATGCGCTACGGCGCTACCGCGCGGAGGAGTTCATCCGTATCGGCCTTCACGACTTAGGAGGCGCCCTGGAGATCGAAGATGTGGTCGAACAGCTCTCCAACCTTGCCGATGCCTGTCTCGAGTGCGCGTTCAGGCTCGCCGCCAAAGAGATGGAAAAAAGCTCAGGCAAGCTCCAGGGAGCGAGATTCGCGATCTTGGGGATGGGAAAACTGGGAGGGAAAGAGATCGATTACAACTCCGACCTGGACCTCATCTTCATCTACGATGCGCCGGATGAAGCCCGAGGCGAAGACGGACCTTCGCAGCGCCTTAGCGCGCACGAGTACTACGTCAAGCTCGGGCAGAGACTCATCACCTTTCTCTCGGCCCCCACCGAAGAGGGAATTCTCTATAAGATCGACATGAGACTACGCCCTTCGGGGAGATCCGGTCCGCTGGTCTCCTCCCTGGAGGCCTTCCGCGACTATCACCGGAGCAGCTCCCTGCTCTGGGAGAGGCAGGCTTTGATCAAGGGGCGCTGGGTCGCCGGCGATCGCGGCCTGGGCGCCGAGGCCGAGCGCATCGCCGAGGCCTTTGCCTATAGGAGCCAGGGGCTCACGCGCGAGGACATAGCGGAGATCCATCACCTGCGGATGCGCATGGAGCGGGAACTCGCGCACGAGGACCTCTCCCGGTTCAACTTGAAAAAGGGACTGGGAGGGATGGTCGACATCGAATTTCTCGCGCAAATGCTCCAGTTATCTTACGGATTCCGCGCCCCTAAACTGCGGCATCGGGGAACCCTGGCCGCCCTCAGCGCCCTGCGCGAGCATAAAATCTTAAAGCAGAGCGAATACCGGTTGCTCTCTCAGGGTTACCTTTTCCTTCGCAGGCTCGACCATCGCTTGCGCCTGGAAAGCGGCCTGTCGCTCGACGTCCTGGAGCGCGAGGCGGACAAGCTTGAGGGCATCGCGCGGGCCATGGGGTATAAGGCCCCCGGCAAGGGGCCGCGCAGCGGACGGAAGGGTGCGGGAGAGCTCTTGCTGGAGGATTACGAGCTCAGGCGGGAGCGAATTCGGGGCTGTTACGAGCGCTTTTTCGCGCCCGGGGACCGATCTGCCGCTCAAGGCTAGAAGAAAATTTTGACTAGGCGCCGGGAGCTGTGGTATGCTCCCGCTCATGAAAGCTATTCTAAATAAAACTTTAACCCTTAGCCTCCTTATTGTCCTGCTTCTTGGCTCCGGGGTTCTAACCGCCGCCGAAGCTCCTCTCGAACCGCAGCCCCCTGTCCAATCAACACCCCCGGTCGGAGAAGACCTGGGGTACGGGGTCGGCTCCGTCCTAGCGAGCGTCATCTATAGCCCGCTGAAGATCACCTACGCCGCCCTCGGCCTAATCACGGGAGGACTCGGCTACGTGCTCAGCGCCGGGAGCCCGGATGTCGCGAACAGCATTATTTATCCGGCGGTCGGAGGCAACTATGTCATCACGCCGAATCACCTTAAGGGTGTAGAGCCGGTCATCTTCATCGGGCCACCCGGCCCCAACCATTTCCAGACACAGATGGCCTCCCCAACACCTCCGCCTCCCCAGCCCTAAGCGCCGCAGCAGACTCCCCGCTTCGAGGCCTTGACAAACTCCACAAGCGTAGTCAGCTCGGGAGAAAGCTCGCCGTTGGCTTCGATCTCCTGGACCGCGAGAGAAAGATTTCGACCCTTGCGAAACAAAATCCGGAAGGCTTCTTTGAGTTCCCGGATGATCCGTTCGTCAAAACCGGCACGCTTGAGTCCCACGACGTTCACGCCACGCACCGTGTGCTGCCAGTCCACGATCGAATAGGGCGGGACATCCCGGCTGGTGGCGCTCAGCCCCCGCATCAGCGAGAATTTTCCTACGCGAACGAACTGATGCACGACGCAATTGCCGGAGATAAAAGCATGATCCCCCACCTCTACATAACCGCCTAAGAGAGCGCCATTGGCGATCACAATGTGGTCGCCGAGCCGGCAGTTATGCCCCACGTGAGAGCCGGCCATCAGGAAATTGTGGTTCCCGATCACGGTCGCGGAGCCCGGCCCCGTGCCCCGGTGAATCTGAACATGCTCGCGAAAAATATTGTGGCTGCCGATCTGGAGATAGCTCTCCTGGCCCTGATAGGCCCTGTCCTGAGGCGCATCGCCGAGGGCCGCACCGGCATGGATCTGGTTGTCTTCTCCGATTTCGGTCCAGCCGGTGAGAAAGGCGTGAGCCATCACCCGGGTGCCGCGGCCGATTTTTACCGGACCGTCAATCACCACGTAGGGACCGATCTCAGCCCCGTCATGGATCTCGGCCCGGGCATCAACCACAGCGGTCACGTGAATAGCCATAGAAGCAGATCAATTAGGAAGATTCTTCGTCATCGCCGCCTTCCTGGTCAGATTTTTGCTCCAGCTTTGCTCCGGGAATGCGATAGCGGCCCTCGGTCCAAGAGCCGAGATCGACGAGTTGGCAGCGCTCGGAACAAAAGGGGCGGTGCGGGTTCCCTTCCCAGGGCACTTGAGCCTGACAAATCGGACACTTGACGACAAGCGGCATAAAACCAGCGACTACGCAGCCTGTGTTTTCCCCTTGTTTTTCCCCCGAAATTAGCCATGATTATCCCATTTTCCCAATCCCTGTCCACCCCAAAGACGGGTCATGAGGGACAGGCAAGATGAAAACCGGGCCGGGTTAGGGAATTTCCATTTTCGGTCACACCGGTTCAAGGAGGGTTTATCATGAGGTTGCAGAACAAAGTCACTGTGATTACGGGTGCGGGCCACGGGATCGGCAAAGCTTATGCACGACGGTTCGCCGAGGAGGGCGCCCACGTCGTTATCGCGGATATCGACGAAAAGGCAGGCCAGGCGGTCGCTGACACGTTAGGCAACGCAGGGCTTTCTACCTGGGCACGCGCCACCGACGTCAGGAGCTACCCGAGCGTTGAGGGTCTGATGCGTGAATCCGTAGACCGGTTCGGGCGAATCGATGTCCTGCTCAACAACGCCGCAATCTACGTCACGCAGCAGCTATGGAAAGGGCCGGTCGAGGAATTGCCTTTGGAGGAATGGGACAGGGTCATGCAGGTCAATCTCAGGGGATTCTTTCTCTGCTGCCGCGGCGTGATCCCGATCATGAAACGGCAGAAGAGCGGCAAGATCATCAACATCGCCTCAGGCACTTTCTTTACGGGCGCGGGCAATATGCCCCATTACACGACCTCCAAAGGCGGCGTCGTCGCGCTCACGCGCGTCATGGCGAGACAGCTCGGCCCCTGGAACATCAACGTTAACTGTATGACACCGGGGTCAACTATGAGCGAAGAGGTCGTGACCGATGAGGTCCGAAAGCGCCGCGAGACCGGCAGCGCCCAGCGTTGCTTCAGCCGCATCGAGACGCCCGAGGACATCGTCGGCACCGCGCTTTTTCTCGCGAGCGCCGATAGCGACTTCATGACCGGCCAGCTCCTCGTCGTCGAGGGCGGCGCCATCATGCATTAGCGGGGATCGTCTCAAGGCCCAAGAAGCGCTCTGGGCGGTTAGTCTTCTCAGCGTTTTTGGATTGCATTTTCACAGCGTTTTAATGCATAAATGGTGGCCGAAATGAGCTGGTATCACCTCTTTGACCCTACGGCGGAAAAATGGCTCGCGTTGGCGATCTTCGCGGTTTGTTTCGGTCTGATCCTCTACCGCAACGTGAAGATCGTTTACGTCTCGTTGGGAGCGGCCGCGCTGCTGGTTGCTCTCGGCATTACTTCTCCAAGCTCCGCGCTGCTCCGGATGGTTGACTGGGATGTCCTGGCCATCTACTGGGGCTACGGCATGCTCGCCTTCAGTTTCAGGGAGAGCAGGATTCCAGCTCTCATCGCTTCCTATGTGCTGGCCAGAATAAAGAAGGAAAAATACGCTCTCCTCTTTCTCTGCAGTTTGTCCGCCTTTCTGTCCGCTTTCATGGCCAACCCGGTAGTCGTGATCATGCTGGCTCCCCTGGCTATAGAGATGGCTGAGCGCCTCAAGGCATCTCTTTTCCTTTATCTGGTCTGCCTCGCCATCAGCTCCAACGTCGTGACCACCGTCACCATGGTAGCGGATCCTCCCGCGCTGATCCTGGCCATGGCCACGGGCATGAGCTTTCTCGATTTTTACTGGTTTCAGGGAAAAATGAGCCTGGGGACATTGTCGGTTGTCGGGGTGATCGTCGCCCTGTTGACGCTCCTCTTTCAGTTTCGGGATCTCAACAACTCGGTCGATCTGGCCGAACAAAAGATCCGAATAACATACGGGGCTCTCATCATTTTTATATTGAGCATCGTGGCGCTGGCGCTGATGAGCTATCCGGAGGTCAAAACAATCCTGGCGCCGGTATCCATGAACCATCCGGGTATCATCGGAGTCCTGGTCGGCGGATCCGCCCTTCTCATAGAGCGCAGGGTAGTGCGGGAGATGATCGCGGATTTTGACTGGGATACCCTGTGGTTTCTGATCGGGATCTTTATCGTCATCGGCGCCGTCGAAAAGGTTGGGCTGCTCAAGGATATTGCAGGCTGGCTGGCCGGAACAGGCTTGACTAGCCCGACCGTCTATCTCCTCATCCTCACCTGGATCTCCGTAATCCTCTCGGCTTTCATGGACAACGTCCCGTACACGATTCTCATGATCCCGGTTTGCAGCTATCTAGCGCAGTCCCTGGGCATAAGTCCCTGGCCCCTCTATTTTGGCATGCTGGTGGGGACGGGGATCGGAGGCAACATTACCCCGGTTGGGGCTACGGCAAATGTGCTGGCCTGCGGGATGCTGGAAAAGCGCGGTTATCAGATCAACCTCTGGGAGTTTATGAAAATTAGCATTCCCTTCAGTGTGGCCGCTGTCCTGGCTGTGCATATACTTCTCCAATTGCTCTGGTTGTAAAAAATCGCCACCGTCCCCGGGTGGCAAAACGCCACCCAAGCCGATACGATATCTGCGCAAGGTGACGAGAATTTCTCCAGACGCCTCAAAAGTTTTGGGGCGGGCAACCGGGATCGAGCCGGCGACGTCCAAACGGCTCGATTTGACAGACATTCGGGCATCCTATAGCATGGGTTTAGTTGGACTTTCTAACTTTCCAGCAGGAGAATTCCCTATGGCCTTAGTCAAAGTCAAAGAGAAATACCAGGTTACCCTCCCCGCCTCGGTGCGCCAGAAGGTGGGGTTGGATGTGGGTGATGTTTTGGAGGCAGAAGTTACGGGCAAGAAGATTACCCTTACCCCTAAGAGCGTGATCGACCGCGATCTTGCGATAGCCCTAGCGGAAGTCCGACAAGGGAAAGCCTACGGCCCCTTCAAGACTGCCCAGGAGGGTATCCGCTTTTTACACCGCAAGGCGAGGGAGCTAAAGAAGAAAACCCGTTAGTGCGCTACTTCATCACCCCGCAGTTTGCCAGGAGCCACGCCAACGCTCCCGCTCACATCCAGAGAGCTTTTGACCGGAAGTTGGTTCTCTTGCTCCAAAACCTTCGCCACCCTTCCCTACGAGCCAAAAAGTACGACGAGGCCAACGATGTATGGCAGGCCCGGGTCAGCGGAGCGTGGCGTTTTTATTTTCAGATAAAGGGCGACACCTACCACCTCCTCAATCTCACTGCCCATCCCAAATGAGGGATTCGCTCGGCCGGACTGCTCGACCTCGGAGGATGTTGAAAGTCCACGTTTTTTATTTCTCGACAGAGGACAAAAATTCCTGTCTAGGGCAAGCTTAGGATAGGATCAAGGGGCGATAAACTTTGGATAAAATGGAACGGACGACCGGGATCGAACCCGCGACGTTCGGCTTGGGAAGGTCCATGGACAGATTAACTATCATACCTGCATCCGGAAGATTTTCATGTCTCTCATTTTTTAGCTCTATACATACTCGGAACGTCCCCCCATCCCCCGTCTTTTCTGTGCCCGTAACCTAAATTTCGCCTGCATACGCATGGCTTAATCAGGACTCATCGAAGCGCACAATCAGCAAAGGTTGGCTTTTCTCGTTGTCATACGAAATCTCCACGTTTCGGAGAGGCTCTGAGAATGATGCACCGCTCCCAGTCACCTCCAGCGTCACATAAAACGGCGTGACCCGCAGAATTCGGCATTGTTCGTAACGTGGCTTTGCCCGATAAGAGGTTCCTTGCATTACGGCGGCAAACTCCGGCCTCCCCAACACCCTCTTTCGAGTGAAGCCGTTAACAGGTTTATCCTTGTAACGGAGCAACTCCTCGGCCTTAGCATGACGACTCGTGATCAGGTCGTTGTACAGCTCCGGCGTGGCCTTAATGCTTTTTGACCCATGGCGAATGTAGGCCGGCCCCGCGAAGTGCGGCTTTGCGCCGCTGGGAGGGATTACAACTGCAAGAACAGTTTTCCCCTCCCGAACAAAGATCTCCGTTGTGAAATGGATACGAGGATAGCAGATTTCGTCGCACATTTTCTGGATCTTTTTCTGAACTGAGTCGGTATTCTCAACGCCAATAACTTCACCGTTGTCACGAACACCCAAATAGATGATCGCCTCTCTCCCTTCTGGGACCGAGTTTGCAAAGGCAACCAGTGTCGGCTCGAGGTCCGAAGCATTCGGTTTTCGTTCTACGAAGCTGTCTTCGTGTTGCTCCAGACGATTGATTAAGTCAGATCGAACAATTCTTGCCATTTCCGTACACTCCCTCTAACCGTTCGTCAGAAGCCTCCCGGATTCACTACTTGCTACCGGCGGAACTTTCTCATTTCCTCATACGACCACTGTTCAGCCCTGCTACCATCCGACCGAGCCACTTGCGGCCACCAACGCGCGTATCGTCGCCATAACATTTTAGCCGAAGTATGGCGCATCTGCCGAGACACCCATCCAGGACCCTCCCCGGCCCCCAATATGAAAACTGCAAAGGTGTGACCGAATCTAGTGTCCTGTCTCAGAAATCCGTTTAATAACTGGTGTCATTCTGAGCCGGAGGCGAAGAATCTCTAAAGCCGTGAGATCCTTCACTTTGTTCAGGATGACAAGCTTTTGAAATCTAAAAATATTCATGAAACGGTCCCAGATTTATTAACTGAACTTTAGTTCCAGGACACTAGCGATCAGCCCAAGTTATTTCGGCATAAAATAGGGCAAGTTCAGGATGGGAATCAAGGAGCGATAAAAATATTGGAAAAGGAGTCTGCCCGTTTAATGCTCTGTCTAATGCTCGCGCTCAGCGCGCTTTTCGCCGTTGCCTGGAGCGGATCGTTAGGCGCCGCACCGAGCGTGCGGGCGCCGGTGCGCCGCGTAGCAAGCCCTCCGTGCTGAGATCTTCGTCGAGGTCTGGCCAGTGGATGCCGTAACCGGCGGCGCATACCTTCCAATTCGACCGCTGTTTCGCCGTCCCACCAAACAGTCTCGGATACCAAACCAAGGGCACGGAGATAGTCCGACCGTCCATCAAATCGACCATCAACGTGTCTTCCGAGACACGCACATCCCGTACCCGCTCGTCAGCGCTTAGCGCCAATATGCCCATACCATGCCTCCAACAGTTTTCCTCGATTCTCTTCGATCAGGGCTCTGACTCTCCGCAGTTCTCCTGGTGGAAACCCGAAATTCCGCGCCAGTGCCAAAGGCCGAAGCCAGAACTTCGCCGACAGATCGTCTCGGTCCACGTGGACGTGCGGAGGTTCAGTCGGTTCGTGGCTGAAGAAATACACGCGGTACGGACCGCTCGTCAAGACCGTTGGCACTGCGGTATTCTAACACATGCCTCGTGCATCGGCTAACGCTTTGCGGCTGACCGGCTGCTCGAACCAGTTGTTATGCGGCGTTCAATGGCGAAATGCGTTCAATCTTGCTCTTTATGTTCCTTGCCGCATCCCAAAGATCGACGGCGCGCTGCGCGTTCAGCCAAAATTCAGGGGTATTGCCGAACAGACGCGAGAGACGCAACGCCATCTCGGGACTCACCGCCCGCCGCTCCCGAAGCAGCTCATTGATAGTCTGACGCGACACCCCAAGGGCTTTTGCAAAATTCGCTACCGTCAGCCCGTAATCCGGCAAGAAATCCTCACGCAGCATCTCGCCTGGATGGGTGGGGCGAACCTTCCTTTGTCTTTTGTTGGGAATGCTCATATCACACCTCGTATCAGTGATAATCTGTCATCTCGACGTCATAAGCGTCGCCATCCACAAACCGAAAGCAAATCCGCCACTGATCGTTCACAGAGATGGAATACTGGCCTTCCCGGTCCCTTTCCAGCTTATGAAGTCGGTTGCTTGGGGGCACCTTCAAGTCGTCCAAGCGTGTCACCAAATCCAGGTATTCCAATCTCCGCAATGCCCTTTTCCAAATCTCTGGAGGAAATCTTTGATTTCCCTGTCGCGTACAATTCTGCCGTGTGCCGATCGGCAAACGTTTTGATCACGAGTAAGCGTAAGCTGTCACGTGACGGTTGTCAACACCGACGTCATGCTGATTTACAGTGTCCACAGGAGCCTGCGTTACTGCCGAATTTACTGGAGGGGTTGCGGAAAAAAATTGGAGCGGGCGATCGGGATCGAACCGGCGAAGTCCAGCTATCACCTGGGCTTGGCGAGATGCGCGGCGGGTAATGTCGCGGCTCGCTGCCGCAATCGCGCTAAAGCATCTGCATAATACTGCTGGTAATACCAGTCGGAGATCTCCTCGGCGGTCGCGACCCAAACGTGATCATGGCGGAGAATGTAGTCCAGTCCCTTGTCGATCCACTTGGATCGGTAGGCCTGGCCGGCAATGAACGGATGCAAGCAGAGACCGAAGATGCGTCCCGTCCGAGCGCCCTCCGCATAGAGCGCGTCGAACTGGTCGCGCATCATTTGATAGAAACGTTCGGGGTCGAGACCGGCGCCAAGGAAGGCGTAGATATCGTTGATCTCCATGCAGTAGGGTACACCGATCAGCCTGCCCGTGCGGACGTCGATGGGATAGGGCTGGTCATCGTTGCACCAGTCTGAGACGTATTCGATGCCCGCCTCGGCTAAAAGCTCCAGCGTGTTAAACGTTTCAACCAGTCCCGGCCCGAGCCAGCCTTTCGGGGGCCGCCCTGCAGCGACAGCCAGCGCCTCCATACTCGCGCGGATGACCCGTCGCTCCTCATCTTCCTGCACCCCGTTGAGGGTGCGCGAGTTGTTGATACCATGACCCATCAGTTCCCAGTTGCGCCGCACGGCCTCCCGCACCACCTCGGGATAGTAAATACACACTTCGGCGTTCGTTGGCGCTGAGGCACGTATGGCGTACTTGTCGAGCATCTCCATGAGGCGCCAGACGCCGACGCGCGCACCGTAGTCACGCCACCCCGCGTTCTTGGGATCAGGGACAGGTGATGGAGATCGACTTGGGGGCAAGGTCGTACCGGAGCCATCGCTCTCCCAATGCTCCAGGTTCACCTGCACCCACAACGCCACGCGCGCTCCGCCCGGCCAGCGAAGTGAGGGGCGGTCGATCAAGGCCGTATACCCGATGGGAGATTCTGCCATCCCTACCTCCGACTTGTACTCCGCACTAGCGCCTGCAGCCACACCGAGGCGTCAGCGGGTCAGTCCGACGCCCCTGGGACAGAGCCGCACAGTTCCAGAGCGGCGAGCGCATAGACCCCGGCAGCTTTGACAAGATGCTCGACGCTCAGGACTTCACTTTGCTGCTGGCCCGCGTCATACACGGTAAACAAGCCCGCAGTCGATACTCCGCCGGGGCCATAGGTCAGGCCACTGATTCCGTACTCGAACATCGGCGCAGCATCACTCGAGACGGCATAGCGACTGGGCGCCGCAAAGGAGACCGGCTCGCCGTAGACGAAACGGTGGACCCGCTCCAGGGCCACTACGAGCGGGGCATGGCGCTGGAGCTCGTAGCCGTTGCCCGTCAGGTAGAAATCGACCTCGGTTCGGAAATCGGGGTCATCAGCTTTCAGCTCATCCAGCACCGCCTCGAGTTCGCGCTTTGTCTCGATGAAGCTCTGGCCCGGCACCAGGCGCAGATCCACGTACAGGTTACAGAGCGGCGCCGGACATTTGGAGGGTTTGTAGGGGTATCCGCCCTGGATGGCGCCGATGCCGATTCTGGCCTCCATGAACGGATGGGGATGCCGCTGCCGATAGACCGGTTCCCAGGCTTTGAGCGCCGTGACGACCCGCGTCATCTTCTCGATCGGATCGACGCCAAATTCCTTGCACCACGTGTGCTGGGACTTGCCATAGACGGTGATCTTCGCGAAGCAGTAACCCGTCTCCCCGATCTGCAGGCGCATGCCCGTCGGTTCGCCGATGATGGCGAAGTCCGCGGTCACTCCATGGGTCACGAGATAACGCGAGCCAACTTTTCCACCACGAAATTCTGCCCCCTGATACTGGTCGACCGGGGCTTTTTCGGTCTCGCCGACCACGCCAGTCACGAGGATGTCTCCGGCCAGCTTCACGCCCGCGCGCTGAAGCGCCCGAATGGCGCCCCAGTATGCCGAGAACGCGCCCTTCATGTTCGATGCGCCGACACCGCGGATCCACCCGTTGGCCACGTCGGCGCGCACCTGGCCGCCGCCAAAGCTTTCGGCGCTATAGCCACCCCCCCACGTTTCCATCTCGCGCCCGGTGGTACTGGTATCTAGGTGTCCGCTGAAAAGGAGCGTCGGTCGACCCTTCTTGCCGGGCAAACGTCCGATCACATTGTTGCGTCCTGGCTCAACCTCCTGAAGGCGAACCCGCATCTTGAGTTCGGCTAAACGCCGGGCAAGACTCGGGAAATTCACCAGATCGACCGTCATGGCGACGAGTTCGTCCTCGCGAATTTCCTCCAGCACCCGCCGCTGTACATCGTCCATGCGCGTCCTCCGGCCCCTTGATCAGCCCTAACTACGCAACCTCATGCGCCACGTTTCCATCCACCATGGTCATGTCGACGGTGATATTCCGAATTTCTTCTGTTGGCACCGCCAGGATGTCTTTGGAGAGCAACGCCAGATCCGCCAGCTTCCCTTCCTCGATCGAGCCTTTGGATCTCTCCTCGAAGTGCGCGTAGGCCCCGTTATAGGTGTAGACGCGGATAGCTTCCAGCACCGACAGGCGCTCGTCCGGGTTCAGCACGCGACCACCGGGACGTGGATCGAGGCGTCTGTTGACCAGGCAGTCGATCCCGAGCATAGGGTCTGAGGTCACGATCGGCATGTCCGAGCCGCCGGAGCAGACCACGCCTCGCGCCAGGAGCGCCCGGTAAGGAAAAGCGAACCGCGCCCGCTTCTCGCCCCAGGCCTCGACCGTGCACGCCTCGCCCAGCACTTCGAGAATCGGCGGCTGTCCATTGTAGATAATTTTCAGGCGGGCCGCTCGATCGATCGACTCCGCGCTCCAGAGATAGGCATGCTCCAGGCGATGGCGCGCGTCCGGGCGCGGGTGGGCGCGCATGGCTTTCTCAATCGCGTCCAGGGTGACGGAAATGGCGTGATCGCCATGGGGGATAGCGGCGATTTGAAAGCCGGCCCGGTGCGCCTCAAGACAGAATTCTTCGGCCATCTCGGGGGTGACGCGAAAACTGCCCCGGTAGATCCCGGCCGGATCATTCGAGTAAGGCTCATACAGGGCCGCCGTCTGCCCTTGCACGCCACCGTCGATGCCGATCACGACGGGACCGAGGCGAAGCCAGTCATCGCCAAAGCCTGTGGATAGGCCCGAACGGAAGATCGAATAGGCGGTTGTGTTTTTATCCCAACCCGTGCCGTAGACCGGGTAGATATTCAAGTAGATGCGAGCGGTGAGCTTGCCGCGCTCGCGCAGGAGTTGCCAGGCTTGAAGCTCCTGCGCGCCACGGATGGCGGCCTCGTCCGCGCTGGTAATCCCGAGCCCGTTCAGGTATTGGTTAACCCACTCATAGCCTTCCACCAACTCTTCCAGGGTCGGCTTCGGTATAGCGGGAAAGATGAAGACCGCCCGGCAGTTGTCCCACATAGGCCCCAGTGGAGCACCGTGCGAATCCCGTAGCATCGGGCCGCCGGGAGGATCAGGAGTCTCATCCTGAATTCCCATCCGGCGCAGCGCTGCCGTATTCGCCGTCCAACTCATGGACTCACGGTGGCGAAGAGCGACAGGATGATTGGGCGAGACCGGATCCAGGTCATGTCGGGTGGGGTAGCGTCGCTCCTTCAGCCGATGGTGGTCGAATCCCCACCCCAGCACCCACGTGCCAGGCGGTGTCTTGGCGACGCGTTTCGCTACCGCCGCGACGATCTCATCGACCGAGGAGACGGCCTCCGGACTGCAGTCCACCCACTTCCGGTTCGCCGCCGCATTAGGAATGTGCATGTGGTTCTCGACGAACCCCGGCGTCAAAGCCCGACCGGCCAGGTCCACCACTCGGGTGGAATTGCCCACCAACTCCCTTATCGATTCATTGGAGCCGACTCGAGCAATACGATTGCCTACTACCGCCACGGCCTCGGCAATCTCGTCCCGTTCATTCACGGTGATCACTCGTCCGTTTACGAACGCAAGATCCGCGTCTCGAAACCCCCTGTGGCCGACCATGTGTCTCTCCCATGTCACGATTCGGTGTTCGCATTCTGCTCCGACCGGAGAAATCTTACAACAGGTGTCTCTTGCCATGCCACTATGGATGTGAAAAAATCCGGCCACAAAGCTTGGGAGAGGAGACGGATCCATGAATCAGACGAATATTTCGAGCAGGATCAGAGCTCTTGGACCGCTGGGAAGATTGGCACCCGCCGCTCTTGCGCTCGTCGTGGCGGTAGCCTATATCTCCGCCGCTCAACCATTGGCCGCCGCGCCAGCCCCGAAGCAAGCTCCGAAACCTCGGGCTGTGGCCAAGCCCGGCGGCACTCTCCGCATCGGCGGCGAGCGGGACGCCGCCGATCTCGATCCCCATACGACTCGCATCGGATGGGACGTCAACATCATGCAGAACGTGTACTCCGGGCTGGTCCGAGCCGGGACCGATATCCTGCCCCAGCCGGACCTGGC